>NZ_JBVJWR010000008.1:136636-350305 GCF_055602235.1 Streptomyces sp. NPDC037410 | reverse complement strand
ACCGCCGCCGCGAACGGAACGATCTTCGCCTCCGCGAGGGCACGCACCGACTCCCGGAGCATGTCGTGCTCCTCCGAGGGCCGATACAGGTCGAAATCAGTCGAACCCGCCACGTTCACTCACTCCCACGCTTGCTAACTACCGTTAAGTAACCCAAAGGGTAGGGCGTGACACGGCCCCGGACCAGGGCACCACGACGGGCACCGTGACCGGCCCGACTATGCTCGGGCAGGCATTCCGCCCGACGTTCCCTGGAGTCCCGCATGGCCCTCAAGATCACCGTGATCGGCACCGGCTACCTCGGCGCCACCCACGCCGCGGCCATGGCGGAGCTGGGCTTCGAGGTGCTCGGCCTGGACGTCGTCCCCGAGAAGATCGAGATGCTCTCCGCCGGGCGCGTCCCCATGTACGAGCCGGGTCTGGAGGAGCTCCTCGCGAAGCACGTGGCCGGCATCGAGGGATCGAGCGGCCGGCTGCGCTTCACCACCTCCTGGGAGGAGGTCGGCGCCTTCGGCGACGTGCACTTCGTCTGCGTGAACACCCCGCAGAAGCACGGCGAGTACGCCTGCGACATGAGCTACGTGGACGCCGCCTTCGCCTCCCTCGCCGGAGTCGTACGCGACGGCGCCCTGGTCGTCGGCAAGTCGACCGTCCCGGTCGGCTCGGCCCAGCGGCTCGCGGAGCTCCTCCCCGAGGGCGTCGAGCTCGCCTGGAACCCGGAGTTCCTGCGCGAGGGCTTCGCCGTCGACGACACCCTCCACCCGGACCGGATCGTCGTCGGCGTGCGCGGCGAGCGGGCCGAGAAGACGCTCCGCGAGGTGTACGCGGTCCCCGTCGGCGAGGGCACGCCGTTCGTGGTGACCGACTTCCCCACGGCCGAACTGGTGAAGACGGCCGCCAACTCCTTCCTCGCGACGAAGATCTCCTTCATCAACGCGATGGCCGAGGTCTGCGAGGCCGCCGGCGGCGACGTCGCGAAGCTCGCGGAGGCCATCGGCCACGACGACCGGATCGGCGCCAAGTTCCTGCGCGCCGGCATCGGCTTCGGCGGCGGATGCCTGCCCAAGGACATCCGGGCCTTCATGGCCCGCGCGGGCGAGCTGGGCGCCGACCAGGCCCTCACCTTCCTGCGCGAGATCGACTCGATCAACATGCGGCGGCGCGGCCAGATGGTGGAGATGGCCCGCGAGGCCCTCGGCGGGTCCACCTTCCTGGGCCGTCGGGTCGCCGTGCTCGGCGCCACCTTCAAGCCGGACTCGGACGACGTCCGCGACTCCCCCGCGCTGAACGTCGCCGGTCAGATACACCTCCAGGGCGGCCAGGTGACCGTCTACGACCCGAAGGGCATGGAGAACGCCCGCAAGGTCTTCCCGACCCTCGGCTACGCCGCCTCGGCCCTGGAGGCGGTGCGCGGCGCGGACGTCGTGCTGCACCTGACCGAGTGGCGCGAGTTCCGCGAGCTCGACCCGGCCGAGCTGGCCGCGGTCGCCTCGACGCGGGTGATCCTCGACGGCCGCAACGCCCTCGACGGGGAGCGCTGGCGGGCGGGCGGCTGGACGTACCGGGCGATGGGCCGCCCGACCGCCTGACGTACGGCTCACGGAGAGGGGCGCACCGCGCGGTGCGCCCCTCTCGCGTACCTCTCGCGTACCTCTCGCGTCCGTACGGACGGTCAGGCCGCGGCCGGCCGGATCCGGTTCGTCCGGGCCAGGAACTCCGTCTCCCGCAGCGCCCGGGTGGCGTCGGCATGGGCGAGGCCGACGAGTTCCTGGGCGGTCCAGCCCCGGCGGAGCAGCTCCGCGAAGAGCGGTACGTAGCCCACGGCCGGGGCGGTGGTGCGGGAGACGCCCGCACAGTGCGGGCCCGCCTGCGCCCGTACCCGGTCGAGGGCGTCGGCGGCGGCCGCCGGGTCCTCGGTGACGGTGACCATGAGGACGGCGCCGTTCTCGCCGAGGAGGCGCAGGACGTCGTCCGGGAGGGTCGCCGGGTCCGCCCTGGTCAGCAGGGCGGGGGCGCGGGTGACCGCGAGGGCCAGGCGGACCGTGTCCGGGTCGGCGCCGGAGAGGTCCACGGCCAGGCCGATGCGGTTCATCTCCCGTACCGCGTCACGGGCGAAGAGGTCGAAGCGGGTGAGGTTCACGGCCCGTACGCCCAGGGCGTGGTAGGCCCGCAGAGTGGCGGCCGAGCCGCCGAGCGCCGTCCAGCTCACCGGGCCGAGCAGTGCGGCGACGCGGCCGCAGTTGCGGGCGTGGGCCAGCTCGGTGGTGGTGTACGCGAGGCGCAGGTGCTCGGGGCAGCCGGCGACGAGGGCGCGGACGGAGTCGATCCGCCGCAGGGTCCCGATGACGCCCTCGTCGGGATCGGCGTCCAGGCACCAGAGCTGGGCCCCGGCCTCCGGGGCGCGGGCGGGCGGCAGGTCCTCGGGGTCGAGGGAGCCGGGGAGTTCGGTGTGGCCCTCGGTGACCGGCTGGGCGGCGAGGAGGGCGCGGGCGCGTGCCGTCTCGTCGAGCGGCGGAGGTGGCTCCGGGGCGGCGGGCACGGTGGGGAGGGTGGTGGGAGGGTCGTCTAGCAGTTCCGCCATGGTGTGACTCCGGACTCGGCGATGCAGTACCGCCCCGCCGAGAGCGGCGGGGCAGTACCGTCCACCGTGCCACCGGCCCCTGAGCGGGGCTCGGTGGAGTGGGCCGTCCGGGTGAGGACCCGTCAAGAAGGACCTACGGCGCGTCGGTCGCGTCGAGCACGTCGATCGTCGCGTTCGACGGGGCCGTGCGGCCGCGCAGGTCGCGGGAGACGTCCTCCGCCTCGCGCAGGACGCGGACCGCGTTGGACCAGGTCAGCTTGGCCAGGTCCTGGTGCGACCAGCCGCGGTGCAGGAGCTCCGCGATCAGGTTCGGGTAGCCGGCGACGTCGTCGAGTCCGGCCGGGGTGAAGGCCGTGCCGTCGTAGTCGCCGCCGATGCCGATGTGGTCGATGCCGGCGGCCTCGCGCATGTGGTCGAGGTGGTCGGCGACCGTGGAGACGGTGGCGATCGGGCGCGGGTGGAGCGCCTCGAAGCCGCGGTGGACCTCCATGCCGCGCGGGGTGGTGTCGAGGTGGTGCAGTCCGTGCGCCCGCATGTTCTCGTCGGCGCGGTTCGTCCACTCGACGGCCGCGGGGAGGATGAACTTGGGCACGAACGTGGCCATCGCGACGCCGCCGTTGGCGGGCAGCCGCTCCAGGACGTCGTCCGGGATGTTGCGCGGGTGGTCGCAGATCGCGCGGGCCGAGGAGTGCGAGAAGATCACCGGCGCGGCCGAGGTGTCGAGCGCGGCCCGCATGGTGCTCGCGGCGACGTGCGACAGGTCGACGAGCATGCCGCTGCGGTTCATCTCGCGGACGACCTCGCGGCCGAACGCGGTCAGACCGCCGACGCGCGGCGCGTCGGTCGCCGAGTCCGCCCAGTCGTTGTTGTCGTTGTGCGTGAGCGTCATGTAGCGCACGCCGAGGGCGTGCAGCGCGCGCAGGGTGGCGAGGGAGTTGTTGATCGAGTGGCCGCCCTCGGCGCCCTTGAGCGAGGCGATGCGGCCCTGCTCGCGGGCCGCCTCCATGTCGTCGGCGGTCAGGGCGGGCGCGAGCTCGCCCGCGTACCGGTCGAGGAGCTGGTCGACGATGTCGATCTGCTCCAGGGTGGCGCTGACGGCGTGGTCGCCGGTCAGCTCGCAGGGCACGTACACCGACCAGAACTGGGCGCCGACCGCCCCGGCCCGCAGCCGGGCGAGGTCGGTGTGGAGCGCGCCGGTCTGGTCCGCGCCGATGTCCATCCGGTCCAGGTCGTAGCGCACGTGCTCGCGCAGCGCCCAGGGCAGGTCGTTGTGGCCGTCGACGACGGGGTGGCCCGCGAGCAGCTCGCGGGCCTCCTCAAGACGGTCCGCCGCGCTCACCTGGCGAAGCCGAAGGACTCGGCGCCCTCGACCTTGGCGCGCAGGCGCTTGCCCTTCTCGGTGGCCTGGTCGTTGAGCTCCTGCTGGAACTCGGTCATCCGGGCGAGCAGGTCGGCGTCGTGGGCGGCGAGCATCCGGGCCGCGAGCAGGCCCGCGTTCCGCGCGCCGGCGACGGAGACCGTGGCGACCGGGACGCCGGCCGGCATCTGCACGATCGAGAGCAGCGAGTCCATGCCGTCGAGGTACTTCAGCGGCACGGGCACGCCGATGACGGGCAGCGGGGTGACGGAGGCGAGCATGCCCGGCAGGTGGGCGGCGCCGCCGGCGCCCGCGATGATCGCCTTGAGCCCGCGGCCCGCGGCCTCCTCGCCGTACGCGATCATCTCGCGCGGCATCCGGTGGGCGGAGACGACGTCGACCTCGTACGGGATCTCGAACTCGTCCAGGGCCTGCGCCGCGGCCTCCATCACGGGCCAGTCGGAGTCGGAACCCATGACGATGCCAATGAGCGGATTACTCAACGATCGTTCCTCGCAGATAGCCGGCGGCGTGACGGGCGCGCTCCAGCACGTCGTCGAGGTCGTCGCCGTAGGTGTTGACGTGGCCCACCTTGCGACCGGGCTTCACGTCCTTGCCGTACATGTGGATCTTGAGCTGCGGGTCCCTGGCCATGCAGTGCAGGTACGCGGAGTACATGTCCGGGTAGTCGCCGCCCAGGACATTGCACATCACGGTCCACCGCGCGCGGGGGCGCGGATCGCCGAGGGGCAGGTCGAGAACCGCCCGGACGTGGTTGGCGAACTGCGAGGTGATCGCCCCGTCCTGGGTCCAGTGGCCGGAGTTGTGCGGGCGCATCGCGAGCTCGTTGACGAGGATGCGGCCGTCCGTGGTCTGGAACAGCTCGACGGCGAGGTGACCGACGACGCCCAGCTCCTTGGCGATCCGCAGGGCCAGCTCCTGGGCCTGCCCCGCCAGCTCCTCGTCGAGGTCGGGCGCGGGCGCGATGACCGTGTCGCAGACGCCGTCGACCTGGCGGGACTCGACGACCGGGTAGGCGACGGCCTGGCCGTGCGGGGAGCGGACGATGTTCGCCGCGAGCTCGCGGACGAAGTCGACCTTCTCCTCGGCGAGGACCTGCACCCCGGCGAGGAAGGCCTCGCGGGCGTCCTCGGGCGTGCGGACGAACCAGACGCCCTTGCCGTCGTAGCCGCCGCGGACGGTCTTCAGGATGATCGGGAAGCCGCCGGCCTCGGCCGCGAAGGCCTCGGCGTCCGCCGGATCCGCCACGATGCGGTGCCGGGGGCTGGGCGCGCCGAGCTCGTCGAGCTTCGCGCGCATCACCCCCTTGTCCTGCGCGTGCGCGAGGGCCTCGCGGCCGGGGCGGATGACGATGCCGTCCGCCTCCAGGGCCGCCAGGTGCTCGGCGGGCACGTGCTCGTGATCGAAGGTGATCACGTCGCAGCCGCGGGCGAAGTCACGCAGCGTGGCCAGGTCGCGGTAGTCGCCGAGGACGACCTCGCTCACCACCTGGGCCGCGGAGTCCTGCGGGGTGTCGCTGAGGAGCTTGAACTTGATGCCGAGGGGGATACCCGCCTCGTGGGTCATACGGGCGAGCTGCCCGCCTCCGACCATGCCTACCACGGGGAACGTCACCCTCTTAGGGTATCCGCACCATCGGGGAACACTCGTCCGGCTGTGGATTGCCACAAGGCCGCAGCGGACGGGCTACGGGTTCTCCACAGGTTTGCGCGGTACACAGGCGGGTGACAGGGGCCCTGGTTAGAGTGGTTGGGTTGACGTCACCCGGACGTCACCCGGACGGACGGGACAGAGCGATCACCATGAGTGAACCCGGCGCGCTGCGCATGCGACTCCAGGGGCTCTTCCGGGAGGTCGCCAAGTTCGGGGTGGTCGGCGGTCTCGGCGTCCTGGTCAATCTGGGCGTCTTCAACCTGGTGCGCCACTTCACGGACATCCCGATGGTGCGGGCCAGCCTGATCGCCACCGTGGTCGCGATCGCCTTCAACTACGTGGGCTTCCGCTACTTCACGTACCGCGACCGGGACAAGTCCGGGCGGACCAAGGAACTGACACTGTTCCTGCTCTTCAGCCTCGTCGGCCTCGTCATCGAGAACGGCGTCCTGTACCTGGCGACGTACGGCTTCGGCTGGGACGGCCCGCTGGCGAGCAACTTCTTCAAGTTCTCCGGCATCGGCGTCGCGACGCTGTTCCGCTTCTGGTCGTACCGCACGTGGGTGTTCCGCGCGCTGCCGGCCAAGGAGGCCGTGCAGACCGCCGAATCGTTCCTGGAGCAGGCACCGCGGCAGGCGGACCGCCGCCAGCCCGACCGCGTCTGAGCCTTCCGGGCCGGCCCCTTTCCTGCGGGCTTTACCGTACGGGCCGCTCCTGCGGCTCCTTCGCGACGCTTCTGACCTCGCGGCTCAGGAACAGCGCGAAGACCGGCGGCTGCTGCTGGAGCAGCTCCAGACGGCCGCCGTCCGCCTCCGCCAGGTCCCGGGCCACCGCGAGGCCGATCCCCGTCGAGCTGCGCCCGCTCACCGCCCGTTCGAAGATCCGCGCGCCGAGGTCGGCCGGGACGCCCGGGCCCTCGTCGGTGACCTCGATGACCGACTGGTTTCCGGTGACGCGGGTGCGCAGGGCGACCGTGCCGCCGCCGTGCATGAGCGAGTTCTCGATCAGGGCGGCGAGGACCTGGGCGACCGCGCCCGGGGTGCCGACGGCCCGCATCCCCTGCTTGCCGGAGTGCACGATGGCCCGCCCGGCGCTGCGGTAGGCCGGGCGCCACTCCTCGATCTGCTGCTTGACGACCTCGTCGAGGTCGAAGGCGACGGCGGAGCCGGTACGGGGGTCCCGCGCGTTGGTGAGGAGCCGCTCGACGACGTCGGTGAGCCGCTCGACCTGGGTGAGCGCGATCGTCGCCTCCTCCTTGACCGTGTCGAGCTCCTCGGCGAGGGCGACCTCCTCCAGGCGCATGGAGAGCGCGGTGAGGGGCGTACGGAGCTGGTGGGAGGCGTCGGCGGCGAGCCGGCGCTCGGCGGTGAGCATCCGGGCGATGCGCTCGGCGGAGGCGTCGAGGACGTCCGCGACCCGGTCGAGCTCGGGCACCCCGTACCGCTTGTGCCGGGGCCGCGGGTCGCCGGAGCCGAGCCGCTCGGCGGTCTCCGCGAGGTCGGTGAGCGGCGACGTCAGCTTGTTCGCCTGCCGTACGGCGAGGAGGACGGCGGCGACGACGGCGAGCAGGGCCACCGCGCCGATGATCAGCAGGGTGCGGCCGACCTCGGCGGTCACCTCGGAGCGGGACTCCTCGACGACCACGGTCTCGCCGCGCTCGCCCTCGGCGAGGCCCCGGATGACCTCGCCCTCGGGGCGGTCGCCGATCTCGATGGTGTCGCGGCCGGGGATGCGGATCTGGGCGTACCGCTTGGCGCCGCCCTGCTGGGCGAGGATGGCGGGGTTGACCGGCTCGCCGCCGATGAGCCGGCTGTCGACGATGGAGACGAGCCGGAGGGCCTCCGAGTCCACGCTCTCCTGGGCGCTGCTGGAGATCGTGCGGGTCTCGACGAGGACGAGCGAGACGCCGAAGACGGCGATCACGACGAGGACGACGGCGAGCGTGGAGTTGATCAGGCGGCGGCGCATGGATCCTCCGGAGGGCGACTTGACGAGGACCAGTGTGTCAAGGCCCTGGCGGAGGGCGGCCTGAAGGCGACTCCGGTGCGGCACGGCGTGAAGGGGCGCGGGGGCGTCCCCGGGTGCGGGCCCGGGCTCGGGAGCCTCGGCCCGGCAAGGGGCGCCGTCCCGTGTGCCCACCCTCCCCCAAGCTCTCGGCTTCGCTCGAGCAGGGGGGACCCCCATCGCCCCAGCGGGACGATTGCCCACACGGGGGGGCGGCGGGCTAGCTCTTCTCGAAGCGGAAGCCGACTCCGCGGACCGTCGCGATGTAGCGCGGGTTCGCCGCGTCGTCGCCGAGCTTCTTGCGCAGCCAGGAGATGTGCATGTCGAGGGTCTTGGTGGAGGACCACCACGTGGTGTCCCAGACCTCGCGCATCAGCTGGTCGCGGGTGACGACCCGGCCCGCGTCCCGGACCAGGACGCGCAGCAGGTCGAACTCCTTCGCGGTGAGCTGGAGCTCCTCGTCGCCCATCCAGGCGCGGTGCGACTCGACGTCGATGCGGACGCCGTGGGTCGCGGGCGCGGCGGCCGGCTCGGTGGAGCCGCGCCGGAGCAGGGCCCGGACCCGGGCGAGGAGCTCGGCGAGCCGGAAGGGCTTGGTGACGTAGTCGTCGGCGCCGGCGTCGAGCCCGACGACGGTGTCGACCTCGTCCGCGCGGGCGGTCAGGACCAGGATCGGCACCGTGTGGCCCTCGGCGCGCAGCCGGCGGGCGACCTCGAGGCCGTCCATGCCGGGCAGGCCCAGGTCGAGCACGACCAGGTCGACCCCGCCCTGGAGGCCGGCGTCGAGGGCGGTCGGGCCGTCCTCGCGGACCTCGACCTCGTACCCCTCTCTCCGCAGGGCGCGGGCCAGCGGTTCCGAGATGGATGCGTCGTCCTCGGCGAGCAGTACACGGGTCATGGGGTGATGGTAGTCCGCACGGCGCCCGGGCCGGGGCGGGATCCGCCGGGCCCGGATGGCCCCTGGGGATCTTGTGGGCATCCAGCAGATGACCTTCGAATGATCGCGAACGGTTCCGGCGTCACCTGTGATCCATCTCTCAAGTCCTTCCATATCCGGCACTGTCGTGTCGTATGGTGGCGATACGTCAGTAGCGGTAATCGGGGACCTTTGGCCAGCTTCGCACGCCAAGGTCCTCTTTCTGCGTAGGTCCGGCTCGGCCGGACCTGGAGACGGTGAATGACCTGTGGGCCGGGTCCCGGGACGCGACAACGCGTCTCCCGGGGCGTGGATCCCGGTGGAGTCACACGACCCGCCGGTGCCGGCCTCCCCCACCGGGCGCACCACGCTCACAAGGCGTGCGTCCCGACAGAGCAAGGATCGACATGGCGTCCAGCCTGACGACGACTTCGACCGGAACCCCTGGTTCCGAGAAGACGTTCTTCGGCCACCCCCGTGGCCTGGCCACCCTCTTCATGACCGAGATGTGGGAGCGTTTCTCCTACTACGGCATGAGGGCCCTTCTCGTTCTGTACCTGGTCTCCGGCGGCGCGGACGCCGCGACCGGGAGCCAGGGTGGCGGCCTCGCCATGACCGCGGCGACGGCGACGGCGATCTACTCCGTCTACGTCTCGATGGTCTACCTGATGGCCATGCCCGGCGGCTGGTTCGGCGACCGCGTCTGGGGCGCCCGCAAGACCGTCACCATCGCCGGCTTCGTCATCATGGCCGGTCACGCCTCGCTGGCCATCCCCGGCCAGGCGATGTTCTTCGTCGGCCTGGCGCTGGTCGCCGCCGGCTCCGGTCTGCTGAAGGCCAACATCTCCACGATGGTGGGTCACCTCTACGACGGCCCGGACGACTCGCGCCGTGACGGTGGCTTCACCCTCTTCTACGTCGGCATCAACCTCGGCGCCTTCCTCGCGCCGCTGGTCATCGGCACCGTCGGCGAGAGCTACAACTGGCACCTGGGCTTCCTGCTCGCGGCCATCGGCATGGCCATCGGTCTGGGCCAGTTCCTGTTCGGCACCCGCCACCTGAGCGAGAAGAGCAGCGTGGTCCCGAACCCGCTCTCCGCCGCCGAGCGCAAGTCCGTCCTCGTCAAGGTCTGCGCCACGATCGCCGTCGTCGCCGTCTTCTACGGCATCGTCGTCGCCGCCGGCATGTACACCCTGAACTGGGCGCTCGTCCCGATCACCCTCGCCGGTCTGCTCATCCCGATCGCCGTGATCGTCCGCATCAAGCGCGACAAGGACCTCGACAAGGTCGAGCAGTCCAAGGTCACCGGCTACATCTGGTTCTTCGTGGCCGCGGCCGTCTTCTGGATGATCTACGACCAGGGCGGCTCGACCCTGTCCCTCTTCGCGGACAGCAAGACCACCGACCACATCGGTCCGCTGAGCTTCCCGGCCACCTGGTTCCAGTCGCTCAACCCGCTCTTCGTCATGGCGCTGGCTCCGGTCTTCGCCTGGCTGTGGCTGTGGCTCTCCCGCCGCAACCAGGAGCCGAGCACCATCGTGAAGTTCTCGCTGGGCCTGGTGGGCATCGGCATCTCGTTCTTCGTCTTCCTGGCCCCGATCGGCATGGCCGGCGACGGCAAGGTCAGCCCGATGTGGCTGGTCGGGATCTACTTCATCCAGACCGTCGCCGAGCTGTGCCTCTCCCCGGTCGGCCTCTCCGTCACCACGAAGATGGCGCCGAAGAAGTACGCCTCGCAGATGCTGGGTGTCTGGTTCCTCGCCGTCACCGCCGGTGACTGCACCACGGGTCTGCTCTCCCTCGCGGGCGTGGACCTGAACGGCACCGGGATCATCGCGCTGCAGGCCGTGGCCGCCACGGTCGCCGCCGTCGCGGTCTTCATGTACCGCAAGAAGGTCAAGGCGCTCATGGGCGACGTCCACTGACGTCACCCGCCCCGCACGGAGGGCCCGTCGCACCGCACCGGTGCGACGGGCCCTCCGTCGTATCCCGGGACTGCCTCACCGCCTGAGCCGCGCCCACGGGGTGAAGGTGAACACCGCGCCGCCGACCAGGATGATCGTGCCCGCGACGAGGGCGAGGGCGCGCAGGACGCCGTTGTCGTCGGCGCCGGTGTGGGCGAGGTTCCCGCCGCCGGAGCCGTCGGAGCCGCCGGAGCCGTCGGAACCCGTGGCCGTGCCGCTCGTCGTGTCCGTGCCGCCGGAGGCGCCGCCGGCCTGCTTGCTCGTGTCCAGCTCCAGGGAGGCCTGGACGGAGCCCTTGACCTGGCAGGGGATGACGATCTGCGAGCCGCCGAGCGTCACGTTGATGGTGAGCGCGCCGGGGCTGAGGGTGGACTTGCCCGTCGCCCCCGGGGTGTACGTGCCCTTCATGTCGGGCAGGTCGACCGGCTTGCCCGCCTCCAGGGGGGCGGGGTTCGCGGGCCCTGTGACCTTCACGGAGCCGCTGTCGGCGCCGCCGATCTTGACCGCCATGGACGGCTTGAGTGCGCCGGCGGGCAGCGCGGCCGGGCTGTTCATGACGCCCTTGGCGGTCCTGACCGTGAGGTCGTAGCCGTTGCCGTTCTTCCTGGCGTCGATCGTCACCTTGGAGGCGATCGAGGTAGGGCCGGGGGGCTGGCAGGAGAACTGCACCGCGACCTGCTTGCCGGGGAAGTCGGTCCGCCCACCGGAACCGCCGGAGCTCCCGGAACCGCCGGAGCCGCTGGTGGAGCTCGTACCGCCGGACGTGGTGGTCCCGCCCGACGTGGTCGTCGTACCGCCGTCCGTCGACGTACCGCCCGAGGCCGAGGAACCAGCGGACGTGCTCGTCGCACCACCGGACGTGCTCGTCGACCCACCGGACGTCGACGTCGAACCACCTGACGTCGTGGTCGTCGACCCACCGGACGTCGACGTCGAACCGCCCGACGTACTGCCCCCTCCCCCCTCCGTCACCTTGATCGTCGCGCCGACCGGCACGGTCTCCTTCGGGGAGCACTTGGTGTCCGTCGACAGGGGCTTGGACACGTTGATCGTGTACTTGCCGGGCGTCAGCGTGAACTCGCCCGCCTTGTCCAGCTTCAGCCTCCCCTTCATGTCGGGCAGGACCATCGGGCTGTTCTTGGGGATCGGCGGGTTCTGCCGGGGTCCCTCCATCGCGACGGTCCCGCTGCCCGCGCCGCCGACGGTGAGGACGCCGGTCGGCTTCACCGTGTCCTTCTCGAGGTCGAGCACGTCGGGGTTCTTCGACGCGGCCTGGACCGTCTTCCAGACGATCTCGACCTCGTCGCCGACCTTGGCCTCCGCGGGTGCGGTGATCAGCACCTTCGTGGTGCCCTGCACGGGCGGGAGCCCCGAGATCGGCGGCGGGATGCACTCCGTCGCGTACGACACCTCGGCGGCCTGGGCGGGGCCGGCGGCATACAGGATCCCCGCGCCGCCGAGCATCAGCGCGACCCCGGCCGCGCTCATCCTCCGTTGCGTACTCACGCTTGTCCCTTCGTCGTCGTCGGGCTGCTGCTCTCTGGCGCTGACGGTGCGGAGTCAGGGCTGAACCACGGCAGGGCCGCGGTCGTCTCGCCGTCCCCCGGAGCGGGGGCGGAAGCGGGTGTACGGGCCGGGGCGCGGCGACGCGGGCGCGCCCTCGTCCGGGTCTCCCCGGCCCGGGCCCGGCCGGCCCCGGAAGCGGGCCGCGCGCGCTCGACCACGGCCATGCCGATCCGGAACAGCGCGGCCGGCACGACGACGGCGAGGAGCGCCCAGAAGAGGGTCACGCCCCAGGGCCGGCCGACGCCCCACGGCTGCTCGACGAGGACCTTGCCCGCGTACGTCACGGAGACCTGGTAGTCGCCGTGCGCGCCGGCCGGGAGTTCGGCGGGGAGGCGGATCAGGGCCTTCTTGCCGGGTTCGATCGTGCCGCGCCACTGGCGTTCCTCGTACTGCGGGGCGAAGACGCCGTGGCTGGTGCCGACCTGGAAGACCGGGTCCTTGACGGGGGCCGGGCCGAGGTTGCCGACGGTGAAGACGACCTCGCGGCGCGGGGGCGCCCCGAACCAGACGAGGAGGCCGCTGGAGCCGTCGAGGCGGACGGCGGCGAGGACGGCGAGGCGGCCGTCGCCCGAGGGCTCGGGGAGCGGGGCCGTGGGGTGCCCGGCGACCGTGAACTCCTTGTCGACGGCGTCCTGTTGTCCGGTGACCCCGGCGACGTGGACCACGCAGGGGCAGGGCTTGGGAGGCTCGGCGACGGGGAGCTTCACGCTGAACGCGCCCCGGCCGTCGACGGTCGCCGCCCGGCCCTCGGTGTTGGCGCAGGAGTTGGTGCCGCCGATGACGCCCTTGCCGGGGGCGCCCTGGCCGCAGATCAGGAGCATGAGCAGCGCGCCGGGTTTCCAGCCGCTGCCGCTGACGGTGATCTCGCCGCCCTTGCCGCCCTCCGTCTTCGAGAGCTCGACCACCGGCCCCGGGGCCGCGAGGGCCACGGGGGAAGTGGGGAGCAGGACGAGGGCGAGGGCGGTGAGGAGGGCGGCGGCCGTACGGATCGTCCTCATGCTGCCTCCGGCGCCGACGGGGTACGGGACGTCTGGCTCGCGCCCGCCTGCTCGCCCGGCATACGGGACTTGCCGCGCCGCCGTACCGCGTACCCGGCTCCCGCCGCGGCCGCGGCGAGCAGGCCGGCCGCTCCCGTCAGCGCGGGGCCCGAGGCGAAGGCGGCCTCGGCGCGGGCGGTGGCGGGGGCGGCGCCCGGTGCGGTGGCCGTCAGCCGGACGGTGACGGAGTCGAGGGCGGGCGGGTCGGGCCAGGGTTCGGTCCTGGTGGCCCGCTCGCCGGGGCGGAGGGTGAGCGGCAGGGCGCGTCCCGGCCGGTCGAGGACGGTGCCGAGGAGGCCCTCGGCGCGGACCGCGAGGCTCGGGGCGAGGACCGTGGTGCCGCGGTTGACCAGGGTGTAGCGGACGGCGTCTCCGTCGACGTGGACGTCCTCGACGGTGAGCGCGGCGAGGTGCGGTCCGCTGACCCGTAGCCGCAGGTCGACGGTGACCTCCCGGCCGGCGGCCGTGGCGCGGACGGCGCCCCGGTGTTCGCCGGGCGGGGTGTCGGCGGTGACGGTCACGGCGAAGGGCACGTCGGCGCGGGTCCTGGCGGGCACGCGGACGGTCCGCGCGGCGAACGACACCGGGGCGCCCTGGCCGGTGAGGCGCACGCTGAGCGGCGCGGTGCCGGGGTTGGTGACCGACAGGGTGTCCTGGAGGACGCTGCCCGCCGGGCCCTCCAGGTAGGCGTACGGCCGTCCGGCGGCGGGCGCCGCCGTCCAGTCCCGGGCGCCGGGGGGCGCCGCAGCGACCGCGCCGATGAGGGCGGTCGCGGCGGTCGCGCCGGCCACGAACCGGGCGCGCGCGGCCGTACGCCGTCGGGGGCGGGCGGGCGTGCGCCGTCCGGGGCGTGGCGCCGTCCGCATCAGCGTGCCGTGCGCCGCGTGAGCCAGAGGACTCCGGCGGCGCCGGTCAGCAGGACGGTGCCGCCGAGGGTGCCGAGCGCCATGGCGGAGTCGAGCGGGCCGGTCTTGGGCAGCTGGTCGCCGTCGGTGGCGGGCGGCGGGGCGTCGGAGCCGCCCGAGCCGCCGCCCGAGACGCCCGTGACGTCGAGCTCCAGTGACGGCCCGGGGTTGTTCTTCGGGGTGCAGACGGCCGCGTCCATGCCGAGGGCGTGCACGGTGAGGGTGCCCGCGGTGAAGGTGACCCTGCCGTTCTTCTTCGGGGTGAAGGTGCCGGTCAGCGTGCCGATGCTGATGGGGGTGTCGGGCGGGATCGCGGCCGCGTTCGGCGTGCCGGTGACCTTCACCGTGCCGCCGGCGGCGCCGCCGAGGACGAGTACGGCGCGCGGGGTCATGACGCCCTTGGGGAGCTCGACCGGGCTGTCGGAGACCCCCTTCTCGAACGACATGGTGATCGTGTAGCCGCTGCCGCTCTTGACGGCCTTGATGTCGACGGGCGAGACGGCGCTCTTGGGCCCGATCTTCGTCTCGCAGGCGTAGTCGACGTCGACGACGGTCGCGTGCGCGGCCGGCGCGCCGGCCAGCACGGCTCCGCCCGCCACCGCGACCGCCGCGGTCAGCGCGGCGGCCGTTCTCCTCCGGTTCGGCACCTTGGACACCCCGAGCACCCCTCACCGCAACGAAACTGACGGTCTTTCAGATCGGCCGCCAAGGTACGCCCGGGGGCGAGAGGAGGGAAGGCAGGGGAACGAGCGGACTTGTGAAAGTCCTATGCCGGTGAGGCCAGTTCGGCCCAGACCGTCTTGCCGGGGGCTCCCGGGGTGCGGTCGATGCCCCAGTCGAGGCAGAGGCGCTGCACGATGAACATGCCGTGGCCGCCCGGACGGCCGGAGCGGTGCGGGGTGCGGGGCGCGGGCGAGCCGGCGCCGCGGTCGGTGACTTCGAGGCGCAGCGTCCGGGCCATCCGCAGGACGCGCAGCCGCTCGGGGCCCTCGGCGTGCAGGCAGGCGTTGGTGACGAGCTCGGAGACGACGAGCAGGACGTCCTCGGCGGCGGCCCTGCGGTCGGCGGTGGCGGCCGGCAGCCAGCCCCACTCGTGGAGCGCCGTCCGCGTGAAGTCGCGCGCGAGGGGCACGGTGCCGCTGGTCTCGCCGAGGGCGAGCGTACGGACGTCGGAAGCCTGGTCCATCAACGCTTCACCTCACCGATCGGCGGGACAGGGGGGACAGGACGAGCGGGCGGGCCGCGCCGGCGGCACCGGAAGGGGCGTATGACGTGGGTCTCAGCCGGGGAGTGCGGTGGCGAGCGTCTCGTGGACGGTGAAGACGGCGTCCGCGCCCGTGATGTGGAACACCCGGGCCACCGGGGGCCGCATCGCCACCAGATGGACGCCGCCGCCGGCGGCGTCCGCCCTCAGCCGGGCGCCGAGGAGCACGTTCAGCCCGGTCGAGTCGCAGAACTCCAGGCCCGAGCAGTCGACGACGAGCCGCGCGCGGCCCTCGTCGAGGGCGCCGTCCAGAGGGGTGCGCAGCAGGTCGGCGGTGTGGTGATCGAGCTCACCGACGGGCGTGAGGAGCGTGCTCCCGGCCACGTCGCGGACCTCGACCCGCAGCCGCGCGGGCGGCGCGCTGCCGATGTGTTCGCGGTCCATGGCCGTGCCTCTTCTCGCTCTCGCGGATGCCGACTGACGTGCCCCGAACCCTACTCGCGGCGCACCCCCCGATGCACACGAGGTACTTCCCATATCGGTACGAAACGGATTATTGCCACTTGCAACTGTCCGGGTCGAACGGGTAGGGCTAGAAGGGAACGTCCGACCCGGCCGGCTTTGGAGGCGCCGCAAACCGCAGCGAGAAGCACCAGAAGGAGACCCATGTCACCCCGGCTCGACGCCCCGCGTACCCCCGACGCGCCGTCGGCAGCGCTCCCCCACCCCCCGCTCGTCGAACTGCCCGACCGGCTGCACGACATACCGCTCGACCGGATCGGACCGGTCGACTCCCGTGCCCTGTCGAAGCAGCTCTTCGCCCGGCTCTCCGAGCTGGAGGAGGGCACCCACGACCACGCGTACGTCCGCAACACCCTGGTCGAACTCAACCTGGCCCTCGTCCGGTTCGCCGCCGCCCGGTTCGGCACGCGCAGCGAACCCATGGAGGACATCGTCCAGGTCGGCACCATCGGCCTCATCAAGGCGATCGACCGCTTCGAACTGACCCGCGGCGTCGAGTTCCCGACCTTCGCGATGCCGACGATCATCGGCGAGATCAAGCGCTTCTTCCGCGACACGTCGTGGTCCGTGCACGTGCCCCGCAGACTCCAGGAGCTCCGGCTCGACCTCGCCAGGGCCGGCGACGCGCTCTCCCAGCGCCTCGACCGCGCCCCGACCGTCGCCGAACTCGCCGAGGAACTCCGCATCCCGCCGGAGGAGGTCGTCGAGGGCATGGCCGCGAGCAACGCCTACACCGCGACCTCGCTCGACGCGCAGCCCGACGAGGAGGACGGCGTCGGCGGCGAGGCCGCGCTCGCCGACCGGCTCGGCTACGAGGACCACGGCCTCGCCGGCATCGAGTACATCGCCTCCCTCAAACCGATGATCGCCTCGCTGCCCGCGCGCGAGCGGCAGATCCTCTCCCTGCGCTTCGTCTCCGGCCTCACCCAGTCGGAGATCGGCGCGGAACTCGGCATCTCGCAGATGCACGTGTCCCGACTGCTCGCCCGCACGCTCGGGCGGCTGCGGCGGGGGCTGACGCTGGAGGAGTGACCGTCAGAACGCCCACGGAGAGGGCCCGTTCACGGTCGCCCGACCCGGAACGGGCCAAGGCCCCGGGCGCCGAAATCGACGTGCCTGCCGCACGATCCCACCGCTACGGTTCAGACCCCGTCCCCGCCCGGAAAGCGAACCGCCATGACCACCGGCACCCGCCCGACGACGACCCTGTGGCGCCCCACCGGCCCCGTCGAGCTGGAGCTCGTACGGGAGTCGGGCTGGCGCGCCTGGCCGCCGCGCCTGCCGGAGCAGCCGATCTTCTACCCGGTGCTCAACGAGGAGTACGCGGTGAGGATCGCCCGCGACTGGAACGTGAAGCACGACGGCGCCGGCTACGTGACCCGCTTCGAGGTCGACACGGAGTTCCTCCGCCGCTACCCGGTCCAGCAGGCGGGCGGCCGCACGATCCTCGAACTGTGGGTCCCGGCGGAGGAACTGGACGAGTTCAACGCGCACATCGTGGGCGGGATCGAGGTCGTCCACGCGTTCCGCTGACGGTGCTGCTCAGACCGTGCGCACGCCCTTCCGCCAGACCTCCGCCACCAGCGGTACGCCCGGGCGGTAGGCCAGGTGGACGTGGGACGGGGCGTCGAGGACGACGAGGTCCGCGCGGGCGCCGGCGCTCAGCCTGCCGACGTCGGTGCGGCGCAGGGCCGCCGCGCCGCCCGCGGTGGCGGACCAGATCGCCTCGTCCGGGGTCATCAGCATGTCCCGTACCGCGAGCGCGATGCAGAACGGCATCGAGGACGTGAAGGAGGAGCCCGGGTTGCAGTCCGTGGAGAGGGCGACCGTCACGCCCACGTCGATCAGGCGGCGCGCGTCCGGCCATTCCGCGCGGGTCGAGAACTCCGCGCCCGGCAGCAGCGTCGCGACCGTGTTGCCCTGGGCGAGGGCGTCGATGTCGGCGTCCGTCAGGTGGGTGCAGTGGTCGGCGCTCGCCGCGTCCAGCTCGACCGCGAGCTGCACGCCGGGCCCGTACGTCAGCTGGTTGGCGTGGACGCGGGCCTGGAGGCCCTTCGCCTGGCCGGCCTTGAGGATCGCGCGGGCCTGGTCCCCGTCGAACGCGCCCTTCTCGCAGAACACGTCCACCCAGCGGGCGTACGGCGCGCAGGCGTCCAGCATCTCGCCGGTCACCAGCTTCACGTACGCGGCCGGGTCGTCGGCGTAGTCCGGGGACACGATGTGCGCGCCGAGGTACGTCACCTCGTCCGTGTGCTCGGCCGCGATGCGCAGGGCCCGGGCCTCGTCCTCGACGGTCAGGCCGTAGCCGGACTTCGTCTCGAACGTGGTGGTGCCCTGGCGCAGGGCCTCCCACATGTACTTGGCCACGTTCGCCGAGAGCTCGGCGTCGCTCGCCGCGCGCGTCGCCGCGACCGTCGTGCGGATGCCGCCCGCCTTGTACGGCTGGCCCGACATCCGCGCGTTGAACTCGGCCGTGCGGTCGCCCGCGAAGACGAGGTGCGAGTGGGAGTCGACGAAGCCGGGGATGACGGCGCGGCCGGCCGCGTCGACGGACTCGTCCGCTGCCGGGGCCGCCGTCGCCGGGCCCACCCAGGCGACCTTCTCGCCTTCCAGGACCAGGGCCGCGTCCGTGATCAGGCCCAGGGGGCCCTCGCCGAGGGCGGGGTCGTTCGTTACCAGGCTGCCGATGTTGGTGATCAGCGTCGTCATGTTGCTCTCCGGTGAGGGCGGGCGGGTCGTTCGGGTGCGGGCCGGTGGTCGGGTTGTGCCCACCCGTTCCGCCCTGCGGAACGCCTGCCCACAACCCGGCGGTCAGCTTCTGAGTGCGGCGATCGCGGTCGCCAGCGCCTCGCCCGTGTTCGGTACGGAGACGTGGGCGCCGTCCCTGACGATCGTGCGGCCGGCCACCACCACGTGGTGGACGTCCGCCGCCGTCGCCGCGAAGACCGCCGTCTCCGCCGCCAGGCGCGGGACCGGGCCGGCCGTGCGGACCGTGTCCAGGGCGATCGTGGTGAAGTCGGCCAGGGCGCCGGCCTCCAGGACGCCCGCGTCCTGCCAGCCGAGGGCCGCGTGGCCGTCCGCCGTCGCCGCGCGCAGGAGCGCGGCGGCCGTCCAGTGGCCGCGGGTGCGGGTGCGCAGGCGCTCGTTCAGCTCCATGGCCCGCGCCTCTTCGAGGAGGTCGATGACGGCGTGGCTGTCGCTGCCGAGGGACAGCGGCGAGCCGGCGCGCTGGAGGGCGACGGCGGGGCCGATGCCGTCGGCGAGGTCGCGTTCGGTCGTCGGGCACATGCAGGTGCCGGTGGCCGACGTGCCGAGAAGCGTGATGTCCTCGTCCGTCAGGTGGGTGTTGTGGACGCCCACCGTCCGCGCGCCCAGGACGCCGTGCTCCGCGAGGAGCTGCGTCGGCGTCATGCCGTGGGCCGCGAGGCAGGCGTCGTTCTCGGCGGTCTGCTCCGAGAGGTGGACGTGGAGGGGGGCGTTGCGGGCCCCCGCCCACTGGGCGACGGTCGCCAGCTGGTCCGCCGGGACCGCCCGTACCGAGTGGATCGCCGCTCCGACGCGTACGCCGTCCCGGTCCTTGAGGGCCGAGACACGCTCCGCCCACTTCTCGGCCGTGCCGTCCGTGAAGCGGAGCTGGTGCTGCTCGGGGGCGGCGCCGAAGCCGGAGGAGAGGTACGCGGTGTCGAGCAGGGTGATGCGGATGCCCGCGTCCGCCGCCGCCGCGATGAGCGCCTCGCCCATCGCGTTGGGGTCGGCGTACGGGGTGCCGCCGGGCGCGTGGTGCAGGTAGTGGAACTCGCCGACGGAGGTGATGCCGGCGAGCGCCATCTCCGCGTACGTCGCACGCGCGAGCGCGTGGTAGTTGTCCGGGGTGAGGCGCTGGGCGATCGTGTACATGATCTCGCGCCAGGTCCAGAAGGTGCCGGAGCCGACCTGGACCGTGCCGCGCAGGGCGCGGTGGAAGGCGTGGCTGTGCGCGTTGGCCAGGCCGGGGATCGTGAGGCCGCGGAGGACGACGGCGCCCGGGGGCGGGGCCTCCACCCCCGTGCGTACGGCTCCGATGCGGCCGTCCGAGGTGACCTCCAGAGTCACGCCCGGCTCGACGTTCGTGCCGAGCCAGGCGTGTTCCAGCCAGTACGTCGTCAGCGGCACGCCAGCTCCTCCAGTACGTCGGCGAGTGCGAAGACTCCGGCGACGCAGTCGTCCTCGGCGGCGAACTCGGCCGGGGAGTGCGAGACGCCGGTGGGGTTCCGTACGAACAGCATGGCGGTCGGGATCGCTTCGGACAGGATGCCCGCGTCGTGTCCCGCTCCGGTGCCGAGGACCGGCACCTTGCCGGTGGTGCCGAGGATCCTGGAGAGCTCGTCGCGCAGGGTGTGCGAGAAGTCCACGATCGGGGTGAAGGACTCCCGGACGACGTCGAGGTCGATGCCTTGGCGCTCGGCGTGGGCGCGGGCCTCCGCCTCGACGCCCGCGACGACCTTGTCGAGGGAGCTCTGGTCGGCGGCGCGGGCGTCGAGCCAGCCGCGGACCATCGACGGGATGGCGTTGACGCCGTTCGGCTCGACCGCGATCTTGCCGAAGGTGGCGACGGCGCCCGCGAGTTCGGCCTCGCGGCGGGCGGCGAGGACGGTCTCGGCGTACGTCAGCATCGGGTCGCGGCGGTCGACCAGGCGGGTGGTGCCCGCGTGGTTGGCCTCGCCGGCGAAGTCGTACCGCCAGCGGCCGTGCGGCCAGATGGAGGAGGCGATGCCGACGGGGTCCCCGGACAGGTCGAGGGCCCGGCCCTGCTCGACGTGGAGCTCGACGAAGGCGCCGATGCGGGCCAGCCGCTCGGGGTCCGCGCCGATGGTCGACGGGTCGTGTCCCGCGGCCTCCATGGCCTGCGGGAGGCTGATCCCGTCGGCGTCGCGGAGCTCGTACGCCTGCTCCTTCGTCAGCCGTCCCGCGGTGAGGCGGGAGCCGACGCAGGCGAGGCCGAAGCGGGCTCCTTCCTCGTCGCCGAAGTTGACGATGGCGAGGGGCCGCTTGAACGAGACGCCGCGGGCGCGGAGTTCGTCGAGGGCGGCGAAGGAGGACACGACGCCGAGGGGGCCGTCGAAGGCGCCGCCGTCGGGGACGGAGTCCAGGTGGGAGCCGGTGACGACGGCGTCGTCGGCCGTGGGGTCGCCGAGCCAGGCCCACTGGTTGCCGTTGCGGTCGGTCTCGACGTCGAGGCGGCGGGCCTCGGCCTGCATGCGGAACCAGAGGCGGCAGTCGGCGTCGGCCTGGGTCCAGGCGTAGCGGCGGTAGCCGCCGGAGGCCGCGTTGCGGCCGATGCCGTGGAGGCTGCGCCACATGGCGTGGAACGAGGGGGAGTCCCCCCGCCCCGCCGAGGCGGCCCCGGCGGAGCGGGGCGCCTCGGCGGCGGCGTCGTGCGACGGGGTCACGCCGAGTCACCCTCGCGCATCGGGACGCGGACGCCCTTCTCGTCGGCGACGCGCTCGGCGATGTCGTAGCCGGCGTCGACGTGACGGATGACGCCCATGCCGGGGTCGTTCGTGAGGACGCGCTGGATCTTCTCGCCGGCGAGCTTGGTGCCGTCGGCGACGGAGACCTGGCCGGCGTGGATGGAGCGGCCCATGCCGACGCCGCCGCCGTGGTGGATGGAGACCCAGGACGCGCCGGAGGCGACGTTGACCATGGCGTTGAGCAGCGGCCAGTCGGCGATGGCGTCGGAGCCGTCGAGCATGGCCTCCGTCTCGCGGTACGGGGAGGCGACGGAGCCGCAGTCGAGGTGGTCGCGGCCGATCGCGAGCGGGGCGGCGAGGGTGCCGTCGGCGACCATGTCGTTGAACATGGAGCCCGCCTTGTCGCGCTCGCCCTGGCCGAGCCAGCAGATGCGGGCGGGGAGGCCCTGGAAGTGGACGCGCTCGCCGGCCATCTTGATCCAGCGGTGCAGGGACTCGTTCTCCGGGAAGAGGTCGAGGATCGCCTTGTCCGTCTTGTGGATGTCGGAGGCCTCGCCGGAGAGGGCGGCCCAGCGGAACGGGCCCTTGCCCTCGCAGAACAGCGGGCGGATGTACGCCGGGACGAAGCCGGGGAAGGCGAACGCGCGGTCGTAGCCGGCGAGCTGGGCCTCGCCGCGGATCGAGTTGCCGTAGTCGAAGACCTCGGCGCCGGCGTCCATGAAGCCGACCATGGCCTCGACGTGCTTGGCCATCGACTCGCGGGAGCGCTGGGTGAAGCCGGCCGGGTCCTTGGCGGCGGCGTCGGCCATGTCCTCGAAGGCGACGCCGACGGGGAGGTACGCCAGCGGGTCGTGGGCCGAGGTCTGGTCGGTCACGATGTCGATCGGGGCGCCCTCGGCGAGCATCTGCGGGAGCAGCTCGGCGGCGTTGCCGAGGAGGCCGATGGAGAGCGGGCGGCGGGCGTCGCGGGCCTCGGTGGCGAGCTGGAGGGCGTGGGCGAGGTTGTCGGCCTTGACGTCCAGGTAGCGGTGCTCGATGCGGCGCTCGATGGCGCGCGGGTCGACGTCGACGCAGATGGCGACGCCGTCGTTCATCGTGACGGCGAGGGGCTGGGCGCCGCCCATGCCGCCGAGGCCGGCGGTGAGGGTGATCGTCCCGGCGAGGGTGCCGTTGAACTTCTTCGCGGCGACGGCGGCGAAGGTCTCGTAGGTGCCCTGGAGGATGCCCTGGGTGCCGATGTAGATCCAGGAGCCGGCCGTCATCTGGCCGTACATGGTGAGGCCGAGGTGCTCCAGGCGGCGGAACTCCTCCCAGTTGGCCCAGTCGCCGACCAGGTTGGAGTTGGCGAGGAGGACGCGGGGGGCCCACTCGTGGGTCTGCATGACGCCGACGGGGCGGCCGGACTGGACGAGCATCGTCTCGTCCTGCTTGAGGGTGCGCAGGGTGCGGACCATGGCGTCGAAGGAGCGCCAGTCGCGGGCGGCCTTGCCGGTGCCGCCGTAGACGACGAGCTTGTCGGGGTGCTCGGCGACCTCGGGGTCGAGGTTGTTCTGGAGCATCCGGAGGGCGGCTTCCTGCTGCCATCCCAGGGCGCTCAGTTCCGTACCGCGGGCGGCTCGTACGGGGCGGGGTCCTGACATGGGGGTGCCTCCTCGGAATGTCGTTCAGATATTCACATCTTGGCTCGCTGAATAGTTGTAGTCAACAGGGCGCTCCGGACAGTCGATGGACGAGGATGAGCCACATGGCCTCCTCCCGTCGCGATCTCGCCGTCCGAGCCTCCGTCGATCAAGGACTCCTCTCCCCCGCCGCACCGGTCGTCGCCCTCCTCGACACCGCCGGCATCCGCGCCTCCGCCGCCGCGCTGACCAGCGCCTTCGCCGCCGTCACCGACGCACCCGTGCTGCACGCCTTCGCCGTGAAGGCCGCCCCGCTCGTCCCCGTCCTGCGCCTGCTCCACGAAGCCGGGCTCGGTGTCGAGGTCGCGAGCCCCGGCGAGCTCGCCCTCGCCCGCGCCGCCGGCGTCCCGCCCGCGCGGACCGTGCTCGACTCCCCCGCCAAGACCCCGGCCGAACTCCGCCAGGCCCTCGCGCTCGGGATCGCCGTCAACGCCGACAACCTCCAGGAGCTCGGCAGGATCGACGCCCTCGTCGCCTCCGCCCCCACCGCCTCACCGCTCGGCCTCCGGGTGAACCCGCAGGTCGGAGCCGGTTCCATCGGAGCGCTCTCGACCGCGACCGCCACCTCCAAGTTCGGCGTGGCGCTCCGCGACGAAGGCGCCCGCAAGACCGTCGTCGCCGCGTACCTGGAGCGGCCCTGGCTGACCCGGCTGCACACCCACACCGGCTCCCAGGGCGTCCCGCTCGCCCTCATGGCCCAGGGCGTCGGCGACACGTACGCACTGGCCGAGGAGATCAACCGGGCGGCCGGGCGGCAGCAGATCGACACCCTCGACATCGGCGGCGGCCTGCCCGTGAACTTCACCTCCGACGAGGAGACCCCGACGTACGCGGAGTACGCCCGGCTGCTCGCCGACACCGTCCCCGGGCTCTTCGACGGCCGCTACCGGCTCGTCACCGAGTTCGGGCGCTCCCTGCTCGCCAAGCACGGCACGGTCCTCGCCCGGGTGGAGTACACGAAGACCTCCGGCGGCCGCCCGATCGCCGTCACCCACGCGGGCGTGCAGCTGGCCACCCGTACGGTCTACGCCCCCGAGTCCTGGCCGCTGCGCGTCCTCGCGTACGACTCCCAGGGCCGCCCCCGCACCGGGGACGCCATCGTCCAGGACGTGGCCGGGCCCGCCTGCTTCGCCGGGGACCTGCTCGCCACCGGCCGCGCGCTGCCGCTGCTGCACCCGGGCGACGTCGTCGCGGTCCCGGACACCGGCGCGTACTACTTCGCCCACCACTACGCGTACAACAGCCTGCCCCGGCCCGGGATCCACGGCTTCACCGTCGACGGCGACGGCGCGGTCGCGTTCACGACCGTCCGCCGGGCCCAGACCCTCGACGAGATCGTCGCCGAGGCGGGCGGGGAACGGGCGGACGCGCTGGTCCGGTAGCGCTTCGGGAGCGACCCGGTTTCGATGAAGCCATGACTGGAACGGGTACGGACACCACCTCCGTCGTGGTCGAGCGCCGGGTCGCCGCCTCCCCCGGGCGGGTCTGGGAGGCGATCACCGACCTCAAGGACATGCCCAGGGTCCTCTCCGGCGTCGACCGGGTGGAGGTGCTCACCGAGGGCGGTTTCGCCGTGGGCACCCGCTGGCGCGAGACCCGGCGGATGCTGGGCAAGGAGGCCACGGAGGAGATGACCGTGACCGAGTGCGAGCCGCCCGACCGGTACGTCACGGTCGCCGACTCGCACGGCATGCACTACGTCTCCGAGCTCACCCTCACGCCCGACGGCGAGGGCGCCACCACCCTCCGGATGTCCTTCTCCGCACGGCCCGCCGACGGCCGCGCCCCGCGACTCCTCGCCCGGCTGCTCGCCCGTTTCGGGGCGAAGGCGGTCGCCCGGGCCCTCGCCAAGGACCTCGACGAGATCGCCGCGGCGGTCGAAAGCCGGGGCTGAACCGGCGTCCGGTCGACGACCCACACGACCTCGGGTGACACCCGAGCAGCCGGCCTGCAGTGGCCGGCCGCTCTGGAACCAGAGAAGTCGACATCCTGATCACCCCGGCAACCGATACAGCCTGATCCGGCTGCTCAAATCCTGGGCGAACAGCCTGTTCCTCTACCTCGATTGGACAAGGGCCGGGCAAACCTGGCGACGGCCCGCCTTCAGCTCTGGCCAGGCAGCACCCGACGTTCTCCACCATGCGCCTCAGGGGCCGGTGAGTGAAGGCCTTGTGCCGGCACTTCGTCACGAAAACCAGGCGAGCGTGACAAAGGACAGCGAGGCGAGGCTCAAGGCGGAACCGAAGATCCGCCCCAGGCCCACCGAGCGGGTCCTAGTCGACGAAGAGGCCCCGGGACGCCGCCCTCGTGTCGAACTCCTCCAGGCGCGCCTGCGCGTCGGGGAGTTCGTCGGCCATGGCCTCCAGGAGGACCCGGCCGAGGAGCATCGGCGCGCAGGCGGTGTCGAAGGCGAGGCCGGTGCCGACGGCGGCCGGGAGCAGCAGGTCGCTGTGGGCGGCGACGGGCGCGAACACCGAGTCGGCGACGGTCACGACCGTGAGCCCGGCCTTCCGCGCGTACTCCAGGGCGTCGACGACCTCCCGGGGGTGCCGGGGCAGCGCGAAGCAGAGCAGGACCGTGGCCCCGGCCCGTACGGCGGCGTCGACGCGGTCCGTGAGCATCGAGCCGCCCTCGTCGAGGAGCCGGACGTCCGGGTGCACCTTGGCGGCGAAGTAGGCGAAGCCCCGCGCCTGCGAGGAGGCGGCCCGCAGTCCGAGGACGGGCAGCGGGCGTGACCCGGCGAGGAGCCGGCCGGCCCGCTCGACGGGTGCGGGGTCGGCGAGGAGTCCGGCGAGGTGCTGGAGGTTCTCGATCTCGGCGAGGACGGCCTGCTGGTACTCGTTGAGGCCGGAGTTCTCCTCGGCGGCCGCCGGCATGCTCTCCCGCAGGTGCTTGCGGAGGGCCGGGTAGCCGTCGAAGCCGAGGGCGACGGCGAAGCGGGTGACGGACGGCTGGCTGACCCCGGCGAGCTCGGCGAGCTCGACGCTGGACAGGAACGCCACGTCGCCGGCGCGCCGCACCATGCAGTGCGCGATCCGCCGCTGCGTCGGCGTCAGCCGGCGACCCTCGAACAGCGCCTGCAGCCGACCGGCCGGGCTGTCGCTCATGCCCGCCCCCTTCCACCTATTCACATGCGAAGCTCTTGCATAAGGATATGCATAACGAGCCGCGCGTGGCAGGGGCCGGCCGCAGGGCGAGATGGACGCGGGGACCGCCGCACCCCCGTCACCGGGGGGCGGGACGACGGCGGTCCCCGCGAGGGACACGGGCCCGGGTCAGGGCCGGTCTCCGCGTCCGCGACGTCTCAGGAGCCCGGGAGCCGCTCCGGAAGTCCGTGACGTCGACAGGCACCAATGTGCCGGATGCTTGTTAAGCGGGTGCTGCGGGTACGTGTCGCCCTCGTACCGTTTGCGCGAACTGCTCCGGCGCTACTTCGTGCCGCCGTTGGCCAGGAAGGCCAGCAGGTCCTGACGGCTCACGACACCGGTCGGCTTGCCCTCGACCAGGACGATCGCCGCGTCGGCGGCGTCGCCGAGGACGGTCATCAGGTCGGCGACCGGCTCGCCGGAGCCGACCTGCGGCAGCGGCGCGCTCATGTGACTCTCCAGCTTGTCCTCCAGGGAGGCCTTCTTGGTGAAGAGGGCGTCGAGCAGCTCGCGCTCGACGACCGAGCCGACGACCTCGGCGGCCATGACGTCGGGGTGGCCGGCGCCGGGCTTCACGATGGGCATCTGGGAGACGCCGTACTCGCGCAGCACCTCGATGGCCTGGCCGACGGTCTCGTCCGGGTGCATGTGGACGAGCGAGGGCATGACGCCCTCCTTGTGGCGAAGGACGTCGGCGACGGTGGCGGTGGAGGTGTCCTCCAGGAAGCCGTGCCCGGCCATCCACTCGTCGCTGAAGATCTTCGACATGTAGCCGCGGCCGGAGTCCGGCAGCAGGACGACGACGACGTCGTCGGGGCCGAGGTCCTTGGCGACCTCCAGGGCCGCGACGACCGCCATGCCGCAGGAGCCGCCGACGAGGAGGCCCTCCTCCTTGGCGAGGCGGCGGGTCATCTGGAAGGAGTCCTTGTCGGACACCTCGACGATCCGGTCGGCGACGCTCCGGTCGTACGCGGTGGGCCAGAAGTCCTCGCCGACGCCCTCGACCAGGTACGGACGGCCGGAACCGCCCGAGTAGACCGAGCCCTCCGGGTCCGCGCCGACGACCTTCACCTTCCCGTCGCTGACCTCCTTGAGGTAGTTGCCGGTGCCGGAGATGGTGCCGCCGGTGCCGACGCCCGCGACGAAGTGGGTGATCTTCCCGTCCGTCTGCTCCCAGAGCTCGGGACCGGTCGTCTCGTAGTGGGAGCGCGGGTTGTTCGGGTTCGAGTACTGGTCGGGCTTCCAGGCGCCCGGCGTCTCGCGGACCAGCCGGTCCGAGACGTTGTAGTACGAGTCGGGGTGCTCGGGGTCGACGGCCGTGGGGCAGACCACGACCTCCGCGCCGTACGCCCGCAGCACGTTGATCTTGTCGAGCGACACCTTGTCCGGGCAGACGAAGATGCACTTGTAGCCCTTCTGCTGGGCCACGATCGCCAGGCCGACGCCGGTGTTGCCGGACGTGGGCTCGACGATGGTGCCGCCGGGCTTGAGCTCACCGCTCTGCTCGGCCGCCTCGATCATGCGCAGGGCGATCCGGTCCTTGACCGAGCCGCCGGGGTTGAAGTACTCGACCTTTGCCAGAACGGTCGCCTGAATGCCCGCTGTGACGTTGTTGAGCTTCACCAGCGGGGTGTTGCCGACGAGGCTGATCATCGAGTCGTGGAATTGCACCGTAATCTCCGGGGTCTCCGTAATGGTGTGGCCAGCGTATGCGTAGTCGGGACGGCTTACGGGGCAGTTAGACCCTGACGGCTTGAAGGAGGTGACGGCCCCCATGTCGAGGGCGAGGGTGGCGCGGCGGATCGCGGCGGGTGCGGCGTACGGCGGCGGGAGCATCGGGCTGATCGGTGTGGCGGCGGTGGGAGTCCTCCTGGCCGAGGCACAGCTGGCCAAGCGCACGGTCTACGGGGCGCCGGCACCGCTGCCGCCGGTGGCGGACGGCCTGTACGGCCGCGCCTTCGGCACGGAGGACCCGCTGAGGCTGGCCCTTCTGGGTGATTCCACGGCGGCGGGCCAGGGGGTCCGCCGCACGGGTCAGACACCGGGCGCGCTGCTCGCCTCCGGGCTCGCGGCGGTCGCGGAGCGGCCGGTGGTCCTGCGGAACGTGGCGCTCTCCGGGGCACGCTCGGACGACCTGGAGCGCCAGGTCTCGCTGCTGCTCGCGCAGCCGCTCGGACCGCCGGACGTGTGCGTGATCATGATCGGCGCGAACGACGTGACGCACCGGCTGCCGGCGACGGAATCGGTACGGCTGCTCGCCTCGGCCGTGCGGCGGCTGCGGACGGCGGGCGCGGAGGTGGTGGTCGGCACCTGCCCTGACCTGGGCACGATCGAGCCCGTCTACCAGCCGCTGCGCTGGCTGGCCCGGCGGGCCTCGCGGCAGCTGGCGGCGGCGCAGACGATCGTGGTGGTGGAGCAGGGGGGCCGGACGGTGTCCCTGGGCGACCTCCTGGGGCCCGAGTTCGCGGCGAACCCGCGCGAGATGTTCGGGATCGACAGCTTCCACCCCTCGGCGGAGGGGTACGCGACGGCGGCGATGGCCATCCTGCCGACGCTGTGCGCCGCACTGGGCGTCTGGCCGGAAACGGACCGCCTGGAGCCGGCGCGGCACGAGAACATGCTGCCGGTGGCGAAGGCGGCGGCGGAGGCCGCGCGCGAGGCGGGCACGGAGGTCACGGGCGCCCGCGCCCCCTGGGCCCTCCTGAAACACCGCCGCCGTCGCCGCCTCCCCACGGCGGAGACCCCGACCCCGGCCCCGGAGGACGCCCAGACCTAGCCGCGGGACGCCCCGCTGAGCGTACGCTTAGAAAAGAGGTCCGCGTCACACCGTCCAGGCGGTGACCCGGGCAGTACGTACGGGTAACTTCCCTTTCTGTCCGCCCACTCCGCACCCTCATGGAGCCGTGATGCCCGAAGCCGTGATCGTCTCGACCGCCCGCTCGCCCATCGGCCGGGCCTTCAAGGGCTCCCTGAAGGACCTGCGTCCGGACGACCTCACCGCGAGGATCATCCAGGCCGCGCTCGCCAAGGTCCCGGAGCTGGACCCGCGGGACATCGACGACCTGATGCTCGGCTGCGGCCTCCCCGGCGGCGAGCAGGGCAACAACCTGGGCCGGATCGTCGCCGTGCAGATGGGCATGGACCACCTGCCGGGCTGCACGATCACCCGCTACTGCTCCTCCTCGCTGCAGACCTCCCGCATGGCCATGCACGCGATCAAGGCCGGCGAGGGCGACGTCTTCATCTCGGCCGGTGTCGAGATGGTGTCCCGCTTCGTGAAGGGCAACTCGGACTCGCTGCCGGACACGCACAACCCGCTCTTCGCCGACGCCGAGGCCCGTACCGCCGCCGTCGCCGCCTCCGAGGGCTCCACCTGGCACGACCCGCGCGAGGACGGCCTCGTCCCCGACGCGTACATCGCGATGGGCCAGACCGCGGAGAACCTGGCCCGCTGGAAGGGCATCAGCCGCCAGGAGATGGACGAGTTCGGCGTCCGCTCGCAGAACCTCGCCGAGCAGGCCATCAAGAACGGCTTCTGGGAGCGCGAGATCACCCCGGTGACGCTCCCCGACGGCACCGTCGTCTCCGCCGACGACGGCCCGCGCGCCGGCGTCACCCTGGAGGGCGTCTCCGGCCTCAAGCCGGTCTTCCGCCCCGACGGCCTCGTCACCGCCGCCAACTGCTGCCCGCTCAACGACGGCGCCGCCGCGCTCGTGATCATGTCCGACACCAAGGCCCGTGAGCTCGGCCTGACCCCGCTGGCCCGGATCGTCTCCACCGGCGTCTCCGGCCTCTCCCCGGAGATCATGGGCCTCGGCCCGGTCGAGGCCTCGAAGCAGGCCCTCCAGCGCGCCGGCCTGACCACGAGCGACATCGACCTGGTCGAGATCAACGAGGCCTTCGCCGCGCAGGTCATCCCGTCCTACCAGGACCTGGGCTTCGACCTGGACAAGGTGAACGTCAACGGCGGCGCCATCGCCGTCGGCCACCCCTTCGGCATGACCGGCGCCCGCATCACCGGCACGCTGATCAACAGCCTCCAGTTCCACGACAAGCAGTTCGGTCTGGAGACCATGTGCGTCGGCGGCGGCCAGGGCATGGCCATGGTCATCGAGCGCCTCAGCTGACCGCCTCGGCCAAGCGCCTCGGCTAAGCAGCGGCCGGGCGCGTCAACCGCACCGCGTCCGAGCCGTGACCGAATCTCCCCCAGGATGTGACCTACATCCCGGGGGAGTTCGTTTTCCCAGGTCAGAGCCGTTTCGGGACTAAACACCTGGCAGAAATACCTGTCCAATTCGTGACGTAATGCACTGACAGCGGGCACCACCCCGGGACAAGCTGATGTAGGAAGTCGGGGGATCGACTCGGAATCGGGAGTACGTCAGTGAGCGCCATGTCTCTTGCCCTGCTGCTGACCACGGCCGCTGCCACGGCCGTGGGCGCTGCTGCCCTGCACGCCGTCCACGGTCTCCGCAAGGAGGTCACCGCCCTGCGGGGCGAGCTGGCCGCCGGTCACGGCGGGACGGTTCCGGCGGCCCGCACCTCGCCCGCCTCGGAGATACGGGCCGCGGTCGCCGAGGCGCTCGCCGAGGAGCGGGAGCGCGAGCTCGCCGAGGCACGTGCCTTCTGGGCCGCGCAGGAGGCCCGTGACGCGGCCGACGCCCCGTCGCTGCTCGGCGGCCTGGGCGGCCCGGCGGACGAGGGCGCCTTCTTCGTGCCGCGCCAGGCCGACTTCGTGGGCCTGGAGGCGATGGCCCTGGAGGCGATGGAGGCGGAGGCCGCGGCCCTTGACGGCCCGGACACGCTCGACGCCTTCGACGAGTACCCCGAGGACTCGGCGGAGCTGGCCGCGGCCCGCCGCCGGCACCCCTCGCACCCGGACTTCGTGCCGGTGCAGACGCCCGTGGTCACCGACCACGAGCGGACGATGGCCCGCCTGGAGGAGCTCGCGGACACCCGTACCGAGCTCACGGACGTGCGCCCGGGCCCGCTCGGCACCCTCGACGTGTACGTCTTCGCGGACGGCACCACGCTCTGCATGACCCCCGGCCACCGCGAGACCGCGGAGCGCCTCGCCGAGGCCCTGCGCGGGGGCCGCACCCCGGTGCTGCTCGGCGGCTCGGGCGTCTCGGGCGCCTTCGCCCTGACCTTCTCGTACGGCGACACGGACGAGGAGAACGTCTACATCCTCGCGGACCGCGTGATCGCCTCCCTGTAGCGGCGGATCAGAGCCCCGAGCGCTCCGCCGCCTCCCGTACCAGCCTCACGGCCTCGTCCAGCTCCTCCTCACGGGAGCCGGCCGGGGCCGTTCGCAGGATCTCGGCCAAATCGTTCCCGGCGACCGTGAGCTGGTCGCCCACCGTGAACAGACCCGTCTCCGGCATGGTCCTCGGCTCCCGCTCCGGGTCCTCGGCGCGCTGGGCGCGCGCCGCCAACTCCCTGGCGAGGGCCAGTCCTTCGGCCGCCGCGCCCTGCCGGAGACGGCTCTGCGGGGCGGCCCGCAGCCGGTCGGCGAACCGCTCGACGGCGGCGGTCAGTTCACTCGTATCGCGCACTCCGCGACCCTACGCGCCTGCCCGGCCCCCTTGCCAACGGGCGAAGGCTTCGGCACGGTGACGGGAAGGAGTACGAGGAGCAACACACGGTACGAAGCGTCCGGAGGCGCCGATGTCCCACACCTTCTCCGAAGAGACCCACCGCAATCTGCTGGCCCGGATCCCGCGCCGCACCGGTCGTGAGATCGCCGACTGGATGCGCACCGTCGAGGAGGGACCCTCCCTCCTCCGCTTCGAGGAGCGCGTCAGCTGGCTCCGCGGGGCGCACGAGCTGACGTACGGCCACGCGAAGGCGATCCTCCACGAGTACGACCTGCGGCGGGCGGCGCGCAGACTGCTCTGAGCACCGCCCCCGCGCCCGCCCCCGGTCACTTCACGTGGCGGCCGAGGAAGTCGCGGACGAGTGCGGCGATCTCCTCGCCGTGCGTCTCCAGGGCGAAGTGTCCGGCGTCCAGGAGGTGGATCTCGGCGTCGGGCAGGTCCCGGGCGAAGGCCTCCGCACCGGCCGGCCCGAAGATCTCGTCGCCGCGCCCCCAGGCCGCGAGCAGCGGCGGCCGGTGGGTGCGGAAGTACTCCTGGAAGGCCGGGTAGCCGTCCAGGTTGAACTGGTAGTCCCAGAAGAGCTGGAGCTGGATCTCCTTGTTGCCGGGCCGGTCGAGACCGGCCTGGTCCAGGGTCCAGGTCTCGGGGGCGATCCGGTCGAGCCGGTCGGCGGGCACGCCGTGGGTGTACTGCCAGCGGGTGGCCTCGGCGGTCAGCAGCTCCCGTACGGCCGGCTCGTTCGCCGCCCGGTCCCGGGCGTGGGCGAAGAGCACGTCCCAGAAGGGTGTGAAGCCCTCCAGGTAGGCGTTGCCGCTCTGGCTGACGATCGCGGTGACGCGCTCGGGGTGCCGGGAGGCGATCCGCAGGCCGATCGGCGCGCCGTAGTCCTGGATGTAGAGCGCGAACCGCTCGACGCCCAGCCGGTCGAGGAGTCCGAGGGTGATCTCGGTGAGCTTCTCGAAGCTGTACGCGAAGTCCTCGACGGCCGGTGCGGCGGAGGCGCCGAAGCCGATGTGGTCGGGGGCGATCAGGTGGTAGGCGTCGGCGAGCTCGGCGATGAGCCCCCGGTACATGTGCGAGCTGGACGGGAAACCGTGCAGCAGCACGAGGGTGGGGTTCGCCGGGTCGCCGGCCTCCCGGTAGAAGACGTCGAGCCCGTCGACGGTGACGGTGCGGGCGCGCAGGGCGAATGCGGACATGGCTGACTCCCGGTTCCGGTTCTCCGGTGGAGAGAACGAGCGTTCTCCCGATACCTTGTACAGTACGAGAACGATGGTTCTCCACGCAAGGGGTGATCGGACGATGGACGCGGAAACCGCCGGGCTGAAACTGCTCGACACCGCGGAGCGGCTCTTCGACGAGCGGGGGGTGCAGGCCGTCGGCATGGACGCCATCCGCACCGCGTCGGGGGTCTCGCTGAAGCGGCTCTACCAGGTCTTCCCGTCCAAGGAGCTGCTCGTCGAGGCCGTCCTGCGGCGCCGCGACGAGGCCGTGCGCTCGGCCCTCACCGGCCATGGCGAGCGGGTCGCCGACGGGCCGTACGAGCGGGCGCTCGCGGTCTTCGACTGGCTGGCCGGCTGGTTCGCGGAGCCCGGGTTCCGCGGCTGCGCGTTCATCAACACCTTCGGGGAGCTCGGCGGGGTCACCCCGTCGGTCGCCGCGATCGCCCGCGACCACAAGGCGGCCCTGCGGGCGTACTTCGCCGAGCAGACGGACACCCTCGGCGCCCCGCCCGTCCTCGCCGACCAGCTGGCCCTGCTCGCCAACGGCGCCATGGCCGTCGCGGGCATCACCGGCTCCCCCGAACCGGCCGCCCAGGCGAAGGCGGCGGCGAAGGTCCTGCTGGACGCGGCCCGCTCCTGAGCACGCGGACACGGCCCGCTCCTGAGCACGCAGAAGGGCCCGCCCGGCGCGAAGCCGGACGGGCCCTTCCCCCGAGTCAGGGGATGCGTCAGTCGTCGCCCTGCAGGATCGACAGCAGACGCAGCATCTCCAGGTAGATCCACACCAGGGTCATGGTGAGACCGAAGGCGGCCAGCCAGGCCTCCTCGCGCGGAGCGCCGTAGGTGATGCCGTCCTCGACCTGCTTGAAGTCGAGGGCGAGGAACAGGGCACCGAGGACGACACCGACGATGCCGAAGACGATGCCGAGGCCGCCGCTGCGGAAGCCGAGGCCGTCACCGCCGCCGAAGACCGAGAACAGCAGGTTGACGGCCATCAGCAGCACGAAGCCCATCGCGGCCGCCATCACGAAGCCGTAGAAGCGGCGCGTGACGCGGATCCAGCCCATCTTGTAGGCGATGAGGACGGCGGCGAAGACCGACATCGTGCCCAGGACCGCCTGGATGACCACGCCGTCGCCGATGTACGTCGAGACGGCGGCGGAGATCACGCCGAGGAAGACGCCCTCGAAGGCGGCGTAGGCCAGGATCAGCGCGGGCGACGGCTTGCGCTTGAAGGACTGCACCAGCGACAGGACCATGGCGACCAGGCCGGCGCCGATGGCGATGCCGTAGGACTTGCCGAGGTTCGCCGGGTCGACCGGCAGCAGCAGCCAGGACAGGACGGCGGTGAGCACGACCGTGCCGAGCGTCATGGCCGTACGGCTCACGACGTCGTCGATCGTCATCACGTTGCCGCGGACCTGCTGCGGGGCGCCGAGCTGGACGTCCTGCGGGGCGTACGGGTTGGTGGCGTACGGGTTCGTCGCACCCTGGGCGTACGGGTTGGCTCCGACGGCGGGGCCCCCGGCCTGCGGCTGCTGCGCGTTGAAGCCCGCGTAGCCGGCGTCGCGGCTGAACCCCCGTCGCGAGAAGACCGGGTTGCTGCTCCTCATCTCACTCCTCCATGGCAAGACCGCACGGCGCGGTCTTGCGTCAAGAGTAATGGGTAGGCAAAAGAAACTCCCTAGTGCTCGGGGAGGATCTTTTCCCGTAAGTTTTCGATCTTCGCCGGTGCCGGAGGGGCCCCGTCGCCCAGGCTCGCTCCTGTCAGCGACACCCCTCACACAGGAGAACCGATGACCACCGAGCCGAACGAGACCTGGGACCTGCGCGGCGGCACCGCCTGGGTCCTCACCGCCCGCGACGGCATCCGGCGTCCCCTCCTCCTGGTCGGCGACCCCGGCACGAAGGTCGCCGACCTGGCCGCGGCCGCGGACCACTCCTCGTACTCACTGCTCACGGACGCGCGGAACCGCGGCTACGACCTGATCCTGATCGGGCTGGACGCCGACGCCTCGATGACCGGCGCCGGCGGGATCGTCCAGCGGGCGGTCCAGCGGACCGCCGAGGAGCGCCTCGGCCCCGCGCCCCTGGCCGTCGGCGGCACCGCCGGGGGCGCCCTCGCCGCCCGCTACGCGCTGGCGGGCATGGAGTACCAGATGATCGACCACCAGACGGGGCTCTCCTTCTCGCACAACGGCGAGGCGCCCGGTTTGGAGGACGAGGCCGAGCTGAGCCGCATGGGCGGGCGGCCGCAGCGGCTCCGCTTCCTGCGGCTCGTCGACGAAGGGCTCACCGACGGCCTCGACGAGGAGACCGCCGACGAGACGCTCACCCTCGCGGCGGCCTCGCCCGGCCCGCTCCTCTCCGAGGCGTACGGCTCCTGGCTCCTCGACCGCCTGCCGCAGTGAGTCACCGTGGTGCCCGGAACCGGACTCGAACCGGTACGGCCAAAGGCCAGCGAGGTTTAAGCTCGCCGTGTCTGCGTTCCACCATCCGGGCGTCTCCGCGAAGCTCCGCGTTGGCACATGAGCCTATCGGGACGTTTTCCCCCGATCAGCGGAACGTCGGCCCGATGTTGTCTTATTTTATTGACGTCTGAGGGTGCGTCAGTGCAGGTGGGGGGCCTTTCGCCAAACTGTGACGGGGGTCGCAGGCGCAAAGCCGCACCCCCTGGAATGACGAAAAGTCATCGCACTTCTGTCACGTCGGTGGGACGGCGCCTCTCAGGGGCGCCGTCATACCTCAGGAGGACCCGGCGGCCTCCCGGTCAGACTCCAGGCGGCCCCAGGAACGGGCACGTGGGCGGACGACCGGGGCCATAACGCCCGACACGATGGAGGGGTTCCCGAATCGCCGTCGCAGTGACAGGAGTCCTCCCGTGACCACCACCCCCACCGTGTCCCGCGCCACCGCGGTGGCCGCCCGCGCCACGGATCTCTCGAAGGTCTACGGACAGGGCGAGACCCAGGTGGTCGCCCTCGACCATGTCACCGTCGACTTCCGCCAGGGCGAGTTCACCGCGATCATGGGCCCCTCCGGCTCCGGCAAGTCGACGCTCATGCACTGCGTCGCCGGCCTGGACTCCTTCTCCTCCGGCTCGGTCCGCATCGGCGAGACCGAGCTCTCCAGCCTGAAGGACAAGCAGCTCACCCAGCTGCGCCGGGACAAGATCGGCTTCATCTTCCAGGCCTTCAACCTGCTGCCGACGCTGACCGCCCTGGAGAACATCACGCTCCCGATGGACATCGCCGGCCGCAAGGCCGACAAGCAGTGGGTCCAGCAGGTCATCGACATGCTCGGCCTCTCCGGCCGGCTCAGCCACCGCCCCTCCGAGCTCTCCGGCGGCCAGCAGCAGCGCGTGGCCGTGGCCCGCGCCCTCGCCTCCCGCCCCGAGATCATCTTCGGCGACGAGCCGACCGGAAACCTGGACTCCCGCTCGGGCGCCGAGGTCCTCGGCTTCCTGCGCAACTCGGTACGCGAGCTGGGCCAGACCGTCGTCATGGTCACCCACGACGCGGTCGCCGCCTCCTACGCGGACCGCGTGATCTTCCTCGCGGACGGCCGGATCGTCGACGAGATGCTGCGCCCGACGGCGGACGGCGTCCTCGACCGCATGAAGGCCTTCGACGCCAAGGGCCGTACGAGCTGACGCGGCTCCGCGCCGCTCCCGTCCGCCGCCCCCTCGAACTCCAGGACCCACCCATGTTCCGTACCGCCCTGCGCAACGTCCTCGCGCACAAGGCGAGACTGCTGATGACCGTCCTCGCCGTGATGCTCGGCGTGGCCTTCGTCTCCGGCACCCTCGTCTTCACCGACACCCTCTCCAACGCCTTCCGCAGCCAGTCGGCCAAGAGCTACGACGACGTGGCCGTCGCCGTCGACATGTACCCGAACCCCGAAGAGGCCCGGAAGGCCCCCGGTCTCTCCCAGCAGGACGTCGACAAGGTCGCGAAGCTCGACGGGGTCACCTCCGTCGCAGCCCGCGTCGACGGCTTCGCCGGCGTGCCCGACAAGAACGGCAAGCTGATCGGCAGCGGCTGGTCGAACAAGGGCACCAACTTCGCCCCCGGCAAGGACGGCAAGGACCGCGCGTACACCTTCACTTCGGGTACGGGCCCGGCCGAGGCCGACCAGGTCGCGCTCGACAAGGACACCGCCGACAAGGGCGGCTACAAGGTCGGCGACCCCGTCCGCGTCGCCACCAACGGCCCGGTGAAGGAGTACACCCTCTCCGGCGTCTTCACCACCGAGGACGGCGCCGTCAACGCCGGCGGCAGCCTCGTCGTCTTCGACACCGCCGTCGCCCAGAAGCTCTACCTGAAGCCCGGCTACTTCCGGAGCATGACCGTCACCGCCGCCCCCGGCGCGGACGACGCCAAGCTCCTCGACGAGGTCCTCAAGGTCGTCCCGAAGGCGGCCACCGCCCAGACCGGGCAGGCCCTCGCCGACCAGCAGGCCAAGGACATCGAGTCCGGCCTCGGCGCCCTCAACCAGGTCCTCCTGGGCTTCGCCGGCATCGCGCTCTTCGTCGGCGTCTTCCTGATCTCCAACACCTTCACCATGCTGGTCGCCCAGCGCACCAAGGAACTGGCCCTGATGCGCGCGGTCGGCGCCTCGCGCAAGCAGATCACCCGCTCCGTCCTCGCCGAGGCCGGTCTCGTCGGCGTGGTCGCCTCCGCCGTCGGCTACGTCCTCGGCATCGGCCTGGCCGTGGGCCTGCGCTCGGCCATGAGCGCCTTCGACATGAAGGTCCCGGCCGGCGACCTGGTCCTCGGCGCCACCCCGGCCCTCGCCGCCTTCGGCGTCGGCGTCCTGATCACCATGCTCGCCGCCTGGCTGCCCGGCCGCCGCGCCGCGAAGATCCCGCCGGTCGCCGCGATGAGCAGCGTCCACGCCACCCAGAGCACCAAGTCGCTCGTCGTGCGGAACTCGATCGGCGCCGTGCTCACCGCGCTCGGTGTCGTCCTGATCGTGCTCGGCGCCGGCCAGGGCGGCGACGACGGCCGCATGCTCATCGCGGGCGGCGCGTTCCTCACCCTCATCGGCGTCATCGTGCTGATCCCGATGCTGTCCCGGCCCGTGATCGCCCTGATCCGACCGCTGTTCGTCGGCGTCTTCGGGGTCTCCGGCAAGCTCGCCGGCCTGAACGCGGTCCGCAACCCGCGCCGCACCGGCGCCACCGCCTCCGCGCTCGCCATCGGCCTGACCCTCGTCACCGGTCTCTCGGTGCTCGGCGCCACGGTCGGCTCGGCCATCGACAAGGCGACCACCGACCAGATCAAGGCCGACTACATGGTCACCATGGCCAGCGGCACCGGCCTGAGCCAGGAGGCGCTGACCGCCCTGGAGAAGGCCCCTGGCGTCACCGCGGTCTCCCCGCAGCAGGCGGGCGCCTTCGAGCTCAAGGGCTCGTACGCCTCGGTCTCCGGTGTCACCCCCGGCGCCATCCAGAAGGTCCTCAAGCTGGAGGTCGTCCAGGGCTCGCTGTCCTCCCTCGGCGGGAACACGATCGCCGTCGACGACAAGACCGCCGCGAAGCGCCACCTGAAGGTCGGCGACACCGTCCCGGTCGAGTTCATGGACAAGCAGAAGGCCAAGCTGACCGTCGGCGCGCTCTACGAGGCCAACGAGTTCGTCTCGCCGGTCCTGGCCGACACCAAGCTGGTCACCGCGCACGAGGAGCAGGCGGAGATCCGCCAGATCTTCCTCTCGACGGACGGCGGCGCGAGCACGACCGCCGAGCGGACCCTGTCGAAGGCCATGGGCGACAACCCGGCGATCACGGTCATGGACCACAAGGAGATCCGTGACACTTTCGGCGGCCCGATCAACATCCTCCTGAACATCGTCTACGGTCTGCTCGGCATGGCCCTGATCATCGCCGTCCTCGGTGTCGTCAACACCCTCGCGATGTCCGTCTTCGAGCGCCAGCAGGAGATCGGCATGCTGCGGGCGATCGGTCTCGACCGGCGCCGGGTGAAGCGGATGGTCCGTCTGGAGGCCGTGGTCATCTCGGTGTTCGGCGCGGTCGTCGGCATCGGCCTCGGCACCTTCCTCGGCTGGGCGATCGGCGAGACCTTCAAGAGCAGCCTGCCGGGCTACGCCCTCGTCCTGCCCTGGGAGCGCATCGGGCTCTTCGTGGTCCTGGCCGGCCTGGTCGGCGTCCTCGCCTCCCTGTGGCCGGCCCGCAGCGCCGCCAGGCTGAACATGCTCAGCGCCATCAAGGCCGAGTAGCCCGACCCGTACGGAGAAGAGGGCCGGCCCCCGCGTGGGGGCCGGCCCTCGGTCGTTCACTCCTGCCAGACGCGCGGCCTCAGCGCCGTGCCGCTCTTCCCCGACACCGGGGTCTTCACGGCGAGGAACTGGTTCACGCCGATCCGGTTGCGCTCGAAGGAGACCGCCGAGGCCGCCATGTAGAGCCGCCAGATCCGGGCCCGGCCGGGCGAGGTGAGCCGGACCGCCCGGTCCCAGTCCGCCTCCAGGTTGGCCACCCAGCGGCGCAGCGTGAGCGCGTAGTGCTCGCGGATCGCCTCCACGTCCCGGACCTCGAAGCCGGCGTCCTCCAGGGTCGTCAGGGTGCGGCCCATGGGGGCGAGTTCGCCGTCGGGGAAGACGTACGCGTCGATGAACACGTCGACCTCGTAGGCCTCCTCGTCGGGCTCGGGGCGCCGGGAGATCTGGTGGTTCAGGAGCCGCCCGCCGGGCTTGAGGAGGGCGTACAGGTCGTCGGCGTACTCCCGGTACTTCGCGTCGCCGACGTGCTCCGCCATGCCGATCGAGGAGATCGCGTCGTACGGGCCGTCCGAGACGTCCCGGTAGTCCTGGACGCGGATCTCGATCAGGTCGGTGAGGCCCTCGTCGGCGATCCGCTTGCGGGCGTAGGCGGCCTGTTCGCGGGAGAGGGTGATGCCGACGACCCTGGCGCCGTACTCGCGGGCCGCGTGGATGGCCATCGACCCCCAGCCGCAGCCCACGTCGAGGAGCCGGTCGCCCTCCGTGAGGTTCAGCTTGCGGGCGATGAGGTCCAGCTTGTCGCGCTGGGCGTCCTCAAGGGTGCCGTCCTCCGTCCAGTACGCGCACGAGTAGACCATCGACGGGCCGAGGACGAGCTCGTAGAAGTCGTTGCCCACGTCGTAGTGGTGGCTGATCGCCTGCTTGTCGCGGCGCCTGCTGTGCCGGCTGCCGTGGCGGCCGCGCATCTCCTCGGCCGGGGGCTGCGGCGGCGGCAGCGGCCCGGCGATCCGCAGCAGGGCGCGGGCGGCGGCGCGGAGCTTGGGGTCGCGTACGGAGTCGAGCAGGGTCCTGGTCTCCTCGCCGCGCTCCCACAGGAGGCCCGAGAGGCGGTCCAGGAGCTCGTAGAGGTCTCCCTCGACGTCGATCTCACCGGCCACCCAGGCGCGGGACAGGCCCAGTTCGCCGGGCTTCCAGATCAGTCTCCGCAGCGCCCGGCGGTCGCGGACGATCAGGACGGGGCCGCCGGCGGGGCCGGCTTCGCTGCCGTCCCAGGCTCGCAGACGGACCGGGAGCGGTCCTCCGAGGAGTTCCTCGGCGAGGGTCGTCAGCCGCGACGCGGCGTCGGCCATGGTGCACACCTCCGTGATCTTCTTGCCCCAGAAATGTTCGTCACCAAGGGAACACCGTCCGTAGGCGTTTGCAGTCCCGGCCCGCGCAACAAGTCGGCAAAACACGCGAAGGGCCGTCCGCACCACGGATGGCGGACGGCCCTTTTACGGCCTTGCGTGTACTGCTCTTGTCCTGCTGGTACTGCGGGTGGTGCTCAGGCCTTGGCCTTCTCCTGCGCCGGGGCGGCCGGCGCCGGGGCGGGCTTGGCCGCCTCGTAGAACTCCTCGCGCGGCGTCTCCATGGCGCCGAGCGACACGACCTCGCGCTTGAGGAACATGCCGAGGGTCCAGTCGGCGAAGACGCGGATCTTGCGGTTGAAGGTCGGCATCGCCATGCCGTGGTAGCCACGGTGCATGTACCAGGCGAGACGGCCCTTGAGCTTGATCTTCACCTTGCCCATGACGATCATCGCGACGCCCTTGTGCAGGCCGAGGCCGGCCACCGCGCCCTTGTTGGCGTGGCTGTACTCCTTCTGCGGGAAGCCGCGCATGCCGGCCACCACGTTGTCGCCGAGGACCTTGGCCTGGCGCAGGGCGTGCTGGGCGTTCGGCGGGCACCAGGCGTTCGGGTTGCCCGCGCGACGGCCGACCATGTCCGGGACCTGGGCGTTGTCGCCCGCGGCCCACACGTAGTCCATGCCGTTGACCTGGAGCTTCTCGTTGCAGTCCACGTGGCCGCGGGGGCCGAGCGGCAGACCGAAGCGGGCGAGCGCCGGGTTCGGCTTCACACCGGCGGTCCACACGATCGTGTTGGAGTCGACCTCGAGGCCGTTCTTCAGCACGACGTGACCGTCGACGCAGGAGTCCATGGAGGTCTCGAGGTAGATCTCGATCCCGCGGGACTCCAGGTGCTCCTTGCCGTACTGGCCGAGCTTCGGGCCGACCTCGGGAAGGATCTTGTCCGCGGCGTCGACCAGGACGAAGCGCATGTCCTCGCGCGACACGTTCTGGTAGTACTTCGCGGCGTCGCGGGCCATGTCCTCGACCTCGCCGATCGTCTCGGCGCCGGCGAAGCCACCGCCGACGAAGACGAAGGTCAGCGCCCTGCGGCGGACCTCCTCGTCGGTGGTCGAGTCGGCCTTGTCGAGCTGCTCGAGGACGTGGTTGCGCAGGCCGATGGCCTCCTCGATGCCCTTCATGCCGATGCCCTGCTCGGCGAGGCCGGGGATCGGGAAGGTGCGCGAGACCGCGCCCATCGAGATGACCAGGTAGTCGAACGGCAGCTCGTACGCCTCGCCGACGAGCGGCGCGATCGTGGCGACCTTGCGGTCCTGGTCGATGGTGGTGACCCGGCCGGTGAGCACCTCGGCTCCGCGGACGACGCGTCGCAGCGGGACGACGACGTGACGCGGCGAGATGCTGCCGGCGGCGGCTTCGGGGAGGAAGGGCTGGTAGGTCATGTACGACCGCGGGTCGACGACCGTGACGGTCGCTTCCGCGTAGCGCATCTTCTTGAGGATGCGCCGAGCTGCGTACAGGCCTACGTACCCGCCGCCTACTACGAGGATCCTGGGACGCTCCGTGGTGCTCATGGGATCGAGTATCCACCCCTCCTGAGGGGGGTGCTCGTGCGCCCCTTCACAAGCTTCGGGGGTACCTCTGCTACACTCCGCCGCCCACGTGATCCATGTCATGGCGCTGCAAAGGAACCGGGGTGCACTGGTGAACGTTGTTCACCCCTACTGAACTGGCCTGGAGAGCCCTTGTTAACGCCGAAGCGGAGCCCCGCTTCACACGATGGAAACATCGAGCGAATCGGCCTCCGCACCTGCGAAAGGGCCCTGAGACACCCCTCGGAGGGCCTAATGACCTTCCTCGGGCGCCATCAGGGCCCTTTTCCTTGTGAAGAACTTCACGAACTTCTATCGACAGGCCGTCGCCGGAGGGCTCGATAGCCGCCCGCTATGCCACGGATAGAGCGATCCCATCGAGAATGTCGTGCTCGCTGACGACGACCTCGCGGGCTCCGACGCGCTCCACGATCTCCCTGACGACGAGCGCCCCGGCGATGATCACGTCGACCCGCCCGGGGTGGATGACGGGGATCGCGGCCCGCTCGGCGTGGGTGGAGGCGAGCAGCCGGTCGGTCACCTCGGCGACCTGGGCGGCGGAGATCCGGGAGTGGTGGACCTTCTCGGAGTCGTACTCCGGGAGCCCGAGGGCGATCGCGGCGACCGTGGTGACGGAGCCGGCGAGCCCGACGAGGGTCTCGGCCGAGTCGATCGGCACGGTCTCGGCGGCCAGGTCGAGCGCGGTACGGATGTCGGCGCGGATCGCGGCGACCTCCTCGGCGGTCGGCGGGTCGTGGCGGATGTGCCGCTCGGTGAGCCGGACGCAGCCGATGTCGACGGAGCGGGCGGCCTCCACGTGCTTGTTGCCGACCACGAACTCGGTGGAGCCGCCGCCGATGTCGACGACCAGGCGCCGGTCGTCCCCGTGCAGCTCGCCGGTGGCGCCGGTGAAGGAGAACTCGGCCTCCTGGTCGCCGGTGATGACCTCGGGCTCGACGCCCAGGATCTCCACGACCCCGTTCACGAAGTCCTGGCGGTTCTCGGCGTCGCGGGAGGCGGAGGTGGCGACGAAGCGGAGCCGCTCGGCGCCCAGCTCCTTGATGACCTCGGCGTACGCGCGGCAGGCCGCGAAGGTCCGCTCCAGGGCCTCGGGCGCGAGCCGCCCGGTCTTGTCGACGCCCTGCCCGAGCCGGACGATCGTCATCCGCCGGTCCAGCTCGATCAGGTCACCCGTCTCGGGGTGGACGTCGGCGACGAGGAGGCGGATGGAGTTCGTACCGCAGTCGATTCCGGCGACCCGGGTCACTTCGCGTCCTCTTCCTTCTCCGCGCACGGGTTCACGCAGGGGCCCTTCGCCCACCACTCCGGCAGCATCGCGAGCGCCTCGTCGCCGAACGGGTTCACGCCCGGTCCGGCGGCCAGCGAGTGGCCGACGAGGACGTGCAGGCACTTGACCCGGTCCGGCATGCCGCCGGCGCTCGGGAAGCCCTCAAGGACCTCGATGGCGTCACGGCGGGCGATGTAGTCCTCGTGCGCGGCCCGGTAGGCGGCGGCGAGCTCCGGGTCGGTGGCGAGCCGGGCCTGCATCTCCTTCATGACCCCGTTGGCCTCCAGGGTGCCGATGGCCGAGGCCGCCCGGGGGCAGGTCAGGTAGTACGTCGTCGGGAACGGCGTGCCGTCGGGCAGCCGGGGCGCGGTCTCGACGACGTCCGGGTTGCCGCACGGGCAGCGGTGCGCGATGGCGCGCAGGCCACGGGGCGGGCGGCCGAGCTGGAGCTCGAAGGCGGCGATGTCCGTGTCGGTGGGCTCGGTGCGTTCGGTCTGCGGAGGGGGCGTTTCCATCTCGGATCCTGGAGTTGTTCAGTGGCGGTCGGCGTTGTCCACGCCGTCCCACAGGTTGTCGTACCAGGGGCGGTCCGCCGCGCCCTGGTCGGCGCGGGGCCGTTGCTCCGCGTCGGGGTCGTTCACGGTGAAGCCGGTCTCGCCGGGGAGCAGGTAGTGCAGGTGCTCGCGGGCGAGGCGGCGGACGTAGGCCGGGTCCTGGAGGCGGGCCTTCTCGTCCTTCAGTTCCTCGACCCGGCGGGCGGCCTCGGCGGCCCTGCGCTCCTGCTCGGCGATCTCGCCCTGCTGGGAGACGTAGCTCCGCATCGGGTAGGCGAGCGCCACGACGAGGGAGCAGACCACGAGGGCGAGGAAGGCCGCGCGGCCGGTGAGCCGGGAGCGGCGGGCCTGGCGGCGGGTCTGGGAGCGATAGACACGGGCGGCGGTCTGCTCGCCGAGCAGCCTGATCCGGGTCGCGGTCGAGAACCGGTCCCGGTTCTTCGCGGCCATGTCGTGTCGCCTCCCCTGTTCACGCGTACGTCCCCGCACACGGTACGGGACCGAGTACGGGGACGGACGGAAGCTGCTCTACGGGGTTCAGCCCCTGAAGCGCGGGAAGGCGCTGCGGCCGGCGTAGACGGCGGCGTCGTCGAGGATCTCCTCGATGCGCAGCAGCTGGTTGTACTTGGCGACGCGGTCCGAGCGGGCCGGGGCGCCGGTCTTGATCTGACCGCAGTTCACCGCGACGGCGAGGTCGGCGATGGTGACGTCCTCGGTCTCGCCGGAGCGGTGGGACATCATGCACTTGAAGCCGTTGCGCTGGGCGAGCTCGACGGCGTCGAGGGTCTCGGTCAGCGAGCCGATCTGGTTGACCTTGACCAGGAGGGCGTTGGCGGTGCCCTCCTCGATGCCGCGGGCCAGGCGCTCCGGGTTGGTGACGAAGAGGTCGTCGCCGACGATCTGGACCTTGGAGCCCAGCTTGTCGGTGAGGATCTTCCAGCCGTCCCAGTCGTCCTCGAACAGCGGGTCCTCGATGGAGACCATCGGGTACGCGGAGACGAGCTCCTCGTAGTACTCGGTCATCTCGGCGGCCGAGCGGGACTTGCCCTCGAACTCGTACGCGCCGTCCTTGTAGAACTCGGACGCGGCGACGTCGAGCGCGAGCGCGACGTCGGAGCCCGGGGTGTAGCCGGCCTCCTTGATGGCCTCGACGATGAGGTCGAGGGCGGCGCGGTTCGACTCCAGGTTCGGGGCGAAGCCGCCCTCGTCGCCGAGGCCGGTGGAGAGGCCCTTGCGCTTCAGGACGGCCTTGAGGGTGTGGTAGATCTCCGCACCCCAGCGGAGGGCCTCGGAGAAGGACTCCGCGCCGATCGGGGCGATCATGAACTCCTGGATGTCCACGTTGGAGTCGGCGTGCGACCCACCGTTGAGGATGTTCATCATCGGAACGGGCAGCAGGTGCGCGTTCGGGCCGCCGAGGTAGCGGAAGAGCGGGAGGTCGCTGGCCTCGGAGGCGGCGTGCGCGACGGCGAGGGAGACGCCGAGGATGGCGTTGGCGCCGAGCGAGCCCTTGTTCTCGGTCGCGTCCAGGTCGAACATGGCCTGGTCGATCAGGCGCTGCTCGGTGGCGTCGTAGCCGACGAGCTCCGGGCCGATCTGCTCGATGACGGCGAGGACGGCCTTCTCGACACCCTTGCCCTGGTAGCGGTTGGGGTCACCGTCGCGGAGCTCGATGGCCTCGAAGGCACCGGTGGAGGCGCCGGACGGAACAGCAGCACGGCCGGTGCTGCCGTCGTCGAGGCCGACCTCGACCTCGACCGTGGGGTTGCCTCGGGAGTCCAGGATTTCCCGGGCTACGACGACGTCGATGGACGGCACGAGCATCTCCTTTTTGGGATGTGACGCTGGATGTGACGCATGGCCGGTGCAGGGTCACCCGGCCTTGCGACAAGAGCCTAACCGGCGCGGGGGCTCCCGCCCGCCGGGCGCCCGCCCCCTGGGACGAAAAAGGACCCAAGGGCATGCATTCGGGGACGAAGACCCTCGTATCTACTGGACAGTAACCGCCTGAACCGCTGTGTCCCCATAAAGAGGTGTCCCCATAAAGGGGGGAACCCCGGTCCGGCGCGCACGGGGGAGAGGCGCGCCGGACCGGGGTGGTCACCGCGGGAGGGTCGTCGGGGCCGCGTGAGCCGCCGGACTCACGCGAACCGCCGGGTTCACTTCAGGTGAAGCTGCTGACCCGGGTAGATGAGGTCGGCGTTCTCGACGACGTCCTTGTTCAGCTCGAAGAGCTTGGCCCAGCCGCCCTTGACGTGGTGCGCCTCGGCGATCTTGCTGAGGGTGTCACCGGTGACGACCTTGTACTCGCCGTCGCCCTTCTTGACCTTCTTGCCGGTCGGCGTGGTGACGGTCTTCTTGGCGGCCTTCGGGGCCGCGCGGTGCTCGCTGCGGGTGGTCGGCTGCTCGGCGCGACGCTCCTGCTGCGGGGCGGACTGCTGCTTGGGGGCGGCCTGCTGCGGGGCGGACTGCTGCGGGGTCTCGGCGGCGCCGCCGCCGTAGGAGGCACCGGAGAGGCCGACGCCACAGCTCGGCCACGCGCCCTTGCCCTGGCCCGCGAGGACCTTCTCGGCGATGGTGATCTGCTGGGACTTCGACGCGAGGTCGGCGCGCGGGGCGTAGGCGGTGCCACCGAACGCGGCCCAGGTGGAGTTGGTGAACTGGAGGCCGCCGTAGAAGCCGTTGCCGGTGTTGATGGCCCAGTTGCCGCCGGACTCGCACTGGGCGACGGCGTCCCACTCGGAGGCGGTGGCGGCCGAGGCGGTGCCGGCGGTCATCAGCGGGGCGGCGACGGCGATGCCGGTGACGCCGACGAGGGTGACGACCTGGGTGGCCTTGGAGGGACGACGGTGTTTGCCCTTGGCGGAAAACAGCATGGGGATTCTCCTCACCGACGCCTGTGAGGTGAGCTGTCGGGTTCGGGCCGGAAAGTTGCCCGGCCGCGCGTCCTTGCGCGCGGCTTCACCCCAAGCCGGTCGTCGGCCGTCTGTCTCAACGGCCGGGCCCGGCACTTACCTTGGGTCCCCCACTCCTGCCTTCGGCGCTTGCGCGACGACTGTTCCCATCGGCCGACGGCAGGATTCGGCGTTTCGGTCGACGGGGCCCGCGGTGGCGAGCGGGACGACCGTAGACACAGACCCACCGGAAGTTCAAAGAGGCCCATTGCGGAAAAATCGGCCCTGCTTGCCCTCCGGTGGGCGGTGTTTGCGCAGGTGAGAGGTGACGGGAGCAAAGTTTGCGGACGTGACACGCCAGTTGGGACGAAGAGACCCATGTCTCACTTGCCCAGAACCGGACATAAGACCGCGAACTAACCTTCCGCCTGTACCGAACCCGTCGTCAGGTCGAGGCTCTGACCAGGCAGGATGAGGTTCGGGTCGATGCCCACCGTCTTCCGGTTGGCGTCGTAGAGCGCCGTCCAGCCTCCGGGGAGTTCGTTCTCCTGCGCAATGCCGGACAGGCTGTCACCCGGCTGCACGGTGTACTCGCCCGAAGTGTCCTGACTGTCCGTTGCGTCCGAATTCTTCGCCTCGTCAGTCACGGGCGTGGAGTCGACCTTTTCCGCGGACGTGTCCCCACCCGCCGCATGCTTGCCTGTTTCGGGTGAACTGCCCGGCTTGCCGGATTCCTCCGGTGCGGCCCCGCCCCGGTGCTTGCCGGTGCCGGGCGTGGCCGACGGCACGTCACCCTTCGGCACCTCGGACGAATCCGGCGTACCGGGCGTAACGGACGCGTCGGGAGTGCCCGGGGTCGCCGGCGTGGCGGGCGCGGCCGGGGTCGTCGTCGACGCGCCCGGTGTGGCGGAGGTCGCGGGAGCGGTCGGCGCGGCCGGGGTCGCGGACGCCTTCCCGTCCTTGGAGGCGGCCGACGGCGTGTCGCCCGCGGTGCGGTTGGACTCGGGGAGCGGCCCGGTGGGCGTCGTCGGCACCGCGGTCGGGCCGGGGTTCACACCCGTGGCCTTGCCGTCGTTCTTGAGGCCGGCGATCGGGGCGCAGGTGGCCCACTCGGTGCTGCCCTGGGCGAGCGCCTTCTCGGCCACCGCGATCTGCTGGGCGCGGCTGGCCAGGTCGGGGCTGGGCGCGTACGCGAGGCCGCCGTGCCGCTCCCAGCTGTCCTGGGTGAACTGGAGGCCGCCGTACATCCCGTTGCCGAAGTTGGCGCTCCACTGGCCGCCGGACTCGCACTCGGCGACCCGGTCCCATGTGGGGGCGTCGGCGGCGGAGGCGGATCCGGTGGCGAGCAGCGGCAGCGCCATGGCGGATCCGGTCACGCCCGCGGCGACGACGAGGGCGGGGGCCTGACGGGGGCGACGGTGTCTTCCGTTCCCGGAACGCATAGGAACGCCTTTCGCGTGACGGCTGAGACTGCCGGGAAACGTAGCCGCATTCGAACGTCCGTCACAAGTCGATGGCGCCACGATCACGCGAAGATCACATTTCTGATGGCTCGTCAGTCGTGAGGAGTGGTACGGAAGGGGAGAACTCCACCGGAAGCGTGCGCAAACCGCGCATGATGAGGCCGCCGCGCCACCGCAGTTCGGCCGGATCGGCGGCAAGTCGCAGGTCCGGCAGGCGAGTCAGCAGCGTCGCGAGCGCCGTCTGCCCTTCGAGGCGGGCGAGCGGTGCGCCCAGGCAGTAGTGGATGCCGTGCCCGTAGCCGAGGTGCTGGTTGTCGCGCCGGGCGAGGTCGAGGGTGTCGGGACCGTCGAACCGCTCCGGGTCCCGGTCGGCGGCGGCGAGCACCACGAGCACCGGGTCCCCGGCCGGGATCTCCTGCCCGCCGATGGTCAGCGCCCGCGTCGCGTACCGCCAGGTCGCCATCTCCACGGGCCCGTCGTACCGCAGCAGCTCCTCGATCCCGGTCTCCAGGAGCCCGGTCTCCCCTGCGGCGAGCGAGGCCTGCAGCCGCTCGCGCTGCCCGGGGTGGCGAAGGAGCTGGTAGACGCCGTTGCCGATGAGGTTGACGGTCGTCTCGAAGCCGGCGAACAGCAGGATGAAGGCCATGGCGGCGGCCTCGTTCTCGGTGAGGTGCTCGCCGTGGTCGGAGGCCTTGATGAGCCCCGAGATGAGGTCGTCTCCCGGCTCTTCGCGCTTGCGGTGGATGAGCTCGGCGAGATAGCCGCGCATCTTCTTCACCGACCGGGCGACCCCGCCGCGCGGGCCCCCGCCGTGCCGGATCATCATCCCGGCCCAGTCCCGGAAGTCGTCCTGGTCCTCCTCGGGCACGCCCAGGAGGTCGCAGATCGCGTAGATGGGCAGCGGGAAGGCGAACTCGTGGATGAGGTCGGCGCTCCCCCGCTCCACGAAGGAGTCGATGAGCCGGTCGGTCAGCTCCTGCACGCGCGGGGCGAACTCGGCGACCCTGCGCGGGGTGAAGGCCTTCGAGACGAGCCGCCGCAGCCGGGTGTGGTCCGGCGGGTCGATGTTGAGCAGATGCGTCATCAGCTCGGCCTTGCGCTCGCCCGGGATGCCCGTCTTCCCCTTCGCGTGCGGGGACTCGTCGTGGTGCGCGGGGTTCTTGGAGAGCCGCTGGTCGGCCAGGGCCTGCCGGGCGTCCGCGTACCGCGTCACGAGCCAGGCCTCGACCCCGCTGGGCAGCGTCGTCCGGTGGACGGGCGCGTGCTCCCGCAGCCAGGCGTAGGCGGGGTACGGATCGCTGGCGAACTCCCAGGTGAAGAGCTCGGGCATGGGGGCGGGGCCGGGGGTCGTACTCACGGCACGACCGTACATCGCGGCTCCGGACGGCACGTTCTGTGGAGAATCTGTGATCAAGTGGTGGGGGTGGTGCCCTAGATTCTTGTCAGTGGATCTCCAGCTGCTCAGAAGCACGTTCGCGGTCGTCGAGAGACGGGCCGAGCACGCCGTCACGTTCTTCTACTCGCACCTCTTCTGGAACAACCCCGGCGTGCGCGAGCTCTTCCCCGAGGACATGCTTCCCCAGCGGGACCGGCTCTTCGCCGCGCTCACGCACGTGGTGACCCGCCTGGAGGACCCCGGGCTCGCCGGCTACCTCGGGCAGCTGGGCCGCGACCACCGCAAGTTCCTCGCCTCCCCCGCGCTGTACGCGGCCGTCGGGCAGAGCCTGCTCGCCGCCTTCGCGTACACCGCCGGTGCCGCCTGGACGATCGAGGCGGAGAAGGCCTGGACGGAGGCGTACGGGCACGTCGCCGATCTGATGCTGGCGGGCGCCGACACGGCGGCCCGGGCCGGGGAGCCCGCCTGGTGGGACGCGGACGTCGTCCGGCACGAGCGGTACGGCGACGACCTCGCCGTGCTGACCCTCCGCCCCCGGCAGCCGCTGCCGTTCCGCCCCGGCCAGTACGTCAGCGTCAGCTCGCTGCGGGTCCCGCGCGTCTGGCGCACCTACTCCCTCGCCGACGCGCCCCGCCCGGACGGCACGGTGGAGCTGCACGTGAGCCGGATCCGGGGCGGCGCGATGAGCACGGCGCTTGTCGAGGAGACGGGTCCGGGCGAGGTGCTGCGGCTGAGCGCTCCCGGCGGCGGGCTCACCGCGCGGACCCCGCCGGGCGGACTGCGCACCTATATATGCGGGGGTACGGGCTGGGCCCCGGTGCGGGCGCTCCTCGCGGAGGCCGCCGGGGCCGAGCCGGAGCTTGAGGGCCGGCTGTTCGTGGTGGCCCGCGCGAAGGAGTACCTGTACGGGCGCGAGGACGCCGAGCTGCTTAAGGAACGGCTCCCCGGGCTGCGCGTCACCTACATCACGGCCGCGCCCCGCCAGCGCAGGGACCAGGCGACGGAGCGGCTGCTCCAGGCGCTGCGGGCGTGCGTCCACTGGCCGGCGCACGAGGTGTACCTCGCCGGTCCGCCGGCGTTCGTGGCGGAGGTCGCCGAGGTCCTGGAGGAGCTGGGCACCGATCCGGAGCGGATCCGCCACGACACCCTGCCGTCCGTCGGCCGCTTCACCAGCCGCCCGAACACCGCGGCCGAACGCCTCCTGGGCCCCCCGACCCCCCTCTGGCACAACCCGGAGGCCCGGGCACCACGCGACCGCACGTAGCGGCCCTCAAGCAACGGCCCCGCACTTCTGGGCCCGGGAAGTCCGGGCCCAGAAGTCCGGGCCCAGAAGTCCGGGCCCGGAAGTCCGGGCCCCGCCCCGCACGACCGGCCCCAGAAGTCCAGGCCCTCCGCCGCGTGCGCCGGAGCTAGGCCTCAAGACCCTCCGCCGCGCGGATCGCGTCCCGGTACGTCCGGGCGGCCGCCCGCAGCGCCGCCTCCGGGTCCACTCCGGCCGCGTCCGCGCGGGCCGCGAGGGCGAGCAGTTCGTAGCCGATGCCCTCGGCCGCCGGGAGCTTCACGTCGAGGCCCGCCGTCCGGACCCGCCCCGCGAGCTTCGCGGCGAGCGCGAGGCCCGGCTGCCCGAGCGGTACCCCGTCCGTGACGGACTCCCGCTGCTTCTCGATCGCCTTGGTGCGCAGCCAGTGCGCGTGGACGTCCTCGGGGGTCTCGGCGGTCGCGTCGCCGAAGACGTGCGGGTGCCGGTGGATCAGCTTCTCGACGAGCGTCCCGGCGACGTCGTCCACGGAGAACGGCTCCTCCGCGTCCTCCTCGGCGATCCGGGCGTGGAAGACGACCTGGAGCAGGACGTCCCCGAGCTCCTCGCGCAGCTCCCGCCGGTCGCCCTCCTCGATCGCCTCGACGAGTTCGTACGCCTCCTCGATGGCGTACTTGGCGAGCCCCCGGTGGGTCTGGCGCGAGGTCCAGGGGCATTCGCGGCGGATGCGGTCCATGATCTGCACGAGGTCGAGGAGGCGGGCGCCGGGCAGGTCGTACGAGCCGGGCAGCAGCTCCAGGTCGGGCATGGACACGCGGCCGGAGCCGGCGAGCCGGGCGAGGCCGTCGGTCAGCGCCCTGTCCCCCTCGCCGGAGGGCAGCAGCAGGACCGTACGGCCTCCCGCGCAGGCCTCGACGAGCTCCTCCGCGGTGGGCCGGAGGTGCTCGACGGCGACGCCGGCCTCCCGCAGGTACGGCAGCTGGGGGTGGTCCTCGTCGGGGCAGAGCACCCGGTCGGCTCCGTGCAGCGCCTGCCAGGCGGGCCAGGACAGCAGTCCGGGCGCCACGCGGTGGCTGGCGGTGAGCAGAACGATGCGGCCGGGGCTCTCAGAAGTCACCCTTCGAACCTACCGCCCTCTACGCACCGGCCGGGACGGCCGCCGGGTCCTGGGTGATCTGGCGGAGCCAGGGGGCCGTGGTGTCGGAGAGGCGGACCTGGGCGTCGTCCCAGCGGCCGTAGCGCGGGTTCACGTCGATGCCGAGGTCCTTGGAGGCGGCGGAGAAGGCGTCCGTCAGCTTCTTCTGGCCCGTTTCGTCCTGGGTGACGCCCAGCTTCTGGGCGATCTTGTTCATGAGGACGTTGCGGCGGACGAAGTCGTCGATCTGGTCGGGCGCCACGCCCTGCTCCTGGAGGAGGACGGCCTTGAGCCGGTCCTCGCCGCCGCCCTGGCGGACGAAGGAGGCCCGGGTCTGCTGGAGCTCGGCGCGGGTGGCCGTGACGCCGTTGTCCCGGGCGACCTTGTCGACGACCCGGTCGAAGATCATGACGTTGAGCTTGCGGCGGCTGAGGTCGCCGGTCGCCGCGACGAGCTGCGCGGACTGCGGCGAGGCCGCCTGCGCGTCCCGTACGTCCGCGACCTGGGCCTGGAGGCTTGACACCTCGATCCGTTCGCCGCCGACGACGGCCGCCGCTCCTGGATGGGCGTCACTGCCACAGGCGGTGAGCAGCGGGCCCGCGGCGAGGAGGGCGGCGGAGACGGTGAGCGCAGTGCGGCGGTGCAAAGGAGCCTCCCGGGCTGGTCGTGCGTCAAGTTGAACGACCTTGCGGTGATCGATGGTAGGGAGTCGCCGGGGCCGGAGCCACTACTTCGGAGCGACTGTTTCCCACAACGACTCACCCGTCACCCGGGTGTCGGCCGGTTTCGCACCTCCGCCCGTCTCCTTCAGCAGATAGTGCGGCCGCCGTTTCACCTCGTAGTAGATGCGTCCGACGTACTCGCCGACGAGACCGGCCATCACCATCTGCACCCCGGCGAGGGCGGTGACGGCGACGAGGAGGGTGACGTAGCCGGGGGTGGTGACGCCGTTGACCAGGGCGTCGCCGACGATCCAGGCCGCGTAGCCGAGGGCGACGGTGGTGAGGAGGAGACCGAGGTGGACGGCGGCCCGCAGGGGCTTGTTGTTGAAGGAGAGGAGCCCGTCGAGGCCGTAGTTGAGGAGCTTGCCGAAGGTCCACTTGGAGCGGCCCTGCTCACGGACGGCGTTCTCGTAGGAGAAGGTCGTGGTGCGGAAGCCGACCCAGGAGAAGAGGCCCTTGGAGAAGCGGTTGTACTCGCCGAGGCCGAGGACCGCGTCGACGGTGCGGCGGGAGAGCAGCCGGAAGTCGCCGACGCCGTCGACGAGCTCGACGTCGACGAGCCGGTTGATCGCCCAGTAGTAGATCCGGGCGGTGAGGGTACGGGTGACCCGGTCGCCCTCGCGGGTGCGGCGGGCGACGACCTGGTCGTACCCCTCGGCGTGCAGGGCGACCATGCGGTGCACGAGCTCCGGCGGGTGCTGGAGGTCGGCGTCCATGATCACGACGGCGTCGCCGCCGGCGTGCCGGAGCCCGGCGAGCATCGCGGCCTCCTTGCCGAAGTTGCGGCTGAAGGAGAGGTAGCGGACCCGGTCCGGGTCACGCCCGGCGAGCTCCTGGAGGAGCGGGAGGGTCCCGTCCCGGCTTCCGTCGTCCACGTACACGAGCTCGAAATCCCCGTCGAGACGGGCGAGTTCGGTGGTCACGTGGTCATGGAAGCGGGCGAGGACGTCCTCCTCGTTGAAGCACGGGACGACGATCGAGAGCAGCACGCGGCCCACGACAACGGAGCCCGGTGTCCCGGCCGGTCCGGGTGGATGACCGTCAGGCGAAGGTCGCGTGAACGGGCCTTCCGGGCCGGTCTCTTCCCCGGGGGACGCTGGCATATTCGACCCGTCATGCCGAACGCCACACGCTCCCAGCCGTCGTCCGCCCGCCCGGCCGTCCCCCCTGCCGTCCTCCCCGCGGGCACCCGGTCGCCGGCTCTCGCCCCGGCCCTCGCCGCGCTCCTCTCCGTCCTCGCCGTCTGCGGCGGGGACGCCGTCGCCCGGGTGTTCCCCTTCGGGCCGCGCCACCGGGCCGTGAACGACCTCGCCAACCAGTTCGTGCCGTTCCACGCGCACCTGTGGGACCTGCTGCGGGGCCGGGCGGACGGCGGGCTGCTGCTCGACTGGCAGGCCGGCTGGGGCACGAGCTTCCTGCCCGACTACGGCACGTACCTGTCGAGCCCCTTCGCGCCGCTGGTCGCGCTCTTCCCGCGCGGCGACATCGAGTACGCGGTGTACGGGATCACGGTCCTGAAGACGGCGGTCGCGGCGGCGGCGATGACGTACCTGCTGCGGCGGACCGGCCCGGCGGGCGTGTGGTGGTGGGCGTCCGTGCTCGGCGCCTCGTACGCGCTGTGCGGCTGGTCGCTGGCGGAGGGCACGTACAACCCGATGTGGCTGGACGGCCTGATCGCCTTCCCGCTGCTCTGCCTGGTGGGCGAGTGGGTACGGGAGGCCCGGCGGCCGCTCCTGGGCCCCCTGGTCGTGGCGGTCTGCTGGCTCGCGAACTTCTACACGGCGTACATGGCGACCCTGGGCGCGGCCCTGGTCCTCCTGGTCCGCCTGGCGCTGACGGACTCGTTCCGTCTTCGCGTCCTGGGGCGGGCCGTCCTGACCACCGTGCTCGGCATCGGCCTCGCGGCCCCCGTCCTCGTCCCGGTCTTCCTCGGCTCCCGGCACGCCTACCCGGGCGTCGTGCGGGACTTCGCCGCGGCGGCCGGCACGGACTTCCTCGCCCGGCTGCTCCCGGTGACGTACAGCTTCGCGACCCCGGCGGCCTTCGTCACCACGGCGGTGCCGCTGCTCGCCGGGGCGCTGCTGTTCCGCCGGGACGCGCCGGGCCGGGAGCGGTGGCTGTGGGGCGGTCTGTGCGCGGCGGTGGCGGTTTCGATGCAGTGGGCCCCGACGCACCTGCTGTGGCACGTCTTCGCCACCCCGAACGGCAGCCCGTACCGCCAGACCTTCGTCCTGTCCGGCGTCCTCGTGCTCGCCGCCTGGACGGGCCTCGCGCACGGCCTCCCGGACCGCAGGTCGCTGCTCGGCGGGGCGGCGGTCGTCCTGGCCCTCGCGGCGGGGGCGCTGCCGAGCGCGCTCGTCACCTCCTGGTCGCTGCTCCTCGGGGGCGCGGGCCTGGCGGCGGTGGCGGGCGCGCTGCTGCTGCCGCGCCGGGGCCGGTACGGGCTGCTCGCCGCGCTCCTGGTCACCGGCACCCTCGTCGGCCAGGCGGCGGCGACGACGGCGTACGCGGACCGGGAGCGGTCGGCCCGGCTCGACGACTACCCGCCGTGGGGCGCGGAGCACGAGCGGCGGGCGGCGGCGCTCGCGGCGGCCGACGGCTGGCCCGCGTACCGCACGGACTCCGGGCTGCCCCGGGTCGCGGGCAACGATCCGCTGCTCCTGGGCGGCCAGGGCGCCGCGTACTACAGCAGCCACACCCCGGCGGTCCTGACGGAGACCCTGGCGGCGCTCGGCGGCGGCTGGACCTCGCGCGGCCGGAACCTGCTGAGCCTGGACAACCCGGTGACGGACGCGCTGTTCGGGGTGGGCGCGCGGTGGCGGGACGGCGGGGTGGTCCGTACGGACGGCTACCTGCCGCTGGTGACGGTACGGCCTTCCGGCCCGCCCCCGGCCTACGGCACGTCCCCCTTCCGGAACCAGGAACTCCTCCTGGGCGCCGAGGTCTACGAGCCCCCGCACGCGGGCGCGTGCCGCGTCGGTACGGAGGTCTTCCTCTGGGCCCCGGACGCGACGGGCACGGCCCGCCTCGGCGACCACGAGACGCACCTCCTGGGCGGGCAGCCGAAGCGCCGCGCGGCCCTGACGTCCCTGGGCGTCCAGCGCGTCCCCGGCCTGGAGCCGACCCTCCCGGGCCCCGGCGAACTCGGCTGCCTGGACCACGCCCGCCTCCGCGCCGCGCTGACGGCCCTCCGCACCCACGCGGCGACGTCGGTCCAGATCACCGACGACGGCATACGGGCCACCCTCCCGCCAGGCGCCACGGGCACGGCGGTCGTGGCGGCCCCACGCCTCGCGGGCTGGCGGTGCGACGGCACGAAGCCCCTCTCGTACGGCGGCCTCCTCGCCACCCCGGCCCGGAACGGCACCCTCTCGTGCACGTTCCACCCCCCGGGCCTGCGAGCGGGTCTGGCGGTGGGGGCACTGGCGGCGCTGGGCCTCCTGGGCGTGGTCGGGACGCGGGTCAGAAACCGGCGGGCGTCCCGCTGACGGCCGCGCTCACCGCCGCAGTTCCCAGCGGGTCTCGCCGTCCTGTTCCTCGTCCGTCGGCGTGAGCCCCGCAGCACGGGCGACCGCGGCCGAGGCCGTGTGGGCGGGGTGGACGTGGGCGACGATCGTCTGGGCGCCCCCTTCCACGAGGAGGGCGACGAGGGCCTCGGCCGCCTCGCGGGCGAGGCCCTGGCCCTGCCAGGGCGTCCCGACGACCCAGGCGACCTCGGCGGTCCGCCCGTCGTCGGTGACCGTCGCCTGGACGGTCCCGGTGAGCCGGGCCTCGGTGCGGTGCCGCAGCACCCAGTTGCACCAGACGACCGCCGGGTCGGGCGACCCGGCGGTCAGCCGCTCGTACCGGGCCCGCAGTTCGGGCGCGGTGAGCGGGGCGCCGCCGATGAAGGTGTACAGGGTCAGGTCGGCGAGGACCCCGGCCATCTCATCGGCGTGCGCGACGGCGAGCGGCACGAGGTCGAGCCGCCGTGTGCGTACGGTGGTGGTCTTCACGCGTCGAAGTCCCAGATCCCTTGTCCGTTGTTCCCGGTCATTGTGGTCCCTCCTTCCGTGGTCGGCCTCACGGCTCCGAGCCTAGGAAGCCGCCGCCGGGCGCGCTGTGCACCCGGCGCGGGCCTCCTTGACGCTCAGCGCGCGGTACTCGGTGGGGCTGAGGCCGTACGCCTCCCGGAAGGCCCGGCTGAAGACGGCCGGTCCGCTGAACCCCCAGCGCGCGGCGACGGCCTGCACCGGATGGCCGGGGCGGGCGAGGTCGTCGCGGCACCGTTCCAGACGGCGGCGCCGGACGCGGGCCTGGACGGTCTCCCCGTCGCCGTGCGCCTGGAACAGCTGGTGGAGGGTCCGTACGGAGATGTGGTGCGCGGCCGCGACGGCGGCCGGCGTGAGGTCGTGGTCCCCGAGGTGGGCGTCGAGGAAGGTGTGGATCCGCTGGAGGAGCGCCCGCGACCGCGCCTCGGCGGGCAGCTGCTCCTCGGCGTCGAGGCTCTGGGCGAGGCAGGCCGCGGTGAGGTCGACGACGACGGAGCCGAGGCGCGGCAGGTCCTCGGGCGCGCACTGGCCGGCGTGGACCTCCAGGGAGGCGAGGAAGGAGGCGAGGACGGCCCCGACTCCGTGCCCGCCGGGAATCCGGCTGCCGAGCAGCCGGTCGATCCGTCGGGTACGCAACGGCAGGACGTCACGCGAGAGTTGCAGCATGGTCAGCTGCACCGGCCCCGAGTCATGGGCTATGGCCGCGTCGGACGGCCGCGAGGTGTCCCAGAAGACCAGGTCGCCCGCCCCGACGCTGCAGTCGTTCCGGTGCTGGGACATGAAGGTGGCGCCGCGCCGCATCAGTCCCAGCTGGTACTGCTCCGGGTCGCCGCGCCGGATCAGCGCGGGCGTACGGCGGGACCGCAGGGGCGAGAAGGAGAACCGCGCGACGCGGACGGTCCTGAGGTCCAGGACGGCCGCCTCGGCCTGGAAGTCGGCGGGCCGCTCGACGCTGAGCGCGGTGGGCATCACCTCCCGCGAGACGAGGTCGGCGAACCAGTCGAACCGTTCTGGCGCGGGCAGTTCCCCCGCTGAGATCACGGACCACATCAGACGCTCCCCCGATCGATCTTGCTGTCAGTCAGTGGTCAGAATGCGCGGCGCGGTCGCGTTTGTCGCCGGGTTTCCCCCTCGGCGTGGCGCGCCGGAAACGCCGACCGACCTGCGCTTCAACGGTCGCGTGTTGAGCAGATGTTGAACGTTGATTGACCTTCTGTTGGCCGCCGCTGACAGCCTCATGCCGAACCGGAGACCCGGTCCATGAGAATTGGAGAGCATCTCGTGAACTTCAAGCGATCCCTCGTCGCCCTCGGCATGGCGGCGGGCGTTGCCCTCGGCGCCGCGGCCGTCGCGCCGGCCGCGAACGCCGCCCCGGCGGGCTGTGCCAGCGGTGGTCTGTGCGTGTACTGGACCACCAACTACACGGGCGGCGTCCAGACCGTTTACCAGAACAACGCGGACCTCACCGGGTACCAGAACTTCAACAACGCCCTGCACGGCTCCGCCTTCAACAACGGCAACAGCTGCAACGTGGTGCTCTGGAAGGCCACGAACTACCAGGGCACCGGCTGGGCGCTCGACCGCGGCACCGGCTGGACGGACATCGGCGACAACCTGAGCACCATCGGCTCCAACAAGTGGTGCACGTACTAGGTCGATGAACAGCTCCAGGAGACGCACCGCAGCCGTGGCGCTGCTTCTGGGTCTCGGTGCCGCCGGATGCTCGGCGTCCGGCGGCACCGCCGCACCCGGCGCCGCCCCGCCTCCCGCCCCGCGCCCCTTCCAGGGCGTCACCTACTACCCCGAGCCGCAGCGCACGGCGCTGCACACGGCGGAGGAGGAGCTCGTCGCCGCCTGCATGAAGCGGCGCGGCTTCACGTACCGCCCCCAGCCGATGGCCACCGGGAACCACCTCGCCGACCTCAACCCGTACGGGCTGCTCAGCGTCACGCAGGCGGCGAACGACGGCTACGGCATCACGAGCACCGCGCTCTCGATGCGCCCGCCGGCGGACGTCAACGCCGCCGGGGGAGCGGACGAGCGCTGGAAGGAGGCGCTGCTCGGCACGCCCGCCCACCGGGTGGACCTGGAGATGCCGCTGAAGCGGACGTTCTTCTACCACTCGGACTCCTGCGTCAGCGACGCCAAGTCCCGCCTCTTCGGGCCGGATTACTACAAGCTCTACAACTCCTTCCAGGTCCTGGCCGACGCGGTGGTCGAGAAGGTCAGGACCGACCGCCGGTACCTCGCGGCGCAGGACTCCTGGCGCGCCTGCATGAAGGAGGCGGGAGCGGAGGCGAAGGCGTTCGGCGATCCGCAGGGCACGGTGGACCGGCAGCTCCGGCAGGCCGGGCAGGACCAGGCCAAGCTGCACGCGGTCGCCGGGGTCGAGCTGAGACTGTCCAGGGCGGACGCGGACTGCCAGGCCGGGGCAGACCTCACCGCGGCCGTCTCGGCGGCGCAGAAGGACGCGGAGAAGAAGCTGGGCGCGGGATACGGGGACGAACTCACCGCACTGCGAAGCATGCGGGAGAAGGCCGTGAAGACGGCGGGACCTGTCAGCTCCTAGGGCCGGTCACCCCTAGACGCCGTGAAGACGGCGGGACCCGTCAGCCCCTAGGGCCGGTCACCCCTCGACGCCTTTGGCGGCGGGGAGCCTGTCCCCCGTATACGCCGTGGCGGTGGCGGGGCCCGGCGCCCCTGGCCCCTAGACCTCCCCCAGGAAGCCGGGGTCGGTCCCGTCGAACTGCCGGGCCGTCTCACCCGCCATCCCCAGCAGCTGCCCAAGGGGCACCACCGCGCGGCTGGTTCCTGCCAGGTCCTGGTGTGCCTCGGCGGACCACAGGGGCGGGTAGAGGCTGAGCCCCTCCCCGCCGGTGAGGCTCGGCACCTCGTCCCGCCAGCCGGGCCAGCGCAGCCCCTCGTAGAACTCCTCGACGCCCCCGGCGAGCACCCACGACAGCCAGGCCCCGTAGCCCGCGCCGATCGCGTCCCAGCGCAGCGAGTCGGGCGCGAAGTAGACCATCTCGCCGGGACTGCCCGGGAGTCCGGTCTCCTCCGCCGTGCCGCCCTGGATCGCGAAGGCCCCGCCGAGCACGTCGTGCGCGACGACGAGCCCGCCGGCGGGCCGCCAGGCGGGGTCGGGCGCGTCGGGGTAGCCGTTGACCCGGGCGAGGCCGGGCAGGCGCCGGTCGTTGTGGGCGGCCGGGCTGCCGTACACCCGCAGCCAGCCGTCGTCGACGAGCGCGCCGCCGGTGCGGAAGAGGAACGCGCCCAGGTACGAGCGGACGGTGACCTGCGTCTGGAGGAGCGTGGCCGCCGCCTGCCCGGGGTCGGCGTCGAGCACCTGGACGGGCACCTTCGCCGCCCGCAGCTCCGCTTCGAGCAGCGGCCACGCCGGCTCGTCGACCTCGGTCAGCTCGCTCAGTTCACGCACAAGGCCATCGTCGCACGCGGTCGTTCGTTGATCGGCGGCCCCTTCGGGGGTATCTTGCATTACATGGTTCCTGGCGAAGCAAGAGGAGAGGCGACCGGAAAGGTCGCCAGTCAGCTGCGCAAGGGCGTACTGGAGTACTGCGTCCTGGCCCTGCTGCGCGACGGCCCGCGCTACGGCGTCGAGATCCTCGACGAGCTGGCGGCGGTGAGCGTCATGACCACCAGCCAGGGCACGATCTACCCCCTGCTGTCCCGGCTGCGCCGCGACGGGCTCGTCGACACCGAGCTGCGCGAGTCGGCCACGGGCCCCGCCCGCCGCTACTACACGCTCACCACGCCCGGCAGGACCGCGCTCGCCGAGTTCGCCGAGAGCTGGCCGCGCTTCCGCGACGGCGTCGACCACTTCCTGACCGCACCCCACGGAGGCTCCGCATGACCGGCACCGAACACCCCCTCGTGACCGACTACCTGGCCACGGTCGAGCGGGAGGCGTCCTTCCTGCCCGCGGGGCGCCGCGAAGAACTCCTCGCCGACCTGCGCGAACACCTCGCGGTCGCCGTCGGGGAGGAGCAGGACGCGGAGACCGTCCGCGCGGCCCTGGAACGGCTCGGCAGCCCCACCGCCATCGTGGCCGCGGCCCGTGAGGAGGAGCCGGAGGCCGCGGCGGCGGCGACCACGGCGGTCGCCCCCAAGCCCCCGAATCGCACCCGTCACACCATCACCGCCGTCCTGCTCGGTGTCACCGGCTTCGCCGGGATCGCCGGCTCCCTCCCCTCGGCGGCCGCCCTGGTCGTGGGCCTCGCCCTGCTCTGGACCTCCGACGCGTGGGACCGGGACGCCAAGGTCCTGGCCACCGCCCTCACCGTCGCGACCCCGGTCGTGGTGCTGCTCGGCGCCTTCCTCCTCTCCGGCCGCTTCGGCGTGATGGAGCTGCTCGCGGTCCTGGCCGTGGGCATCGCCCTGCCCGCCACGGCGGCGGTGCGCCTGCTCCGCGCCCTGCCCAAGGCCGCCTGACCAGGAACGGAACAGGGAGGGCCCGCCGCCCCCCTCCCCGACCAAGATCATCACGGGTGCAGAATGACCCGTATGACCCTGTCGAACACACCGATACCGACCACGATCGACGACGCTCACATGGTCGGCCGCACCCTGGCCTCCGCCTTCGGCGACGACCCGATGATGCGCTGGTTCTTCCCGGACGAGGCGACGCGCGAGGCGGGCCTCGGCCGCTACTTCACGACCCTCTTCACCCGGCAGTACGGCCTGCACGGCGTCTGCGAGCGGACGGACGCGGCAGCCGCGTTCTGGGTGGCGCCCGAGGGCGCGGACAAGGCCGTCCCGGACGCGGAGACGATCCAGGAGCTCGTGGAGATCCTCGGCGACCGCGCCCCGGCGTTCCAGGAGGCCGTCATGGCCGCCGCCGAACACGGCCCGACGGAACCCCACTGGTACCTCGCCGTCATCGGCGCCGACCCCGCCGCCCGGGGCCGGGGCCATGGCTCGGCCCTCCTCCGCTCGGGCCTCGCGAAGGCGGACGCGGCGGGCCTGCCGGTCTACCTGGAGTCCTCCAAGCCGGACAACCTGCCGGTGTACGAGCACTTCGGCTTCGTCGTACGCGACGAGTTCGCCCTGCCGGGCGGCGGCCCGGTCCTGTGGTCCATGAAGCGGGACCCCCGCGCCTAAGGATGGTCCTGCCACAGGTGGCGCCGGAGCAGCACGTCCGCGTCCGTCACCGCACTGTGATCGAACCGCTCCCGGGCCTCCCGCCGGTCCCCCACGAGCAGCGCGCACTCCACACAGTGCGGTACGGGCTCCGGCGGGCGGCTCAGGTCGGGTACGGGCTCCGCCACCGCTCCGGCCCTGGCCCGCTCGTTGGCCGCCCGCACGCCCGCGCTCAGCCGCTCGGCGGGCGTCGCCGGGCGCAGATCGGCGGGATCCGCCTGCCACTCGCGCCCGCCGCCGACCGGTCGGAGCATCACGTGGGGCCCGGCAGCCCCCTTGAACTCACCGACCACACCGGCCACTTGGCCGTAGACCCAAGCTCCCGGTTCCATGGATACCGCCTCCTCCAGTGGACTACCCTCTGTGATCCCGGCACTACGAGAATGGACCGGGAAACAGAGAACCCGGAGCGGTGGCGGGCTGTACTTCCCCAGGTCGCGCGGGTAGTTCCACACATTCCACGATGGGGAGTGCGCGATGCCGCCGAGACGGGTCGTGACGGGCCGCAGCCAGGAACCGAGGAAGCGGTTCGCGGAGGAGCTGAAATTGCTCCGCACCGAACGGGGCCTGAGCCTGCGGAAGCTGGGCGAGGTGGCGGGCTGGGACTGGTCACTGTTCTCGAAGATGGAGAAGGGCGAGACGCTCGGCGGCCCGGAGGTGGTCCAGGCGCTGGACCAGTACTACGGGACGGGGCGGATGCTCCTTGCGCTGTGGGAGCTGGCGGTGGGGGACCCGACGCAGTTCAAGGAGCGGTACCGGCGGTACATGACGCTGGAGGCAGAAGCGATGAGCCTCTGGTATTACGCGCTGGGCGCCGTACCGGGCCTCCTCCAGACGCCCGCCTACGCTCGGACCTTCCTGGCGACGAGCGGCATGGACGGCGAGGAACTGACCGCTCAGGTGGAAGCGCGGATAGGCCGTCGCGAGCTCCTGACAGGAGACGACGCACCGCCGTTCCGAGCCATCCTGTCGGAGACAGTGCTCCGCACAGCACTGCCGGATCTCACCGCATGGCGCGAGCAGTTGGAGCACCTGCTGATGATGGGCGACCGCCGGAACATCACGCTCCAGGTCATGCCGCACGCCGCCGGCCCCCACGCGCTGACCACCACTGACGTGATGTTCCTACGGCTGACCGACGGACGTGCGGTGGCCTGGGTGGAGACGGGCCACTCAGGTGACCTCGTGGAGGAACCGGCAGCCGTCGAGCGACTGCAGCTCCTCTACGATCGGGTCCGTGATCTGGCGCTTTCCCCGGCGGATTCACGGAAGTTCATCATGTGGAATTTGGAGGAAGCATCGTGCGAGCCGTCGGTCTGAGCAGCGTCACGTGGCGCAAGAGCTCCTACAGCAACAACGACGGCGGCAACTGCCTGGAGGTCGCCGACGCCCTCCCCCACATCCCCGTCCGCGACTCCAAGAACCCCACCGGCCCCGTGCTCGCCTTCGAGACCGGGACGTGGGCCTCGTTCGTCGACGCGGTCAAGCGCGGGCAGCTCGGCGCCTGAACCACCGGACCGCAACAGGCCGCTCCTCACGACCGGGCGGCCTGACGGAACACGCTCAGGCGGTGAGCCGGTCGCGGTAGCGCGTGGGGGCGAGGGTGTGCGCCCGCCTTCGCGGTGCTGGTGCGGTCAGGCGCGGTCAGGCGCCGAAGACGGCGGCCGGGCTGCCGGTGAGCCAGGTGTTGTCGATGCGCATCCGCCGGATGAGCCAGCGGCTGCCGTCCCGTACCAGGTCGACGGTGTAGGGGTTCTTGAGCAGGGCGTGCGTGCCCGAGTCGTCGGTAAGCAGGTGCTGCGCCTCGACGAGCGCGGTGAGACGGGCGCTGTCCCCGTCGATGGCGATGCGCGGGTTGGTGACCTGGTGCGTGGTGTCCACGCGGCCGGTGAACATGGCCAGGATGGTGCTGACGATGGTGTCCCGGCCGCTCATCAGCGGCGGCTTGCCGCCCCAGCGCGCGGCGGCCGGGCGGAAGTCCAGCTCCGCGTCGGCGGTGAAGGCCGAGGCGAACAGCGCGCGGTCCTTGAGGTCCTGGCCGAGTGCGAACCGGTAGAGGGCGTCGGCGATCTCGGCGCGGTCGCGCAGTTCGGCGACGACCGCCTCGGTGTCGCCGGGCTGCGCGGCCAGGGCGGCGTAGGGGGCGATGGTGTCCATGCTGTCCTCCAGTGGGTGAGTGAGCGACTGGCCTCGTGTTCGACGTCACTCACTCTGTCGCCGCGATCACCGGCGACCAAGAGCCGTCTGCGCAATGATCGTTAACTCAGGCTTGACGATGGAGGGGTACGTGATCGAGCGGCACGAGGTGGAGGCGTTCCTGACGCTCGCGGACGAACTGCACTTCGGGCGCACCGCCGAGCGACTGCGCCTCTCCACCGCCCGCGTCAGCCAGACCATCCGCAAGCTGGAGCGGAGGGTGGGCGTACCGCTGTTCCGCCGCACCAGCCGCCGCGTGGAACTCACCCCGGTGGGACGGGAGTTCGTCGAGGAGCTGCGCCCCGCCTGGGAAGGCGTGGACGCGGCGCTGCGGCGGGCGATCGAGGCGGGACGGGGCCTTTCCGGCACCTTGCACGTCGCTTTCGTCGGCGCGGCCGCCGCACAGCTCCTGGTCGGCGCGACCCAGGTGTTCCGCGAGCGGGTCCCCGACTGCGAGGTGCGCATCCGGGAGGTGCAGGCGGGGCAGCTGCTGCCGTGGCTGCGCTCGGGCGAGGTCGACCTCGCACTGAGCACCTTCCCGGTGAGCGAGCCCGACATGGCGAGCGGCCCGGTCCTGGTGCGCGAGGCGCGGATGCTCGCCGTCCCCGCCGATCACCCCTTCGCCCGCCGGGACGACCTCCAGTCCGAGGACCTGGCACGCGTCCCCCTCGTACACCTGCCGGATCACGCCGCCGTACCGCCGCGGCGAGCGGACCGGACACCCGACCCCGGCCCGGCGGCCGGGACCTTCCAGGAGGCACTCACCCTCGTCGGAGCCGGGCAGGGGGCGCTTCCCGTCGGCGCACACGCCCGGCGCTACTACGCGCGCCCCGACGTCGCCTACGTCCCCGTCAGCGACGCCCCGCCGCTGGAATGGGGCCTGATCTGGCCGGCCGACCGAACCACCGCCCGTGTCCGCGCCTTCACCGAAGCCGCGGCCGGCCTCGTCCACGGCGAACCTCCCCGGCGCTCATGAGGACGTCACCGCGAGCCGGATCGCGGGACCGCTCGACGCGGTGCGAGGTCGCACACGGTGCGCGCTCGACGCGCTACGCTCCGCGACATGACCAGTTGGAGTTACACGAACGCCGGCCTCTCCACGGACGCGCTGCAGGTCGAAAGCATCACCGTCACCCCGGACCCGCCGAAGCCCGGCGCCGAGGCGAAGATGGTCATCAAGGGCACCGCCCAGACCGCCATCGAGGACGGCGCCACCTTCGACGTCACCGTCAAGCTGGGCCTCATCAAGATTCTGCACAAGCGGTTCGACCTCTTCGAGGAGCTGCGCAACGGCTCGTCCTCCGAGGGATGGAGCGCGACGCCCGACCCGGCCGGCGGGCCGATCAAGCCCGGACCCGTGGAGCTGACCTACGTCATGCAGCTCTCCCGGGAGATCCCGCAAGGCAAGTTCAAGGTCCACTTCCGGGCCTCCACCGTCGACGAAGACGATCTGGCCGCGCTCGACTTCGATTTCGACCTCCGGTCGACCGCGTCCTAGGAGCCCAGACCCCGGAACGCCGAAGCGGCCTCCGCCCGTCGTGGGTGGAGGCCGCTTCGGTGTCGGCGGGGCGCTCAGTCGAGGCAGAACTCGTTGCCCTCGGGGTCCTGCAGGGTGATGCAGGACTCGTTCTCCCCGTCGGCGTACTGCGTGTACAGGTGGGTCGCGCCGAGCTTCACCAGGCGTGCGCACTCGGCCTCCAGGACGGCGAGGCGCTCGTCGCCCACCAGGCCCTTGCCGGCCCGTACGTCGAGGTGCACCCGGTTCTTGACGGTCTTGCCCTCGGGGACGCGCTGGAAGAGCACGCGCGGGCCCTTGCCCGTGGGGTCGGTGCACGCGAAGTAGACGGGCCGCTCCTCGGCCGGCAGCGACCGGTGGTACTCCGCCCAGGTGGCGAACCCCTCGGGGACCGGCGGGACGACGTACCCCAGCACCTCGCACCAGAACTCGGCGAGGCGCCCGGGCTCCGCACAGTCGAGGGTGACCTGGATTTCCTTGATCGCTGCCATCGGGCCACCGTAGCAAGGTGGCCCGACGGCGCTCACTTCCTTTTCAGCCCTCCAGGACCACCAGGCGCTGGGTCGCGCGGGTCATCGCCACGTACCGGTCGACCGCGCCCTCGATGCCCTCGCCGAAGGAGTCGGGGTCGACGAGGACCACCAGGTCGAACTCCAGGCCCTTCGAGAGGGACGGGGTGAGCGAGCGGACCCGGGGGCGCTCCGCGAACGCCGGGGCGCCGATGACACAGGCGACGCCCTCGGCGTTCTCGGTGAGCCAGGTGCCGAGGATCTCGTCCAGGCCAGCGACCGGGGCGTGGGTGACCGGGATGCCGTTGCTGCGGATGGACGTCGGCACGTTGGCGTCCGGGAGCGCGGCCCGGATGACCGGCTCGGCCTCCGCCATGACCTCCTCCGGCGTGCGGTAGTTGATGCTCAGCGACGTCATCTCGATGCGGTCGAGCCCCGCTCGCTCCAGGCGCTCCCGCCACGGCTCGGTGAAGCCGTGCCGGGCCTGGGCGCGGTCGCCGACGATCGTGAAGCTCTTCGACGGGCAGCGCAGGAGCAGCATCTGCCACTCCGCGTCGGTGAGTTCCTGCGCCTCGTCCACCACGATGTGGGCGAACGGGCCGTCCAGCGGCTCCCGTTCGGCGTCCGGCAGGGCGTTCTCGTCGATCAGGCTGTCCTGGAGGTCCTTGCCGTGCAGCATCGTGACCGCGCCCTCACCGTCGTCGTCGGCCGCGACGATGCTGTCGATGACCCCGGCCATGCGCTCGCGCTCGGCGGCGACGGTGGCCTTGCGCCGCAGCTTGAACCGGGCCGTCGCCGGGTCGCCGAGCCGCTGCCGCGCCGCGTCCAGGAGCGGCAGGTCGGAGACCGTCCACGCCTGGGCGTCGGCGCGCCGCAGCCGCTTCACCTCGTCGGGGGTCAGCCAGGGCGCGCACAGCCGCAGGTACGCGGGGACCGTCCACAGGTCGCCGACGAGGTCGGCCGCCTCAAGCATCGGCCACGCGCTGTTGAGGGCGCCGGTCAGCTCCCGGTCCTGGCGCAGCGACTTCCGGAACTGGGCCTCCGGAACCTCCTCGCCGTCGTACTTGTCGAAGAGGAGGGAGACCAGGTGCTCCCAGATCTGCTCGCGCGCCTCGTTGTGCGGGGTCCCCGGCTCGGCCGCCGCGAAGGCCTCCGCCCAGTCGGCGGCGGTCAGCCGGATGTCCGACCAGTGCGTGGAGACGGTCATCCCCTCGGTGGGCGGCTCCTCGTAGAACGCGACGGCCTTCTCGATCGCCAGGACCATGTCCCGCGAGGACTTCAGGCGGGCGACCTCCGGGTCGGTCTCCGGCCGCGCCTTCGCGCCCTCGGCGACCAGGTCGCGGACGGTGCAGGTCCGTACGCCCTCCTCGCCGAGGCTGGGCAGGACGTCGGCGACGTAGTTCAGGTAGGGCTGGTGCGGGCCGACGAACAGCACGCCGCCGCGGCGGTGCCCGAGGCGCGGGTCGGAGTAGAGCAGGTGCGCGGTGCGGTGCAGGGCGACGACCGTCTTTCCCGTACCGGGGCCGCCGTCGACGACGAGGGCGCCGCGCGAGCCCGCGCGGATGATGGCGTCCTGGTCGGACTGGATCGTGGCGAGCACGTCCCGCATGCGGGGCGACCGGTTGCCGCCGAGGCTGGCGATGAACGCGGACTGGTCGTCGAGCGCGGCATGCCCTTCGAGGCCGTCGGCGGTGAAGACCTCGTCCCAGTAGTCCGTGATCCGGCCGCCGGACCAGCGGTAGCGGCGGCGGCTCGCCAGGCCCATGGGCTGGGCGTGCGTCGCCGCGAAGAACGGCTCGGCCGCCGGGGAGCGCCAGTCGACGAGCAGGCGGCGGCCGGTGCTGTCGGTGAGGCCGAGGCGCCCGATGTACAGGGGCTCGGATCCGGGCCTGGCGTCCGTACCGTCCGCGCCCTCCGAACCGTACGCGCCGTACGCGCCCTCCGCGCCCTCCGCGCCCTCCACGCCCTCCACGCCCTCCGCGCCGACCACGCGGCCCAGGCACAGGTCGAGGCCGAAGCGGCGCAGGGTCCGCAGGCGGCCGGACAGGCGGTGGATCTCCGCGTCCCGGTCCATCGCCTCCCGACCGACCCCGCCCGGCGCCTTCCGCTCGGCGTCGAGGCGCGCCGACAGCTCGGCGATCGTCTCGTCGAGGCAGCGGGCGATGGCCGCGAAGTGCTGCTCGTCGGCGGCGATGAGCGCCGGGTCGGCCTTGGGCGAGAGAGCGCCCACGAGGTCGAACACACCGGCAGTAAGGGACGTCATATGGCAATTACCCCGTTTTCACAGCATCTGGCTTTCTTCGAGGAGTGATTCTGCGCCATGAGGGGGGCCTTGCCGCAAGGCCCCCCGTCCGCTATACGTTGAGAGTGCGAGAGGTGCGTACTCCCTCTCACCTCCCCGCCTTCCCTTCCTCTCCCGCGTCCGCGGCGAAGGCGGCCCTCAGACACGCCAGCAGAGCCCCCGCAGCCGGCCCCGTCGGCCCCGCCGCCCGCCAGGCCAGGGCGATCCGGGCCCGGGGCTGCGGCTCGGCGAAGGCGAGCAGGCGCAGCCCGAGCCCCTCCGCCACGTCGTCCGCGAGCCGGGGCACGGCCGCCACGCCGAGCCCGTGGGCCGCCAGCCGGGCCAGGAACAGCGGATCGGCCGCCTCGAAGACCACCCGGGGCCGGAACCCCGCCCGCGCGCAGGCCCGTTCGAGGACGCCGCGCGTACCCGTGCCGCGCGGCATGCTGATCAGCGGCCGGTCCCGCAGCGCCTCCAGGCCGATGACCGCGCCCCCGGCCCCGCCGTCCTCAGGGACCAGCGGGTCGTCCACCGCGACCGCCGCCACCAGCGGCTCGTCGATCAGGACCTGGTACGACACTCCCGGCGGAGGCTCCTCGTCCGCGAGCCCGGCCACGGCGATGTCCAGCTCGCCGTCCCTGAGGGCCGCGAGCATCCGCTCCGACGACTCCTCGGTGAGCGCGACCTCGATCCGCGGGTGCCGGGCGTGGAATCCGGCCAGTACGGCGGCCAGGTCGAACTCGTGGACGGCCGCCCCGGACACGACGCCGATCGTCACCCGGCCCCGCAGCAGCCCGCCGAACTCGTCCGCCACCTGCCGGGCGCCCTCGACCGCGGCCAGCGCCGCGCGCGCGTACGGCAGCAGCGCCTTCCCCACCTCCGTCGGCGTCACCGACCCCGACCGGTCGAGCAGCCGCTGCCCCAACTCCCGCTCCAGCTGCCGGATCTGGGCGCTGAGGCCCGGCTGCGCCAGGTGCAGCCGGGCGGCCGCGCGCGTGAAGCCGCCCTCCTCCACCACCGCGACGAAGTACCGCAACTGCCGAAGCTCCATAACCACCGATTCTAGGAAGCAGAAGAACAGGCTCTTGGACTTATGACTCCGTCCCGCCGACGCTTGACGCATGGGACACACCTCGGGAACCACGCCCCGCCGCACCGACGCCCACACCGGCCTCGTCGCCGATGCCATCGCCGGCGAACGCCGAGAACTCGCCGACCTGTTGGACGCGCTGCCCGAGGAGAGCTGGGACGCCCCCACCCTGTGCGGGGACTGGCGGGTGCGCGAGGTCGCGGCCCACATGTCGCTCGGATTCCGGTACTCCCTGCCGAGGACCGCCCTCGAACTCCTCAAGGCCGGCGGGCGGCTGCACCGGATGACCGACCGCTGCGCCCGCCGGGACGCCGCCGCGTACCCGCCCCGCGCGCTCGCCGGCTTCCTCCGGGACAACGCCCGCCACCCCTGGACGCCGCCGGTCGGCGGGGCGGTCGCCGCGCTGGGTCACGACGTCGTCCACGGCCTCGACGTCACCGTCGCCCTCGGCCACGGCCGCCGCGTCCCCGAGGACCGGCTGCGGATCCTCCTGGACGCCCTCGACGCCCGGACGGTGCGGTTCTTCCGCGCGGACCTCGCCGGTGTACGGCTCCAGGCCACCGACCTCGACTGGTCGTACGGCACCGGCTCCCCCGTCTCCGGCGAGGCCCGGCACCTGCTGCTCCTCGCCTACGGGCGCAAGGTCCCCGCCGGGCTCCTGCGGGGCGAGCACGCCGGCCGGTTCACCGTCGCGCGGGGCCTGGACGGGGAGTGACACGGCAGAAGGGCCGGAACCCGACGGGTTCCGGCCCTTCCTTTGCGTTTCGGGAAGCGCGCGATTACTTCGCGGCGACCGAGTTCAGGCAGAGGACGAACTTCTCCGCGTCCCACTGCTGCGCGAGCGCGACCTCGCCGACCTCACCGCACTTGTCGGTGTCGAAGGTGTCGTCGACGACCTTGGCGACCTTGTAGAGGTGGGCCTTGCCGGACGAGCAGTCCTCGGTGTCGACCTTGGGGTCGTTGTCGGGACCGGTGACGGTGACGCACTCGCCGGCCTTCGCGTGCACCGGGGTGTCGCCCGTGAGGTACGGGATGCCGAGCTTGACGGCGACGCCGATGATGAGGACGACGATGAACCCGCCGACCTTCTTCAGGAGGGCGGCGCCCTTCTTCGCGGGCGCCGGGGCGGCGGGCTGCTGCTCGGGGGTGAAGGGAGCGGGAGGCGTCGTCATGGGGATTCCTTGCGGGGCGCGGACATGATCAGACGCGAACGTTACATGCGCTAAAACAGGCAAAAAGGATCACGAAGATCCACTTCCGGATCAGTTGCCGAGTCGTGACCCTGACACCTCGCCAGGTCACCGACCCAGCCGCCGCTGATGGTCGAGAGCCCGCCGCAGATCCACCGGAAGCGGGTGATACGGGCCGTAGGCGCGCTCCGCGTCGAACAGCAGCCGCTGGAGCTCCTCCTGACCGGCCGTATGCTCACCCACCGCCAGGAGCAGCAGCCCGATCCGCTGCCGGATGTCGAAGGCCCGGGCCGGATCCCCCTCGTAGTACGGCAGGACCGCGCGGAACTCCACGAGCGCCGCGGCCGTCTCCCCCAGCTGCTCCAGGCACAGCGCCGTGTCGTAACGGAACTGCAGGAACTGAGGGTCGGCCGGACCCGCCTCCGCGCCGCGCTCCTCCGCGAGCCGGCGCAACTCCGGCAGCGCGCGCCGGTACTGGCCGTCGTCCATCAGCGTCGACGCGTACTGCTTGCGCAGGATCCGGACGACCGGCGACCCTTCGCCGTGCTCGGCCGCCGCCGCGGGCAGGATCGCGCCGAGCAGGTCCACGGCCTGGGTGAGCGAGCCCTCGCCGAGCAGCCGCTTCACCTCTTCGACGGCACCGGCCACGTCCGGCCGCGCGGGCGCCCCGCTCCCGTACACCCGGGGGTCGGCACGAGGATCGGTACGGGGGTCCGGCTGCGTACGCGGAGGCGCCGACGGCACCGGCGGGACCGGGACCTTGACCGGCACCGGCGGAACCCCCGCGGTCCTCGCCGAAGGCCGCTCCGGCCAGGGCGCGTGCGGGCGCAGGAACGGCCGGGTCGGGTCCATCGGCCCCGCCGGGGCGCCGCGCGCGGGGAGCAGCGGCAGCAGGTGCTCGTACACCTCGTGGGCGCCGGACGGCCGCGCCTGCGGGTCCTTGGCGAGCAGCCGCAGGACCAGCGCTTCGAGCACCTCGGGGACCTCGGGCCGCAGCTGCCGGAGCGGCGCGGGCGGCTCGTACAGATGGCGGTGCAGCACACCGAGCGCCGTGGATCCGGCGAACGGCACGTTCCCGCTGAGGAGTTCGTGGAGCAGGACGCCGAGCGCGTACAGGTCGGTGGACGGGCCGACGGCGCCGCCCATGGCCTGCTCCGGCGCCATGTACGCCGGGCTGCCGATGGGCGAACCGGTCTGCGTGAGCCGGGTGGTGTCGGTGTCCAGGACGGAGGCGACGCCCAGATCGAGGACGAGCACCGTGCCGTCCGGGCGGATCATCACGTTCCGCGGCTTGAGGTCGCGGTGCACGATCGGCACCGCGTGCACGGCGGCGAGCACCGCGCACAGCTGCGCGGCGACGCTGACCGCCCACTCCCAGGGATACGGGTCGTGCTCGGCCAGGTGGTCGGCGAGGTCCGCGCCCTGCACGTACTGCATGACGAGGTAGAGGTCGTCGCCGTCGCTGCCCGCGTCGTGCACGGTCACCAGGCCGGGGTGGTCGACCTGCGCGGTCACCCGGCACTCGCGCACGAAGCGGCGCCGCAGTTCCTCGGCGGCGGTGGCAGGGCCGGTCATGGTGGCCGGCCGGAGCAGCTTCACCGCGACCCGGCGGTCGAGCCGCCCGTCGTACGCCGTCCAGACCTGCCCCATCCCGCCCTGCCCGATGACGGTGGCGAGCTCGTAACGCCCGCCGATGACCCGCCCGTTCACGCGCGACCGTCGTCTTCCCTCTGGTGCCGCAGCAGGTCGCTCAGCTCGTCGAGCTCGGCGCGGACCTGCTCGATGCGGTGCCCGGGAACGGCGGGCGGCTGGGGCGGCTGGACGGCCGGGGACGGGACGACCGGCGGCGGGACGACCGGGTGGGCGTACGGGTTGGGGCTCCCCGGGCTCGGGACCGTGACGGCGGCACCGGGGTCGTACCCCGGCGGGAGGAACCCGGGAGCCGCGACGCCGGGCCGGTCCAGGCGACGGATCTCGGTCACCAGGTAGTACGTGATCGAGCCCGCCACCAGGGCGACCATGATGCCGACGGCGACGAAGGACTCCGTGGTCGTGGGCTCCTCGTCGCCGGTGACGCCCGCGTACGTGAAGAGGCCCGCCGCCACCAGGAACGTCAGGCCGCACAGCACCCAGTCCAGCGCCCTGCGGGTGACGATCGCGAGCCGCAGCATCGGCGCCCAGGCCAGGAAACCGCAGCTCAGCAGCGCGAGGACGGAGAAGAGGACGAGCAGCGCGATACGGCCGCCGGAGGCGGGGCTCTTCGACGGCTGCGGAACCTGCGGGGCCTGCGGAGGGCCGTACATCCTGCTGCTCCTGCTCGGACGGATCCCCGGGACGGATCGGGGTGCGGAGACGAGCGTATACACCCCTGCGGACAACGGTTCCGGGATACCCGGAACCGTTGCCGAACAGATCACAAGCGGGCCCTACGGAGCCACCGTGCCGTCCGCCAGGCCGTCGTACAGGCCCTGGACCAGCTGGTCGCCGAGGCGCGCGGCCAGCCGCAGCGACTCCTCGAACTCGGCGAGCGCCCGGAACCGCTCGCCGAACCTGCGCTGTTCGGCCAGGGGCAGGCGCGGCAGCTGGAGGCGGCGCACGTCGAGCCGGGTCGCGGTGGACGCGTAGCTGCTGGCCTGCCGGGTGTTGGCGGTGGCCCGGAGGAATCCGGCCAGGAACCAGGGGTCGAGGGCCGCCGGATCGGGGCGGAGCAGCTGGAGGTTGCGGCCGAGCGCGGCGCCCTCCGCGGAGGCGTCGACGACCCGGACGGCGGTGCCGCCGCCGAGGACCGGGACGACGACGTCCCCGGCCGCGAGCAGGACCGGCTCCTCGGGCGGGCCGTCGGGCAGGCTCCCGGAGGGCGGCTGGGCGGCGAGGACGTCGTGGTCGGTGAGGACGGCGACCGGTGTGGCGGCGGGGGTCGTGCCCACGCCGCCCGCGCGCAGGACCAGGGCGCCGGCGCGGGCCAGTTCGCCGACGGTGGTCGTGGGCCGGCCCGTCCCGGCGCCGGACGCCGGGTCGGTCAGGGGCGGCGGGGTCAGTTCACGGGTCCGGTGCAGCGTCTCAGTGAGCCGCTCGCGCACCGCGGCCAGCTGCGCCACGCCCTCGGCGGCGGCCGGCGGCGGCAGATGGCGGGCGGGGGCCAGGTCGACGTCGTCGTCGAGGAGTTCGATGACGGGCACGGAACGGCTCGCGCCCGGGGTCCCGGCGAGGGTCCCGTCCCGGTCGAAGGGCGTCCAGGCGTCCAGTACGGCGGAGTGGACGGCCGGCCAGTCGAGCCGGTCGCGGCCCTCCCGGCCAGGACCCGCCTGCTCGGAGGCGGTGTCGACGAGGAGGAGTTCGCCCGGGGGGCGCTCGCCCTGGACGGGCCTGCGCAGCACCCAGAGGTGGAGCGGGATGCCGTACGGCGGTGCGGCGCCGGCCGGGAGGGCGACGACCGCGCGCAGGGCGCCCCGGCGGAGCAGATCGGCCCGGATGCGGCGGCCGGAGCGGCGGGAGGCGGCGGCGGGGGGCATGAGCAGGACGGCGGTGCCGCCGGGGCGGAGGCGGGCCAGGGCGTGCTGGACCCAGGCGAGTTCGGACTCCGTGCGGGCCGGGAAGCCGTACTCCCAGCGCGGGTCGTAGGCCAGCTCGTCGTGGCCCCAGTTCCGCTCGTTGAACGGCGGGTGGCACAGGACGGCGTCCGCCGCCAGCGTCGGGAACGCGTCGGCGCGCAGGCTGTCGCCGGACCGGACCCGGATGTCGGCGTCGGTGGCGAGCGCCAGGCGCAGGGCGGTGAGCGCGGCGAGGTCGTGGTCGGCGTCCTGGCCGCAGACGGCGCCGGGCCGCTCGACCGCGCTCAGCAGGCCGCCGGTCCCGGAGGCGGGATCGAGGACGGTGAGCGGGGCGCCGTCGTGCCCCCTCCTCGGAGTCGCCGCGAGCGCCGCCATGAGGGCGGCGGGGCCGGGCGGGGTGAGCGTGTACTGCCGGGGGTTGGCGTCCAGGTGACGGCCGAGCAGGAACTCGAAGGCCCCCCGGGCCCCGGTCTCGGCCGCGAGCTCGGCGGCCCCGCGCAGGAGCGGGACGGAGGCGGCGAGCGCGGGGGCGGTGGGGGTGAGGACGGCCCGCTCGGGGCCGAGCCGCTCGGTGAGCGTCTCCTCCAGGGCGACGGGCAGCACCTCCGCGAGCCGCGCGTCGGGGAGATCGGCGAGCGCGGGCCAGGCCGCGGACCTGTCCCGTACGAGGAGGAGGGCGCAGCCCGCGTGGACGAGGGCGGTGACGGCGCCGGCCGGGTGGCCCGCGACCTGCTGCCAGACGCGCTCCTTGAGCGGGACCTCCGCCAGCTTGCCCTGGGCGCGGAGCCATTCCTCGACGTCCGCGAGGGCGAAGGACGGGCTGGTCTCCGTACCGCCGACGGGCTTGGGGAAGTCGGCGTGGCGGCGACGCCAATTGCTGACGGCGGCCCGGCCGACCCCGGCGAGCCGCGCGATCCCGGCGGCGGTCACCTCGGCGGTGGGCTGCTCCGCCGCACCACCCGACCGCTCCGCACCCGCCTCTGCTGCGTTCTCCGGCACGTGACCCAACTCCCCTGTGGCTCGCCCTGTGGCTGTGACACCAATCCTAGCGACGAACGCGCGCCACACCCTTTCACAGTGTGAGTCGACCCCTTTTCCGTGAATCGTGTTGACTCGGTTCACAAGCTCTGCTGTGATTGACCCATCGCACCAGACATCGTCTCCGTCCGGGAGGACACACCCATGTCGTACGACACCCAGGTCCCGCCCGCCGCCCCGCGGGTCATGCGCAACGGCCTCGGCACCGCGGCCCTGATCCTCGGCATCATCGGCACGATCTCGGGCTTCATGCCGTTCCTGTTCTGGCTGGCCGGCATCCTCGGCGTGATCGCGCTGATCCTGGGGCTCGTCGGCAGGGGCCGCGTGAAGCGCGGCGAGGCGAGCAACAAGGGAGTGGCGCTCACCGGCGCGATCCTGGGCCTCGTCTCCCTGATCCTCTCGGTCGTCGGCATCGTCATCGTGGTCACGGCCGTCAGCGACGCCGTCGACCAGATCGACAAGGGGATCAAGGACTCGGCCCCGAAGGACCCGGCGGGCAAGGCCCCGGCGGGCGACGCCGGCAAGGCCGGCAAGAAGGGCCAGGGCCTGGCGGACGGCGACAGCTCCGTCTACGACGACGACCTCACGGTCACGGTGGCGGACCCGAAGCCGTACTCCCCCGACGAGTACGCGATGGGCCACACCAAGGGCAACAAGGCCTACCAGGTCACCGTCGTCATCGAGAACAAGGGCAAGGAGAAGTTCGACACCGCCCTCGTCAGCCTGAGCGCCACCGCCGGCAAGAACGGCGTCGCGGCCGAGGAGATCTACGACAACAAGGTCGGCAAGGGCTTCGAGGGCACCATCATGCCTGGCAAGAAGGCCACCGTCACCGTCGCCTTCGACGCCCCCAAGGACGCCAAGAACCTGACCGTCGAGGTCAACCCCGGCTTCACGTACGACGCCTCGCAGTGGGAACTGAAGATCGGCTGACCCACGCCGGACCCGCACCACGCCGGACCCGCGCCACCTGGACCGGGGCCCTTCGGGGCCCCACCCCCGTACCACCGCCTCGGAGACGCCCCCATGCACGCCCAGCCCCGCACCCGCACCCGCCGCACCGCCGTCACGGCCGTCCTGTGCGCCGCCTTCGCCCTCGGCACCGCCGCCTGCGGCCCGGCCTCGGACGACGCGAAGCCGGCCGGGCCCTTCGGGGGGATGACCGGTTCGCAGATCGTCGACAAGGCCTTCGCGGCGACGAAGGCGGCGAAGGCCGTGACCGCGGACGTCGACCTGAAGTCCAAGGAACCGAGGAAGGGCTACCTCTCGCTCGACACCCAGGGGAAGTGCGCCGGCACGCTGACCCAGGGCAAGGTCGACACGGCCGAGCTGATCAAGGCCGACGACAAGAGCGTCTACCTGCGCTTCGACGAGGCCTTCCTGCGCGAGCAGGTCAAGGACGAGAGCCCCGAGGTGCAGGAGGCCACCGTCAAGGAGCTCAGGGGCCGCTGGATGAAGGCGCCCGTCTCCGACCCCGACAACAAGGACATGCTGGCGCTCTGCGACCTGAACAAGCTCCTCGGCAGGTTCGAGCGGGGCGCGAGCGGCATCGTGAAGGGCGCGGAGACCACGGTCGGCGGCCAGAAGGCGCTGGCCCTGACCGAGTCGGGCGACGGCGGCAAGAGCAGCACGGTCTACGTGGCCACGCAGGGCACCCCGTACGTCCTGGAGATCGTCATGAAGGGCGGCGACGAACCGGGGACGATCACCTTCTCGAAGCACGGCAAGCCGGTCGACGCGAAGGCCCCGGCACCGAAGGACGTCGCCGTCACCGGCTGACCCATATACGTGACAGGGCCGTTACCCGGGGGGGGAACGGCCCTCTCACCTGTCGTGCCGGACGCGTCGGATCCGGCGAGGCCCTAGGGGAGCCTCTGCTGCGGGCAGGTGCCGAGGACCCGCTTCATCGCGTCCCGCTCCCCCGCCGTCACCCACACCCCGTACTTCTTCTTCACCGCGACCTGCCGGGCCACGTACGTGCAGCGGTAGGCCCGGTTCGGCGGCAGCCAGGTGGCGGCGTCGCCGTCGGACTTGCGGCGGTTGGTCGCCGCGTCGACGGCGAGCAGGTTGAGCGGGTCGTTGGCGAAGCGGCGCCGGGTCTCGCCGTCCCACTTCCCCGCCCCCTTCTGCCAGGCGTCGGAGAGCGCGACGACATGGTCGATGTCGACCTTGGAGCGGCCCCGGACGTAGCGGACGGTGGCGCCGGTGTACGGGTCGTCGGTGAGGGTCCCGGAGGCGACCTTGCAGCGGCCGCCCGTGAAGCGGACGCCGGTCAGGTCGCGCTTGAGTATGTCGTCGCGGGTTATCTGCATGCCTTGCTTCCTTGTGAGAGACGTGAGTGACAGCCGTGCCCTCCCTTTGTGTCTCGCCGTTATCAGTCATGCCAAGAGGCACATGAGCGACATGCTCGAACAAGGGGAGGACCCCGCGATGCTGCGAACGGAGAAGGCTGTCTCACCCACCACGGGAGAGGTCACCTGGTTACTCGTCGACGAGGAGACCTATCGGCCTCATCCCGAGGTACGGGAGTTCTCGCTCTATCTGCGGGGCGCCGGACGCTCGCCACAGACGCAGCGCGCCTACATTCCTCGGATCGGGCGCTTCCTCAACTGGTGTGCCGGGCGGGGTGCTGACTGGAAAACCGCCGGCCTCGGCGACATGACGAGATTCAAGTTCCATATCGAGCGAACGCCTGTCCGACAGGGACAGTCGCCCTCGGGGAAGACGGTCAATGCCGTTCTCACCGCTGTCTGCGAGTTCCTGCGGTTCTGCGCCGTCCAGGGGCATGTGGAGCATGAGGTCGCCGCACGCCTGAGTGAGCCACGCTTCCTGACCTCGCCGCCCAGCGGCTTCGACCCGGGGGAAGGGGGCCAGCACCTCATGATCAAGGTTCGCGTCCTGAAGGCGCCGCAGATCGAAACGGCACCCGCAATTCTCACTCATCCTCAGGTCAGGGAGGTGCTGGAGACAGCCCGTTCAGCCCGAGATCGGCTGCTCCTGACGGTGCTCGTCGAAGGGGGCCTGCGGATCGGCGAGGCTCTCGGACTGCGGCGGGAGGACATGCACCTGTTGCCCGACTCGACACATCTGGGGTGCCGTACGCGAGGCGCCCATCTCCATGTCCGCCCCAGGCAGGACAACGTGAACGGCGCACGAGCGAAGGCAGGCCGCCATCGGGTAGTGCCACTGACTGAAGTTGCCGTGCACAGGTACCGCGACCATCTTTCGGAGCGGGAGAAAGTGCCCGAAGCCGCCAGTTGCGACTACGTGTTCGTGAACCTCGCCGGCGCGTACGTGGGTAGGCCGATGACGTACTCCAACGCCAAGCAGATCGTCGAGCGGATCGGGAAGCGTTGCGGCTTCCGCACCCGTCCGCACATGTTGCGGCACACCGCAGCAACGCGATGGATTCGCAGCGGAGTCTCACCGGACGTCGTCCAGACGCTGCTGGGCCATGCTTCATCAGCGAGCACCGCCGTCTATCTGCACGCCCAGGACGAGGAGCTCCGAGCTGCTGTCGAGCGTGTCTCGCCGGAGGCGATCCGATGAGGCAGGGGGCCGACTCGGCTGTCGTCTCGCTGCCACTCCAAGCGGATACGTCTTGGGCTTCGTGGCTCACGGAACGCCTGGTGTCTGGGTGGCGAGCGGCCGAGTGGGACGAGGGCGCACTGTTGTTCACCGCAGTCCCCGGCAACCCCGCGACCAGCGTGTTCATCTGCAGGGTGGCGGCGTGCTCCACGCACGTTGCCCATAACGGCGGCCGCTGCAGCGCCTGCAGCAGAGCGCGCTGGTCGCGGGGGAACCCGTCCGACTTCGACGCAACCTACGTACCCGACACCGCACGCCGTCGCCCCAATGTCTCGACCGGGTCCCTTCCTGGAGTTTCCCAGTTCTCGCTCAGCGAGGTCTCCTCGGCGGTACGGCGGGAGATCCAGTACGGGATTCAGCAGCGCGACGCCGCGGGGATCAACCTCGTGCCCCAGCGTGTCCGGCGTATGGTCGCCGCTCTCCCCTCCCCATTGCCGACGCTCCTGGATCTGGACGAGTCGTTCGTGCGGGAGCTGCCGGCGGAACTCGCGGGGATGCTGAACGGGATCCTCCAGCACGTCCGGCGTGCGCGCTTGGAGTACGAGGGCACCGATCCGACATCGGGAGATGTCTGGGAATGCTCCCTTGTGGGACTCGCCGCCGGTCCAGGGCGCACATACACGGCCATGCACGGCGTGATCGACTTCCGTCCGGTCCGCCAGCCATGGCTGCGTGAACTGGTGAAGGACTACGGCCGTGCGGTGCGCCCCAATGTCATCGAGTTCCGGCAAACCGTGTACGCCGCGACACTCGCCTCAGCGGCGCTGACCGATCGCCCCCACGGTGATGCACCGGAGAGGTTGTCGATGGCGGACATGAGCGCCGTGGTGGATGCGTTCCGCATCGCCAAGCGTCCGGAGAACGGTCACGACTACTCAACGAGCCACCGGCGGTCACTGCTGCGCCTGTGGCGCGCGTTCCTCGAGTACGTACGACAGGCCGGGCTGATGGACCACATTCCCGGCGGCTTCGCGCTGAACCCGAAATTCCACACCATCGCTGCGGTCGAGATCTCCGAGGACGAGATCGGCCGTGCCATCCCGGAGCATGTCATCTCACAGCTCGACGCTCACATCGAACTGCTCGGCACATCGACAGCGTACGAAAGCGGTGGCTGGACTGCCGCGGACTTCGCGCGGATGTACCAAGTTGCTTACAAGGTCCTTCGAGACACCGGTCGGCGCCCTGGCGAGGTCACCAGCCTGCGCCGCGACTGTCTGCAGTGGATCGACGGCAAACCGACTCTGATCTACGACAACCACAAGCGACGCCGACACGGCCGCCGCTTGCCCATCACCGAGGCGACCGCCCAGGAGATCGAGTCCTGGCAGAAGGCGCTTCAGCGGATGCCACCGGTACCTGCATGCGAGCAGTGGTTGTTCCCGTCACCAGGTCAGCGCAACCGGCCCCGGCGTGGGCACCTCACCCCTGCGCAGTTCTGCAACAGGATCTTCCGTGCCTGGGTCGACGAGGTCATTCCCGTGCTCGTGGACGAGCGCCTCGGCGACGACGGTGAGCCTCTCCCCTACGACCGCGCCCAGATCGTCCCGTACGGCTTCCGTCACGCCTACGCCCAACGCCACGCGGACGCGGGTACTCGCCCCGATGTCCTCCGGGAACTCATGGACCACCGGTCGCTGGACGTCACCATGGGGTACTACAAGGTCTCCCTCAGCCGGAAACAGGAAGCCGTGCGGACGGTCGCGGCGCTCGCCGTCGACCGGCACGGGGAATCCCGTGGCTTCAGCGACCCACTGGCCTACGAGGTGGAGAGCGTCGGGGTTCCGTACGGCGGCTGCACCGAACCGAGCAACGTCAAGGCCGGAGGCGGGCACTGCCGCATCCGCTTCCAGTGCGCCGGCTGCGACTTCTACCGGCCCGACCCCTCCTACCTACCGGCCCTGGAACAGCAGATCGCGGACCTGCGGTCCGACAAGGAGGCCGCTCTGGCGATGGAGGCAGCGGACTGGGTTGTTCGCAATCTCGACGACCAGATCCGCGCGTACTCGAAGTCGGCGGACGAAATGCGGAGGAAGCTCAATGCGCTGCCTCCCGAGGAGCGGGCCGCCGTCGAATCCGCCTCACGCGAGCTCCGCAAGGCACGCTCCGCAGCGGCCTTCGTCCCCTTGCAGGCACTCACGACACGGAGCCCCGAATGAAGAGTCCCTCCGCTTCCGGCAGCAACGACCGGAGCGCACGGGTCGAGCGCCTGCGCGCCAGCCGCGCCAGGGACAGCGAGGAGAAGACCAAGCGCGCGATCGATGCAGTGGACGGCCTTCTCCGCTCGGGAAGGCGTATCACTGTCAGCCAGGTGGCGCGGGACGCAGCGGTGTCCACATGGTTCATCTACAACCAGCCCCGGGTACACCAGGCCGTTCAGGACGGCATCACCGCCCAGCGAGAGCTGGTACGTCAGGACGCCCCCGTTCCGGCGGCGCGACAGGTGTCTCCTGCCGGGCTGCAGACGGATCTCGCCTTGGCACGCGAAGAGATCAAGGACCTCAAGAGAGAACGCGACCGACTCCTGAACCGGGTCCGGCTGTCTCTCGGTGCCGAGCTGGACGGAGTGGACCAGAACGAACTGATCCAACGGGTGCAACAACTGGAACAGCGGAACACCGCCCTGAACGAGGAGCTGTCAGAGGGCAGAAATCGGATCGCCGCCCTGGAGGGCAGGCTCAGTGAGACGGAAGACGATCTCACCGCCGCCCGGGCCAGTCTCCGCCGCGCCATGCGGGCCGTTCCGTCCCCGTAGCCTGCGCTGCACGACCGCGTCTCGCGACTGTCCGGCCGGCCCCCATGCCGTCGGCCGGACGGCCACGAGGGACGTCTGCACGGTGGTCAGGATTTCACCGAAGCAATTGCGGGGCTTGCTCAGTCGGTGTCCGTCGCGGCCAACACCGCAAGCTGTCGGCCTTCTGGAGAGACCGAGGCCAGGCCGATGTCCCAGGCCACGCGCTCGAACCACTTGGTGTCGGCGTCGAAGCCGTACCAGGCACACTCCCGTACACGTGCCTCGACCGCCTCAGCAGGGACACCCTCCGCGGCCCCGGCGAGGCAGGCCAGGGACTGCCACGCGGCCAGTCGGCCGTAGGCGCCGCGAGCACCCGAGTTGTACGCCCCTCCCGAGGAGGCGGCGGCGAAGAGCACCCGCCATGCCTGGTCCGGCGGACAGGCCGCGACGGAGAAGGCGGTCTTCTTCCCCACACCCTTCAGGCACTCCAGCCCCAGCGCCAGCAGCGCACTCGATACCGACCCGGCCTCCAGTTGGGCGTCCAGATCGAAGACTCGTGCCTCAATCCGGCCGTTCGACTCCTCGGCCCAGTTCGCCACAGCCGCGCCGATGCCCTTGGCAGCGGCTTCGGTTGTCGTTTCCTCGACCAGCGGCACGTGTGCCCCGCGGTCGACCACCATGCGGCAGTTCTCCGACGGGCCGTACGGCATCGAGTGGCTGCTGCCACGGGTGCTGTAGCTCGGCAGATCAGGCTGTCCTTCCACGTCCGACAGCGCCAATGGCAGCCATCCCAGAGGATGGTGCTGCCAGTGCGGCGATGTCGCCCACCCTGCGATGCCCGGCGCCTCCGTGACGTCAACGCCCCTGAGTACCAGTTCATGGACCAGGCAGGCACGCAGCTCCTCGGGGGCCTTCCCGGTGAACACTGCGGCGAGTTCCTCCGCCGGGTGGCTGGAGGCCAGCAAGGATGCCGTGTAGTGATCCAGCTTCCGGTGGGCGGCTTCCGTCGAGGTGAGGAGCCGCAGCACCTGAGCGACGTTTCCAGGGCCGGGAGTGGTGGCCAGCAGCCTGAGCAGATAGTCGAAGACGCTTCTGTACTGCCAAATCCGCTCGGCGTCGGAGCCGTAAGCCCCGGCGAGCGCGATGCCGAGGTCCGCGAGGAAGGCAGCGTCCCCCCGCGCGAGACGGCGGTCGGCCGTCTTCCACACGTCGGTGACGCTCTTCAGACCCGGAAGCTTCGTCACGATCTTCTGTATGCGTTCCGCCACGGCACGGAGCGTACGCACCCGGCAGCCCTCAGATCGAACACGTTTCCCCCGGCTGGCAGGGCGCTGTCAGTCTTGGCACTGCTTCAGCATCATCGCCTTGTCCGCCTTCGTCGCCGGAAGGTCGTACTTGAGGGCCACCTGCGCGAAGCGAACCGCGTAGGCGCACCTGATCCGCTTGTCGGGCGGCAGCCAGGACGCCGGTCCGGAGTCGCCCTTGGCGGAGTTGGCCCGGCCCTGTACCGGGATCAGATTGAGCACGTCGTTGGCGAACTGCTCCCGCTTGCTCTTCGGCCAGCGCGACGAACCCATCTGCCAGCTGTAGGACAGCGGAACCACGTGGTCTATCTGGACCTCGGAGGCCCTCTGCTTGCGCCACTCGATGGTCGTTCCGGTGTACGGGTCGTCCAGCATCATGGCGATGACCACGCAGTCGGAGCCGGATCGAAAATGAAGGTTCTGACCATCACGACGAATGAGATCGTTTCGCGTGTCACACCCATTCCTCGCGAGGGGTACCCCGTCGGCCGTGTCCATCCACGCGTAACCGAACTTGTCGCGGCCGTAGCCCGTCTTCGGTCCCCGCCCCTTTGTGGTCAGCTCCTCGATGAGCTTGCGGGCCGCGGCCTTGTCCGCGTCCGTCGTCACCGGAGCAAGCCCTGGCTTCGTACCATCCGGGTTCTTGAGCGGACTGACTGCCCGTCCGCCCGACACAGCCGGCCCGGAACCCGCGGAGGAGCCGCCTTCGCCGAAACCCTCGCATCCCGAGACGAGAAGCACGGCAGTCGCCGCCACCGCCCCCACACGGAGGAAGCGCACGCTACCCGCCCCCTTGTGACTCATGTGCCTCTTAGTAAGCACAACTCACCACCCCCTGCATGAGCTGCCCAAACGCCTCAATCACCCGGCGAAGCATAGAGATAACGCGGGTTCCGCAGCCGTTGCCGTCGACGTCCGCCCAGGCGCGGCCGAACTTCTCCCGCTCGTAACCGGTCTTCGGGGCGCGGCCCTTGACGGTGAGGGTGTCCACGGCGGCGAGCGCGGTGCCGCGCGCGGCGGGCTTGCCGCCCGAGCCGCCGGCGGCTCCCGGGGTGTCGGTTCCGGGCGAGCAGGCCGCGGTGAGGAGTGCGGAGACGGCGAGCGTCGAGGCGGCGAGGGTCCTTCGGTACGTCAGCACCCCCGAATCCTAGGCCGGATGGTTACGTCACCTTCGTACCGATGATCCTGGAGCGTCCTCAGCTCTTTCCGATGCCGAGGGTGTTCTCGCCGGGCAGCAGTCCGGAGCCGACGATCGCGAGCCAGGGGCCGCCGAGGAGGTCGGCGAGCCGGGCGGTGTCCTCGGGGCCGAGCGCGTCCCACGGTCCCGCTGCCAGCTCGTCCGTACGCCGTTCCACCTCGGCGCGCAGGGCGCGGCCCGCGTCCGTGGCGACGCCGGCCGCGTCCACGAGCCCGCGGGCCCTGAGGCGTTCACGGGCGGCGTTCCACGCGTCGGCGCTCCAGCCGCGGGTCTCGAAGACGGCCTCGCGGGCGGCGCCGACGGCCGCGAAGGAGACGAGCGACTCGGCCGGGTCGAGGCCGGCGGCGATCAGGGCGGCGATGTGCCCGTCGCCGCGGTGCTCGCGCAGGATCGGAACGTGACGGCGGCGACCGGGGCCCCGAGGAGTACTTCCGCTCGCTGACCGGACTGATCTTCAGGAACCAAGTCCCGCCGCAGGACGGGGAATAGCCCGCGTCAGCCCGTAATTGACGAAGACATGCGAACTTCGAACACCCTCCGCCGCGCCGCCCTCGCCCTCCTCACCACCGGCACCCTCGCCCTAGCCCCCACCGCCCTCGCCGACACCGGCTCCCACGGACCGGCCTGGCGCGGCGCGTGGGCCGCGTCCCCGCAGTCGGCGACCGCGCCGTTCGGCCCCAACTGGTCGCAGCAGGGCTTCGCCCACCAGACGGTCCGCCAGGTCGTCCGCGTCACCGCCGCCGGCACCCGGACCCGCGTCGAGCTGACGAATCGTTACGGCACCGGCCCGCTGCGGATCACCGGCGCTACCGTCGCCCGTACGGCCAAGGGCGGCGCCGTACAGCCGGGTTCGGTGCGCACCCTGCGGTTCGGCGGCCGCCCGTCCGTGACGATCCCGGCCGGCGAGACCCTCCTCAGCGACGCCGCGACCCTCCCCGTCGACGCCTTCGAGAACCTGACCGTCACCCTGTACCTCGCGGACGCGACCGGCCCGGCGACCTTCCACTCCTTCTCCTCGGCCACCAGCTACCGCGCCGAGGGCGACCACCGCGCCGACCTCTCCGGCGACGCGTTCCGGGACACCAGCACCTCCTGGTACTTCCTCTCCGGCGTCGAGGTCACCGGCGGCCGCGACACCGCCCGCCGCGACGGCATCGTCACCTTCGGGGACTCCATCACCGACGGCGTCGGCTCCACGACCGACGCCGACAACCGCTACCCCGACGAGCTCGCCGAGCGCCTCGCCGCCTCCGGCCGGTCCCGCGCCGTCCTCAACCACGGCATCGGCGGCAACCAGGTCGTCAACGACACCACCTGGGCGGGCGAGAAGGCCGTCGCCCGGTTCGAGAAGGACGTGCTCACCGAGAAGGGCGTGGGCACGGTGATCCTCCTGGAGGGCCTCAACGACATCGGCGGCAGCGGCCCGTCCTTCCCGGGCGGCCCGACCCCCGAGGTGTCCGTGAACCAGCTCATCGAGGGCCACCGCACCCTGATCCGGCAGGCGCACGCCAAGGGCCTCAAGGTCGTCGGCGCCACCCTCACCCCGGTCGGGGGCTCCTTCTACGAGACCCCCGTCAACGAGGCCAAGCGGGAGGCCTTCAACACCTGGGTCCGCACCTCGGGCGCGTACGACGCCGTCGTCGACTTCGAACGCGCGGTCGCCGACCCGGCCGACCCGGACCGCATCCTCCCCGCGTACGACTCGGGAGACCACCTCCACCCGAACGACGCGGGCTACCGCGCGATGGCGGAGGCCCTGGACCTCGACGAGCTGTGACGAGCGTGAGGCGGCACCCGCGGTGCCGCCTCACGGAACTCACCCTCCGAGGATCGTCGTCAGGAACTCGCCCGTCCACGCCAGGAGTTCGCGGCCCACCACCGGCTTTCCGCCGATCTTGCCGGTCGTCGGGCGCGGCACCAGGATCTGGTGGACGGCCGGCTTGATGACCGTCTTCGGGTGCAGGCGCTTCAGCCTCAGCTCCTGGGACTCGCGCAGCTCCACCGGCGCGAAGCGGATGTTGGAGCCCTGCAGGACGATCTCGCCGACCCCGCACGCGCGCGCGAGCATCCGCAGGCCCGCGACCAGGAGCAGGTTCTCCACCGGCTCGGGCAGCTTGCCGTACCGGTCGGTGAGCTCCTCGCGTACGGCCCTGATGTCCTCCTCCGAGTTCGCGGAGGCGATCGAGCGGTAGGCCTGGAGCCGCAGCCGCTCGCCCGGCGCGTAGTCGTGCGGCATGTGGGCGTCGACCGGGAGCTCGATCTTGACCTCCAGCGGGGCCTCCTCCTCGACGCCGCCTTCCATCTGCGCCCGGTAGTCGGCGACGGCCTCGCCGACCATCCGTACGTACAGGTCGAAGCCGACGCCCGCGATGTGGCCTGACTGCTCGCCGCCGAGCAGGTTGCCCGCGCCGCGGATCTCCAGGTCCTTCATGGCGACGTACATGCCGGCGCCCATCTCGGTGTGCTGGGCGATCGTCGCGAGCCGCTCGTGCGCGGTCTCCGTGAGCGGCTTCTCCGGCGGGTACAGGAAGTACGCGTAGCCCCGCTCGCGGCCACGGCCGACCCGGCCGCGCAGCTGGTGGAGCTGCGACAACCCGAAGTTGTCGCCGCGCTCGACGATGAGGGTGTTGGCGTTGGAGATGTCGATGCCGGACTCGACGATCGTCGTCGAGACGAGCACGTCGAACTTCTTCTCCCAGAAGTCGACGACGACCTGCTCCAGGGCCTGCTCCGACATCTGGCCGTGCGCCGTGGCGATCCGCGCCTCGGGGACGATCTCGCGCAGGCGGGCGGCGGCGCGGTCGATCGAGTCGACCCGGTTGTGGATGTAGAAGACCTGGCCCTCGCGCAGGAGTTCGCGCCGGATCGCGGCGCCGATCTGCTTCTCCTCGTACGGCCCGACGAAGGTGAGGACCGGGTGCCGCTCCTCGGGGGGCGTGGTGATCGTCGACATCTCGCGGATGCCGGTGACCGCCATTTCGAGCGTACGGGGGATGGGCGTGGCCGACATCGTGAGCACGTCGACGTTCGCCCGGAGCTTCTTCAGCTGCTCCTTGTGCTCGACGCCGAAGCGCTGCTCCTCGTCGACGATGACCAGGCCCAGGTCCTTGAACTTCGTCTCGGAGGAGAAGAGGCGGTGCGTGCCGATGACGACGTCGACCGAGCCCTCCCGCAGCCCCTCCATCGTCGCCTTCGACTCGGTGTCCGTCTGGAACCGGGACAGCGCCCGCACCTTCACCGGGAACTGCGAGTACCGCTCGCTGAACGTGCCGAAGTGCTGCTGCACGAGCAGCGTCGTCGGCACGAGGACCGCGACCTGCTTGCCGTCCTGGACCGCCTTGAAGGCCGCCCGTACCGCGATCTCCGTCTTGCCGTAGCCGACGTCGCCGCAGATCAGACGGTCCATGGGGACGGTCTTCTCCATGTCCTCCTTCACCTCGGCGATCGTCGACAGCTGGTCGGGCGTCTCCGCGTACGGGAAGGCGTCCTCCAGCTCCCGCTGCCACGGGGTGTCAGAGCCGAAGGCGTGGCCGGGGGCCGCCATGCGGGCGCTGTACAGCTTGATCAGATCGGCCGCGATCTCCTTCACGGCCTTCTTCGCGCGCTGCTTCGTCTTCGTCCAGTCCGCGCCGCCGAGCCGGTGCAGGGTCGGCGCCTCGCCGCCCACGTACTTGGTGACCTGCTCCAGCTGGTCGGTCGGGATGTACAGCCGGTCGCCGGGCTGGCCGCGCTTCGCGGGCGCGTACTCGACGAGCAGGTACTCGCGGGTCGCGCCCTGCACGGTCCGCTGCACCATCTCGACGTACCGGCCGACGCCGTGCTGCTCGTGCACGATGTAGTCGCCGACCTCCAGGGTCAGCGGGTCGATCGTCTTGCGGCGCTTGGCGGGCATCCGCTGCCCGTCCTTGCCGGCCGCCTTCTGCCCCGACAGGTCGGTCTCCGTCAGCACCGCCAGCTTGAGCGCCGGGTCGACGAAGCCGTAGTCGATGGAGCCGGTCGACACGTGCACGACGGACGGCGAGATCTCGGCGAGGTCCGCGTCGAGGCGGGCGGCGATGCCCTCGCCGCCGAGGACCTCGACCGTACGGGACGCGGGGCCGTGGGCCTCCGTCACGTACACCGTGCGCCAGCCGTCGGCCAGCCAGCCCTTGGTGTCGGCGAGCGCGCGGGCGGTGTCGCCGCGGTACGACTCCGGGGCGTGCATGCCGAGGGTCAGCGAGTCGGCCTCGTGGTCGACGTCCGCCGCGAACGGCGACACCGACCACCAGGCCATGCCGAGCTCGCTCGCCCGGTCCCGTACGTCCGCGATCCCCCACAGCGAGGCCGCGCCGACGTCGATCGGCGCCTCGCCACCGCCGGCGGTGGCGGCCCAGGAGGCCTGCAGGAACTCCTGGCTGGTGGCGACGAGGTCGGCGGCCCTGGTCCGTACGCGCTCGGGATCGCAGACGACGGCCATCGAGCCCTTGGGCAGGACGTCGAGCAGCAGCTCCATGTCGTCGACGAGGACGGGCGCGAGGGACTCCATGCCCTCGACGGCGATCCCCTCGGCGATCTTGTTGAGCAGCTCGCCCAGCTCGGGGTGCGCCTCGGCCAGCGCGGCGGCCCGCTCGCGCACCTCGTCGGTCAGGAGCAGCTCCCGGCAGGGCGGCGCCCAGAGACCGTGCTCGGCGACTTCGAGGGACCGCTGGTCGGCGACCTTGAAGTAGCGGATCTCCTCGACGTCGTCGCCCCAGAACTCGATGCGGAGCGGGTGTTCCTCGGTCGGCGGGAACACGTCCAGGATGCCGCCGCGCACGGCGAACTCGCCGCGCTTCTCGACCAGCTCGACGCGGGAGTACGCGGCGGCGGCGAGCCCCTCGACGATGTCGTTCAGGTCGGCGGTCTGGCCGGACCGCAGCGCCACGGGTTCGAGATCCCCCAGCCCCTTGACCTGTGGCTGGAGGACGGAGCGGATGGGCGCGACGACGACGGAGACGGGCCCGGCGGCGGGGTCGTCGTCCCGGGGGTGCGCGAGCCGCCGCAGCACGGCGAGGCGGCGGCCGACGGTGTCGGACCGGGGCGAGAGCCGCTCGTGCGGCAGGGTCTCCCAGGAGGGGTACTCGACGACCCTGTCCGGGTCGAGCAGGGACCGCAGCGCGGCGGCGAGGTCCTCGGCCTCCCGGCCGGTCGCCGTCACCGCGAGCACCGGCCGCCCCGAGTCCCGGGCGAGCGCGGCCACGGCGAACGGCCGCGCGGCCGCGGGCCCGACCAGGTCCACGTGCGGCCGGTTCCCGTCGGCGGCGGCCTTCACCGCCTCGGCGAGGGCGGCGTCTTTGACGACTACATCAAGCAGGCCGTGCAGACCGTGCAGGCTCATGGAGCTTTCCATCCCGGGTTCGGACGACGGGGGCGGGCAACGCGAACAGCCCGACACGTCGAACGGGCCGGGTGGTCCCGGGCGGCTGGGACCCGGTCGCCCCCAGCCTACGACGTGCCACTGTCACTCGCCCGAAGGAAGGGGGCCACTGCGGGGCGTGACGGAGCAGGCCGCCGGTCCGCTCGTCGCACTACGCTTTAATCCATAGCCCGGTCCACCCCGCACACACCCAGCTGTGAGCCCTCCCCGCAGTGAGAGGCCGTCATGGAAGCAGCCCGGCAGTACGACGTCCATGAGGTGAAGACCCACTTCTCCAAGATCCTGGAAGCGGTCGCCACCGGCGAGGAGGTGATCATCAGCAAGTCCGGCGAACCGGTCGCGAAGGTGGTCCCGCCGGCCGGCAAGGTCCACCGGAGCGGCTACGGCTCCCTCAGGAGCCGCGTCACCGTCTCGGACGACTTCGACGACGCCCCCGAGGCCTTCGACGGCGCCTTCGGAGTCGACGAGTAACCTCCCCGCCCCGCCCGTGTGGGCCCGCGCCCGGCGGGACGGCGCCCACCGCCGTGTGGGCAATCGTCCCGCTGGGGCGATTGCCCACAACGGGGGCGCCGCGTGGCTACTCGCTCGCGATCGCCCCCAGGACATTCATCCGCCCCGCCCGGAACGCCGGGACCAGCGCCGCGAAGAGGCCCACGAAGGCCGAGCCGATGAAGACCGTGATGATCGTCGGCCAGGGGATGTCCAGGACGCCGAGGCCCTCCAGGGCCAGGAGCTTCTGGGCGGCGGTGCCCCAGCCCATGCCCAGGCCCAGGCCGAGCAGCGCGCCGAAGAGGGCGATGACGACCGACTCCAGGCGGATCATGCGGCGCAGCTGCCGGCGGGAGAGGCCGATGGCGCGCATGAGGCCGATCTCGCGGGTCCGTTCGACCACGGAGAGGGCGAGGGTGTTCACGACGCCCAGGACGGCGACGACGATCGCCAGGGCGAGGAGCCCGTACACGATGTTGAGCAGCTGCCCGACCTGGTTCTGCAGCTCCTCCTTGTAGTCGGCCTGGTTGCTCACCTTGTACTGCGGGTACGGCGCGAGCGCGTCCTTGAGGGCCTGGTAGGCCGGGGCCTCCTGGCCGTCCTTGGCGCTGGCCAGGACGAGCAGGCTGTTCGGCACCCGGTCGGCCGGCAGGTAGCGGGTGACGGTGGGGACGGCGGTGTACATCGCCCCGTTGTCGACCTGCCCGGTGTCCGCGGTGATCGCCGCGACCTTGAGCTTCGCCGTCTCGCCGCCCTTGAAGGCGACGGTCAGGACGTCGCCGACCTTGACGCGGTGCTCGGTGGCGTAGTCGCTGCCGACGGACATGGCGTCCTTGCCGTACGCGTCGGTGAGCGTCCCGGCGGTGACCTCGCGCCGCAGGTCCTTGACGTACGTCGGGTCGGTGGCGGCCAGGTCGGCCTGGGAGACCTTGCCGTGCGGGTCGGTGATCTTCGCGTCGACCCACTTGTACGAGGTGACGTGGTCGAGCCCGGCCGCCTTCGCCACCGCGGCCTGCGCCTGCGGCACGATCGGCTGCCCCGTAGCGGACCGGACGATGAAGTCGGCGCCGACGGAGCGGTCGAGTTCCTCGGTGGCCGAGGCGACCATCGAGGAGCCGACGACCGACAGACCGGCGACGAGCGCGAGGCCGATCATCAGGGCGGCCGCGGTGGCGCCGGTGCGGCGCGGGTTGCGGAGCGCGTTGCGTTCGGCCATCCGGCCGACCGGACCGAAGATCCTCAGGACGACGGCGCCGAGGGCGCGGACGACGCCACCCGCGAGGAGCGGGCCGACGACGACGAAGCCGAGGAGGGAGAGGACGACGCCGACGCCGAGCCAGAGGGACCCGGGTCCGGCCTCCGCGGCGCGGGCCGCCGCGACCAGGGCGGCCGCTCCGGCCACCGTGAGGACGATCCCGAGCACGCCCCGTACCTTGCCGGCCTTGCCGTCGGCGGGGGTGCCCGCGTCGCGGAGGGCCGCCATCGGGGAGACCTTTCCGGCGCGGCGGGCCGGGATGTACGCGGCGAGGACGGTGACGACGATGCCGAGGGCGAGGCCGACGACCGGGGTCGTCCAGGCGACGGTGAGGTCGCGGGTGGAGAGCTCCATGCCCACGGCGGACATCAGCTTCATGAGCCCGACGGCGAGGCCGACGCCCGCGGCGACACCGGCGACGGAGCCGACGAGGCCGAGGAGGAGCGCCTCGACGAGGACGGAACGGTTCACCTGCTTGCGGCTGGAGCCGATGGCCCGCATGAGGCCGATCTCGCGGGTGCGCTGGGCGACCAGCATGGAGAAGGTGTTGACGATGAGGAAGATGCCGACGAGGAAGGCGATCCCGGCGAAGCCGAGCATCGCGTACTTCATGACGTCGAGGAAGCCGGCCATGCTCGCGCGGCCCGCGTCGGCGACCTCGGCGGCGGTCTGCAGCTTGTAGCCGCCGCCGAGCGCGGCGGCGACGTCGGCCTTGAGCGCCTCGTCGGTGACGCCGTCCTCGGCATCCACCGAGATCTGGGTGAACAGGCCTTCCTTGCCGAGGAGTTCGCGCTGCGCGGTGGCGGTGTCGAAGTAGACGACGGTGGCGCCCGGGTTGGTGACCTTGAACTCGACGATGCCGACGATCTTCGCGGTGAAGTCGCCGGTGACGGCGATGGTCCGCAGCTCGTCGCCGAGCTTGAGGCCGTGCTTGTCGGCGGTGGCGCCGTCGACGACGACCTCGGTGGGGCCGCGCGGCTCGTGGCCGGAGGCGATCTCCACCGAACGCAGCTCGTTGGGCGTCCAGTTGACGGCGATCGTCGGGGCGCCGCCGGTCGGGCCGACGTTCTTGTTCCGCGCGTCGACGACGGTGACGCTCGTCGAGGCGACCGAGCCCTGGACGTCCTTGACGCCCCCGACCTTCCCGACCTGCTCGACGAGCGAGGCGGGCAGGGACTCGGGGCGGCCGTTCTGCGGGGTCTCGTCGTTGCCGCCCGCGTTCTTCGGGCTGACGGTGACGTCGGACGCGGTCGTCGCGAAGAGCTTGTCGAACGTCGTGTTCATGGTGTCGGTGAAGACGAGCGTCCCACTGACGAAGGCGACGGAGAGGAGGACGGCGACGGCGGAGAGCGCCATCCGGCCCTTGTGCGCGAAGAAGTTGCGCAGCGAGGTCTTGAGGACGGTCATGACGTCCGCCCGCGCGCGTCGAAGTCCTTCATGCGGTCGAGTACGGCGTCGGCGGTGGGCCGCTCCATCTCGTCGACGATCCGCCCGTCGGCGAGGTAGAGGACCCGGTCCGCGTAGGAGGCGGCGACGGGGTCGTGGGTGACCATGACGATCGTCTGGCCCAGCTCGTCCACGGACGCGCGGAGGAAGCCGAGGACCTCGGCGCCGGCCCGCGAGTCGAGGTTTCCGGTCGGCTCGTCGCCGAAGATGATCTCGGGCCGGGCGGCGAGCGCGCGGGCCACCGCGACCCGCTGCTGCTGGCCGCCGGACAGCTGGTTGGGCCGGTGCTTGAGCCGCTCGGAGAGCCCGACGGTGTCGACGACCCGCCGCAGCCAGTCGGCGTCCGGCTTCCGCCCGGCGATGTCCATCGGCAGCGTGATGTTCTCGATGGCGTTCAGGGTGGGCAGCAGGTTGAACGCCTGGAAGATGAAGCCGATCCGGTCCCGGCGCAGCTGGGTGAGCTTCTTGTCCTTGAGGCCGGTGATCTCGGTCTCGTCGAGGAAGATCTGCCCGCTGGTGACGGTGTCGAGCCCGGCCAGGCAGTGCATCAGGGTCGACTTGCCGGAGCCGGAGGGCCCCATGATCGCGGTGAACCGCCCGCGGGCGATGTCCACGTCGACGGAGTCCAGCGCGACGACCCGGGTCTCCCCCGAGCCGTACGCCTTGACGACCTGACGCGCCCGCGCGGCGACGGCCGTCCCCTCTCCCGTACCCCCGTGGCGGGGGATGGTCAGAGCCGAAGTCACGGTTCTCTCCTCGGAGTGCAGTGCGAGTGGGTGTGTAGGTCCCAGTTAAGGACCGGCCACCCCTGCTTCTCGTCCTCCGCCGGTACGAGCGGCCCCTGGCCCGCATGGGGGAGAAACCCCTAGGGGCTTCTCCCCCCACGGTTCCAGTGAGACCCTGGCCGCGCACATTTAGGTGTACGAAGAAATGGGCGTACGAAGAAGGGGAAGGTGCGCGGTGACGGAACCGTCGACGACCCGGACGGACGCCGATCCGGCCCCCGCGCCAAGACCCTCCGCCGCCCGCCGCGGACCCGTCGTCGCGGCCCTGATGCTGGCCATGGGGCTCGCCGCCCTCGACGGCACGATCGTGTCCACCGCCGTCCCGCAGATCGTCGGCGACCTCGGCGGGCTCTCCGTCTTCTCCTGGCTCTTCTCCGGCTACCTGCTCGCCGTCACCGTCACCCTGCCCGTGTACGGCAAGCTCAGCGACACCTTCGGCCGCAAACCCGTCCTCATCGCCGGAACCGTCCTCTTCCTCCTCGGTTCCGTGCTCTGCGCCGCCGCCTGGAACATGGCCTCCCTGATCGCCTTCCGCGTCGTCCAGGGCCTCGGCGGCGGCGCCCTCCAGGGCACCGTCCAGACGATCGCCGCCGACCTGTACCCGCTGAAGGAGCGCCCGAAGATCCAGGCGAAGCTGTCCTCGGTCTGGGCCGCCTCGTCCATAGCCGGACCGGCCGTCGGCGGCGTCCTCGCGGGGTACGCCGACTGGCGCTGGATCTTCCTCGTCAACCTGCCGGTCGGCCTGGTCGCCCTCTGGCTGATCGCCCGCCACCTGGTGGAACCCGCCCGTACGGCGCCGCGCGCGGGCATCCGGATCGACTGGGCGGGCGCCCTGGCGATCTTCGCCACCGGAGCCGTACTCGTCACCGCGCTCGTCCAGGGCGGCGTCGCCTGGCCCTGGCTGTCCGCCCCGTCCCTCGGCCTCCTCGCCGGAGCCGCCGCCCTCGCCGCCCTGACCGTCGCCATCGAGCGGCGCGCGGCCGAACCGATCATCCCCGGCTGGGTCTGGCGCCGCCGCACGATAGCCGCCGTCAACCTCGCCCTCGGCGCCCTCGGCCTGCTGATGGTCGCCCCGACGGTCTTCCTGCCGACGTACGCGCAGTCCGTCCTGGGCCTCGGCCCGATAGCCGCCGGCTTCGTGCTCTCCTCCTGGACCCTGAGCTGGCCGATCACGGCGGCCCTCTCGAACCGCCTCTACACCCGCATAGGCTTCCGCCTCACGGCGATCCTGGGCATCGCGGGCGCACTCCTGCTCCTGCTCGCCTTCCCCTTCCTGCCGTTCCCGGGCGAGGCGTGGCAACCCGCACTGCTGATGCTGCTCCTGGGCGGCACCCTGGGCCTCTTCCAACTGCCCCTGATCGTGGGCGTGCAGTCGACCGTCCCGTACCAGGAACGCGGCACCACCACCGCCTCCGTCCTCTTCTGCCGCCAGGTCGGCCAGAGCATCGGCGCGGCCCTCTTCGGCGCCATCGCCAACGGCGTCCTCGCCGCCCGCCTCGGCGCCGACACGGACCTCGACCAGCTGTCCCACTCCCTGGCGGCCACCGACGCGACCCGCCGCGCGGTGGACGCGGCGGTGGACTGGGTCTACCTGGGCGCGGCAGGAGCGGCGGCCCTCGCCCTCCTGGCCCTCCTGACACTGGCACCACGCCGCTTCCCGGTCCTGAAGGAGGAGGACCAGGGGGTGGGCTGAGTACGCGCCCGACCTGAGGGCCGGGCTAGAACGCGGTGTTGTAGGGCGCGTCCTGGGTGAGGGACACGGACGCGCCGCGCTTGAAGGGGGCCTTCCAGTCGCCCGTGCCCGCGTAGAGGGTCTCGTCGCCGTTCGAGGCGACCAGGTCCGCGCGGCCGTCGCCGTCGGCGTCGCCGACGGCGGTGAGCCCGGTGAAGGCTCCCCATCCGGCGCCCACCTTCGTACGGGCGGCGAAGGTGCCGTCGCCCTTGCCGAGGTACAGCCAGAGGACACCTGCCTTGTCACGGGCGAGAAGGTCCCCGGCCGGGCCTCCGGCGAGGTTGCCGGTGGCCGTCAGCTGGTTGTAGACGCCCCAGCCGTGGCCGATCTTCTTGCGCGCGGCGAAAGGCGCGGTGGCGCTGCCCGTGCCCTTGTACAGGTACAGGTCGCCCGCCTTGTCGGTCGCGACCAGGTCCGCCCGGCCGTCGCCGGTCAGGTCGCTGCCGCACGCGAGCTGGTCGTACGTCTGCCAGCCGGCACCGATCCTCGTACGGGCCGCGAGCGGCTTCGCCCGGTCGCCCGTGCCCTGGTAGAGCCAGAGGACGCCGGACTTGTCACGGGCGACGGCATCGGGGGCGGTCGTGCCCGCGATGTTCCCGACGGTTTCGAGCCGGTCGTAGACGCCCCAGCCGCTGCCGACGCGTGAGGCGCCGGTGTCCGTCAGGGAGCCGCCGGGGGCCGTGGGCCGGGTGCCGAAGCGCCACAGGACGCCGCCGGTGTCCCGGACGAGGAGGTCGGCCGTGCCGTCGTCGTCGAAGTCGTGCGGCGCGGCGGGCCGGGTCACGGTGAACCGGCCGGTGGTGACGAGGTCGGGGCCGATGCCCTCGTCCGGGCGGGCGGTGAGCTTCCACTCGTACGCACCGCTGCGGGCGGGACTCCCCCAGTCGGCGTTCTCCAGGTCCTTGCCGTCCCAGTGCCAGGTGAGCCGGCGGGGCGTCCCGGCGGGACCGCCGGGGGCCCAGCTGGACGAGACCGTCGTCCCGCTGCGTACGTGGGTCAGCGTCAGCCACACCCGGCTGTCCGCCCGGGACAGGTCCCAGCCGAAGTCGACCCCCTTCGCGGCCTGGTCGCCGGTGAGTGTCGTCGGGGTGGTGGAGCCGGTGAGGGTGACGACGGTCGACTGCCCGGTGGACGCGACCAGTTCGACGTCCGGCCGTCCGCCGTCGGCGCGCGGCGAGATCCGGTAGAGGCCCTCTCCGTGCTCGGGGGTGCCGCCGCGCACGAGGAGGCTGCCGCCGGGGCCGGTGACGGCGGAGGAGAACGCGGTGAGCGCGACGGTCTTCTCGCCCGTCTCGATGGACTGGAGGGTGAAGGGCCGCTTCGTCGGGTTGTCGCCGCCGGCGACGAAGGCGGACGCGTCGATGTGGGCCTTCTGGCCGGACGCGATCCAGCTGCCGACCAGGTAGATCGGGTCCTGCCAGTCGGCCTCGGTGTCAGGGATCCAGGTGGCCCCGGACTTGCCGCCGCGCCGGTAGACGGAGATCCCGTCGCCCCTCAGCCGGGCCTCGCGCCAGACCGCGTACGTGGCGGACACGGCGCCGTCCCCGGCCCACTCGTCCGTCCCCTGGGGGAGCCACGAATCCGCCCCGGTGGTGAGGTCGACGAGGATCTTGGCCGGGCCACGCCACGTGCCGATCTCGCAGTCGTAGAGCGCGGTTGCCGTGTCGGTCCATGCCTCATCGGCCGCGTCGCAGCCGATCTGAACCCCTCCGACCAGCTTGCGGACGGTCGGCGCACCGCCGGCGAGCGTGGCGGCGTCGAGGGTGACCGCGTACTGCACCCGGTAGCCGCCCTCGTACCGTCCGAGGAGGAGGGTGTCGCCGGCCAGGCCCGAGTAGTCGTACCCGCCGAGTGTGTCGAGATCGATCTCCACGGGCGTCGCGCCGGGCTTCGACACGTCATGGATCCGCAGCAGCGAGCTGACGGACAACAGGCCCCGGTCACCGGTGACGACGAGGTCCGAGCCGCCGCCTGCGGCCGAGGCGCCCGGCAGCACGACCGACGAGCCGTCCGCGTACCAGGTCCAGCGGAACTCGGGCGCGTTGCCCCGGGTCTTCGACAGGAAGCCGCTCGGGCCCGCGCCGACGACGTCCGCGTCGAGCGGGAACGGCACGGTGGTGGCCTGCGGGTCCTCCTGGACGGCTCCCGGGACGGCCCCCGCGGCCGGGAGCGTGGTGAGCGTGCCGCCCGTGGCGGCGAGGACGATGGTGACGGCGGCGGCCGCGAGACGGCGGCCGCGCGCGCGTGCGTGCTGCATGTACGGTTCCCCTCCTGAGGGGATCACGTTAGCTTCCCCCCTGGTCACGCCTCCCGACACCCCGGACGAGCAGCGGCACGGGGCCCTTCCTAGGCGTCCCGGGGCGCGCGCGGGATCGTCAGGCAGAACGGGTGACCCGCCGGGTCCAGGACCACCCGCCACCGGTCGGGCCGGGGCTGGACGTCCGGGACGGTCGCGCCCCACTCCACCAGGCGGGCCGTGGCCTCGTCGAGGTCGTCGACGTCGAAGTCGAGGTGCAGCTGCTGCGGGACCTCCTGGCCCGGCCAGGACGGGGGACGGTAGCCGTCGACGCGCTGGAAGCCGAGGAACAGGCCGTCCGCGCCGCGCAGTCCCGCGAACTCGTCGTCGGACCGGTCGGCGAGCGGGAGCCCGGTGACCCGCTGGTAGAAGGCGGCGAGGGCCATGGGGTCGGCGCAGTCGAGCGTGACCGCCGTCAGTTTCATGAGCATGGGGCGGGAGCCTAGTCGGCGTCCCCTGAACCTTCCCCGGAACCTTCCCCGCTCTCCAAGTCCCTCTGCTTCTCCTCAGGTTGCGGCGCCTTCGGGCGGCCGCCCGTCAGGGCCGCCAGCGAGTTGCGGATGTGCTCCATGGTGGAGTGGATCTCCTCCCGCGCCTCCTCGTGCTCCCGCAGCACCCGCTCCGTCTCCCGCTCGACCCGCTCCGTCTTCATCCTGGCCTCGGCGAGCAGTTCCTCCGCGCGGGCCTCGGCGTCCTCCTGGCCGTGCCGGGCCTGCTCCTCCGTCTCGGCGAGGGCCCGCTGCGTCTCGGCGAGGGCCGCCTCCGCCGCCGCGACCAGCTCCTCGTGCCGGGCGTCCAGAGCCGCCGCCTCCGCCTCGGCCGTACGCTCCGCCTCGCCCCGTACGGTCCGGTGGTCCTCCCGCTGCGCCGCGAGCAGCGCCTGCGAACGGCGCCCGGTCTCCTCGAAGGTCTCCCGGGCGGCCTCCCTGGCGCCCTCGGCGTCCCGGCGGGCGATCGTGCCCGTCTCCTCGGACCGCGCGCGGGCCTCCTCCAGGGTCGCCCGCGCCGCCGCCTCCGCCGCCGCGCGGACGCCCTCCGCGTACGCCGCGGCGGTCTCCCTCGCCTCCCGGGCCGCCGCATCGGCCGCCTCCGCGAGGGCCTGCGCCTCCGCCTCCGCGGCCCGGACGACCTTCTCGTCCTCCCGCTCGGCCAGCTCCAGGATCTTCTGCGCACTCTCGCCCAGCACCTCGTACCGGTGCGGGACGAGCTGCTTGATCGCCAGGCGGAGTCCTGCGGCCTCGGCCTCCATCTCCTTCGCGAGGACCGTGAGCCGCGCCGCCCGCTCCCAGCCGGCGTCGCGCTCCCCGGAGAGCTCGGCGACGAATCGGTCGACCTGCTCGGGGCGGTAACCGCGCCCCCGCCCGACAGTGAATTCCATCCGTGACGCCTCTCCGTGACCCCGACCCGTAAAGCCCGACCCGTAAAGAATGAGGCATCAGAACGGACAAAAGGCGCCCAACGTGGCTACACGTCGAGCGCCCTTCGTCACATCGCCTGCAGAACCGCCTACAGAACCGCCTACAGAAGGCCGTCCCACATCTGTTCGAGCAGCACCGACCACCAGTTCTCCGGCGACGACAGCGCCGCCGGGTCCAGCATCGCCAGCTGCGCCTGGAAGTCGACCGTCCAGCGGCCCGCCTGCTCCGGGTTCAGACCGAACCGCAGCCGCCACATCCGGCCGAGCAGCGCCATCGACCGCGTGAACTCCGGCAGCCCCGTGTTCACGAACTGCGGCGGCACCGACTGCCCGCCCGGACCGGCCTCCACCGGCACCGCCACGATGTGCGCGGTCCCGTACTGGACACAGATCGCCCGCCCGAAGTCCGAACCGAGCACCAGGTACGAGCTCGCGTCCGGCGCCGCCTGGACCTGCCGCTGCGCCGCCAGCTCCGCCAGCGTCGGCACCACCGGGACCGCCGGCTGCGCCCAGAAGAACGGACCGAAGTCCGCCGGAAGCCCCGCCCACACCAGCGTGCGCGCCACGATCTCCGGCACGCCCTGACGGGACACCGCCCGCTGGTCGAACCGGAGGATCCCCGGACCGAACGCCCCCGCCAGCTCCTGCGCGATCCCCTCCGGGGGGATCGGCGGCGCCGGCTGCACCTGCGGCAGCGGCGCCCGCACCGGAGCCGGCCGCGCCGGACCGTCAGCGACCTGGTGCAACTCGCCCTGATGGGTCAGGAGTTGCCGCATGCCCTGCTGCCGGCCCGCGTGATCACGACCGTACGGGGCGATGCTGGTGATCCGCGCCTGCGGCCACGTCTCCCGGATCATCCGCGCGCAGTAACCGCCCGGCAGCTCACAGGACTCCAGCTCCGTGTGGAGTTCGAGCACCTGCTGCGGCGGCACGTTCATCGCGCGCAGCTCGTGCAGGATCTGCCACTCCGGGTGCGGGGTGCCCGGCGCCGAACGCCGGATGATCTGCGCCTCGGAACCGTCGGGCGCCCGGTAGCGCAGCACCGCCTGGTAGCCGGGACCGACCGTCGGCTGACCCGTCGGCTGCGGATAGCCGTACGCCGGAGGCACCGGCGCCCCGGGCACAGGACCGGGAGGCACGGGACCCGGCGGTACGGGACCGGGCGCGGGCGGCGGCGTGTGACCGCCGACCGGCGGCGCCGGAGCGGGCGGGGGCGGCGGGGCCCCCGGACCGCCCAGACCACCCGGACCGGGCTGCGCCAGCATCGTCGCCGCGTGCGCGATACCGCCCGCGGGCGTACCGCCACCGGGCACACCCGGCGGCGGAGGCGGCGGCGGAGGCGCGCCCGGACCACCCTGGTTCGGATGCGCCAGCATCGTCGCCGCGTGGTGCACCGGCTGCGGAGGCGTCACGGGACCCGGCGCGGGCGGCGGGCCGGGCGGACCCGGCTGCGCGGGCGGCTGCAGCCCCTCGGGCCCCAGCTGCGACACCAACTGCGTGGGGATGTACGCGTTGCCGCCCGACGAGGCACCCGGCACACCCGGAACTCCCGGCGGCGGAGGCGGCGTCGGGCCGCGCCCGGCCTTCGGCGGCAGGGACGCCTTGCTGGTCGCGGCGTCCGCGATGTCCCCGGCACCCGGCGCCGAGGGCGCGGGCGGCGGAGGCGGCGGCGCACCCGCACCGGCCTGCGGTACGGGAGCCGGCGCCTGCCGCGGCGAAGGCTGCGGGGCGGGCGGCGTCGGCGGAGCCGGCGGGACCGCGCCCGGGGCCGGGGCGGCCGGGTCGAGACGGGGGGCGATCGCGGTCGGCGGCAGCGCGCTGCCGCCCTTCATCAGCGCGGTCGGCGCGTCCGCGCCCACCGAAAGCGGCGGCGCGTCCTCGTCGTCCGTCCCCGACAGCGGCGGCGCGAAGACCGTCGCGGGCAGCGGCACCGCCCCGTCGGCACCCCCGGAGCTCGCGTTCGCGTCCGCCCACGGGCTGGACGATCCCCCGGACACGGGCGGAGCCGGGGGCGCGACCGGCGCGGGCGGCGCCACGGCCGGGCTCCCCGCCGGAACGCCGTCCATCGCCGTCGGCTCGTACGCGTCGGCCCCCGGAACCGCAACCGCGACGGGCTCGGCGGCCGGAACGGGAGCGGTCGGGGCCTCGGAAGCGGAAGACGCAGCGGAGGACGCCACCGAAGCCGACGACTCCGACGAAGCGGAGGACGCCACGGAAGCGGCGGAAGAAGGCGCCGAAGCAGCCGAGGACGGCACCGCACCCGAAGGCGCCGGAGAAGACGCCGAAGACGAGACCGCGTCCGAGGCCGACGAAGCCACCGAGGCCGAAGGCCCCGACACCCCCGCGCCCACCCCGTCCGACGCGTCGTCCACCGACGCCGACGCGCTCGCACTCTCCTGCGAGGCGTGCGACTCCTCCCGCGGCAGACCGATCTTGTCCGCCGCGTCCTGGAGCCACTCCGGCGGACTCAGCAGGAACGACGTCTGGTTGAGATCGATCCGCGCCGCCGGCACCGCCGCCTGCGCGGGAACCTCCTCCGTCGCCCCGTACTCCTCCTCGTACCGCCGGATCACCTCACCCACCGGCAGCCCCGGCCACAGCGTCGCCTCGCCGCTGTCCCGCGCGATCACGAGCCGCTGACGCCCGCCGTCCGACGTCGGACCGCCCTCGCGGTCCTCCGCCCACAGCACGAAGCCCAGCTCGAACTCCCGCACCCGCACCTCACGGTGCTGGTACCCCGGCAGGTCGCCGTTGATCCATTCCTCGGCGCGCTCCTGCGCCTGCGCGAACGTCACCACAGCCAGCTCACTCCCCCACCGGGACCACGGGCACGGCGCGCGCGAAGCCGCCGTCCACCATCAGGTTCGCCACCGTCTCCAGCTCCGGCGGATTGCCCGCCAGACGCCCGAGGAACGCGTCGAAGTCCGCGCCGCAGGGCAGCAGCAGCCGCTCCACCCGCTCGTTCACCGTCCAGCCGGCCGCGACCTCGCCGGAGTCCCGCGCGTCGTCGTACGCGCAGAACCACACCGAACCGACCGCCGCGCCCCGCACCTTCAACGCCATCAGACCGCCCTGGACGAACGCGACGCCCAGATAGTCCTTCGTCAGATGGTCACGCAGACACTTGTTGACGTAGACGAGGTCGTTGACCCCCGCCTCCTCGCGCACCGTGAAGAACGGCTGGTCGACCAGGAGCCCCAGCTCCGCGTCGAGCGCCGCTCCCACGGGAGCGCAGCCGCCCGCCGCCTTCAGGAAGGAGCGGTACGCGCCCGGCAGCCGGTAGCCGAGGTCCTCCTCGACGCCCTGGAGCTGCTGCTCCGACACCGACACCAGGCCCTTCGGCAGCCCGAAGTGCGCCGGCCGGGTCTCCTGCAGCGGACGCGTGCCCCGCTTCGACTGGTCCACGGCGGCCGTCGCCACCCCGCCGTGGTGCCGCAGCAGCGCCTTCACCTCGACCGGGACCAGCTCCATCCGCCGCGAACGCGCCACGTGATGCCACGTCCAGCCGTGCGGGGTCGCCACCGACGGGATCGTGTCCCACAGCTCGTGGCCCGTCGCCGCGAGCGCCGCGTTCGCCGACACGTAGTCCGTCAGACGCAGCTCGTCGACACCGAAACCCTCCGGCGGATCGGCGATCTCCGCGGCCGCCCGCGCGTACGGCGAGAAGTCCGGGTAGCCGTGCTCGTCCACCCGCACCCCTCTGGGGTGCCGGGACGCACGTACCGGATCCGGGAAATGCACGACCTGCCCGGCGTAGGCCGCGTTCGGTGGCGCGGTGTCCTGCCCGAGCCGACCTGTCGTCATGGCGGTTGCCCCCTGCATGGCGTCGCTGACTGCTTGCTACCGACAGTCGACGGCTGCGGCCGACTGATGCCGCACAGCCTATGCGCTGCCACAAGAGGCCGAACCGGACCCGATCCGTCCGCGACCGAGAGTGACCAACTGTCACGACGTCATGACAGCTGCACCATGATTCCGACACACCGAAGGCGCGTTTCGCCGCCCCAGCTTCCCCATATGGCTCCCTATTTGGCAGGCTGTCCACGCAACTCGGGGGATTGCAGGAGGGGAAGACCAGCACCATGCACGTAGCAACGACACCCACGCAGGGTGACCCACGCCTCAACTGGAGCAGCAGCGCCGAGGCCACGCGCGCACCCTTACTGCGTCACCGTCGCGACGGAATCCTCCCCACCGTGGGAGCCGCCCTCTCCGTCCGCGGCGAAACCCTCACGTGCACCGCGGGCCGCGGCGACCGGCCGCCCGCCCTGCACGCCCTCGTCCAGGACTTCCTCGACACCCTCACCAGCAGCCAGCGGGAACGCTTCACCGGCCGCTGCCCCGAGGCGATCCTGCTCTCCCAGCACCTCGCCGCCACCGAGAACGGCCGCTCCAAGCGCGCCCAGCGCAAACCGCTCACCCACAGCGAGGCCCGCCGCTCGCTCAAGCAGGCCAAACTCACCGCCCGGCGCATCCGCGAGGACGGCGACCCGCTCCACGGCAGCTACGCGGCACCCTGCCGCTCCTGTACGGCGATGCTCGCCCACTTCGGAGTCCGCGCCGTCGACCCCGCCACGCCTGTCGAGAACGGCTGACCGCACCCCATGTCCGACCACCTCAGCACCACCCGGTTCCCGGTCAACGTCGACGCCGCCCTCCGCGAGGCCGGCTGGCAGCCCGGCCGCTGGGACATCAAGCTCGCCGAAGAGTGGGCCGACACGCTCCGGGCCCACATCTCGCCCGCCGGGCACCGGCACAGCGTCTTCCCCGCCGCCGTCGAGGCCTGGGCCGAGTTCGGCGGCCTGCGGATCACCGCGCCCGGCCACGGCCGACAGATAGCGCCCGCCGCCGTCCGCTTCGACCCGCTCGCGGGACTCCACCTCTCCCGCACCCTCGCCGACCTCGGCCGCGCCCTCGACACCGAACTCGCCCCCCTCGGCGAGGAGGGCGAGCACCAGGCCGTCCTGGCGATGGACGTCGAGGGCCGGGTCTACAGCCTCGACCACGCGGGCGACTGGTACCTGGGCAGGGACATCGACGCGGCCCTGTCGACCCTGATCACAGGAGCCCAGCCGGTCCGCCTGACGGCGGGCTAGCGGGCAGAGCCGACGGTAGCCGGGGCCGGCCCCCCGAGGCCCGCGTCGGCAGCGCGCCCGCGCAAGGCCCCGCCGACGGCACCGCCGACCCGGCGAGGGCCCGGCTACGCCCCCGTCGGCAGTACCGCCGACACCCTGAAGCCGCCCGCGTCCGTCGGCCCCGATACGAACACGCCGCCGAGCCGCAGCACCCGCTCGCGCATGCCCACCAGACCGTTCCCGCCGCTCGGCAGCCCCACATCGGCCACCGCCGCGTCCGACGGCCCGTTCTCCACCTGCATCGCGACCTCACCGTCCCGGTGCGCCAGGCGCACCACGACCTTCGCTCCCGCCGCGTGCTTGTGGACGTTCGTCAGCGCCTCCTGCACCACCCGGTACGCCGTCCGCTCCACCTCGGGGGCGTACGGACGCACCTCCCCGAGCACCGACAGCTCCACCGCCGCCCCGGCGAGCCTCGACTGCTCGCACAAGGCCTCCAGGGCGTCCAGGCACGGCCCGTCGTCCGCGGCGGCCTCGGCGGCGGCAGCGGCGGCCCGCCCCACGGCCGCCAGCGGCACCGCGGCCGGAGCGGCCGGAACCGCCTCCTCCCGGAGCACGCCCAGCATCTCGCGCAGCTCCGTCAGGGCCTGCCGGCCCATGTCCCCCACCAGCGCCGCGTTCTTCACGGCCTTCTGCGGATCCTTCAACGCCACCGCCTGGAGCGCGGCCGCGTGCACCACCATCAACGACACCCGGTGCGCCACCACGTCGTGCATCTCCCGCGCGATCCGCGTCCGCTCCTCCTGCCGGGCCCACTGCGCCCGCTGCTCGGCCCGGTCGGCGAGCAGGGACAGCTCCTGCTCCAGCGAGTCGGCCCGCTCCCGCAGGCTCTCCATGAGCCGGCGCCGCGCCCCTATGTAGAGGCCGAAGAGAACGGGCGGGGCGTTGAGCCCGAGCGTCATGAAGAGGGAGACGCTCGGCACGTACCAGCCGCTGGGGTCGATGTCCGGCGGGCCGACGTCGGCCTGGGCGAGGTCCTGCTTCATCCGTACGAAGGTCACGACGAAGAGCGCGAGGGTCGACATCCCGGCGAGGACGGCGGTGATCCGCCGGGGCACGTCGGAGGCGGCGAGCGAGTACAGCCCGACGATCCCCATCAGGAAGCCCATCTCGGCGGGCGCGACCGCGATCGACACGAGCACGACGGCGATGGGCCAGCGGCGCCGGAAGATCAGCACGGAGCCGACGAGGAGCCCGAAGACCACGCCCACGGGCACGGGCAGCGAGGCCTTGCCGGCGAAGCCGACGCCCTCGACGGCACACTCGAGCGCGGACACCAGCGCGAGCCCCACATCGAGCACGGCGCTGCGCCGTCTCCCCCACCACCACCAAGTCCCGACGCGCTCGGCGTCCCGGTCCGCCCCCGTTGTGGTCATGCCCACCACCCTACGGGCGAGGCCCGTCGTCAACGTGGTGGACACCAGTCCCTCGAACTACTGAATCGCCCGCATTTTCGATCCAGACATCTGCATTCTGAACGATGGTGTTCAAATGACAGCCGTCACCAGCAAGTACGCGGACTTCGAGAGCCTGCGCGATCAGGCCGTCACCCTCCGCCGCGAGGGCCTCAGCCGACGCCAGATCCGAGACCGCCTCCACGTCGACAACAACGACATCCTCAACCGCCTGCTCGAACGAGAGCCCCCGCCGGAGTGGACCAAGCGCCCGAACGCGAAGGACGACCTCCGCGACCGAGCCCGCGAGCTACGCCTCCAGGGCTGGACCTACGACCAGATCCAGGTCGAGCTGGGCTGCTCGAAGAGCTCGATCTCCCTGTGGGTACGGGATCTCCCGAAGCCGGAACGGAAGCGGACCCGCGAGGAGGCGTCGGAGATCGCACGGCGGGGGTGGGAGGTCACCCTGCACCGCCGCGATCAGGAGCGGCAAGCCGTCAAGCGCGCCGCATCCGACAAGATCGGCGCGATGTCGGAGCGCGAACTCTTCCTCTTGGGCGTGGGGCTCTACTGGGCGGAGGGCACGAAGGACAAGCCGCACGCCCGCCGGGAACGCGTGACGTTCGTGAACAGCGATCCGGGGATGATCCGGGTCTTCAGCGCCTGGCTCGACCTCCTCGACATCGAACCCGAGCGGCGGAGGTACTACGTGATGATCCACGAGACCGCCGACGTAGCCGGGGCCGAGCAGTACTGGGGTGATCTCGTCGGCGCCGTCTCGTCGGCATTCGGCAAGACGACCCTCAAGCGCCACAACCCGCGAACCAACCGCAAGAACGTGCACGATGACTACCACGGCTGCCTGGCGATCCGGATCCTCGGCAGCGCCGATCTGTACCGTCGCATCGAAGGGGCCTGGTACGGCATAGTAGGGGCCGTCCCGATCCCCCCAACAAGGAATCGGGCATAGAGGGCGAACCATCCCGGATCGTCTAAGGGCAGGACAAATGGTTTTGGTCCATTGAATGAGGGTTCGAATCCTTCTCCGGGAGCCATACGAAGCGGGTCCTGACCGTCCAGGTCAGGACCCGCACTCATGTCCGCCTTCTTGCCCCCCGGTATCCTTCGTGGGTCCACCACCCAAAGCCGAAGGGCATTCCCGTGAGCGCCAACCTCCCCCAAGTTCTCGGCTCCGCTCGAACAGGGGAGGCCCCCTTGGCAGCCGTCGTCGTCCTCGCAGCGGGTGAGGGCACCCGCATGAAGTCGAAGACCCCCAAGGTCCTGCACGAGATCGCCGGGCGTTCGCTCGTCGGGCATGTCGTGTCCGCCGCCCGGGAGCTGGAGCCCGAGCACCTCGTCGTGGTCGTCGGGCACGCCCGCGAGCAGGTGAAGGGGCATCTGGAGGAGCACTACGCCGGGACCCGGACCGCCGTTCAGGAGGAGCAGAACGGGACCGGGCACGCCGTGCGGATGGCCCTGGAGGAGCTCGGGGCCGCGCCTGACGGGACCGTCGTCGTCGTCTGCGGCGACACTCCGCTGCTGTCCGGGGACACCCTCCGCGCGCTCGCCGGTACGCACGCGGCCGACGGCAACGCCGTCACCGTGCTGACCGCCGAGGTTCCGGACTCCACCGGGTACGGCCGGATCGTGCGGGACGCCGACGGCGCCGTGACCGAGATCGTCGAGCACAAGGACGCCTCCGCGGACCAGCTCGCGATCCGGGAGATCAACTCCGGTGTGTTCGCGTTCGACGGGAAGCTGCTCGCCGAGGCCCTGGGCCAGGTGCGTACGGACAACAGCCAGGGCGAGGAGTACCTCACCGACGTGCTGTCCATCCTCCGCGAGGCCGGTCACCGCGTCGGCGCGTCCGTCGCCGGCGACCACCGCGAGATCCTCGGGATCAACAACCGCGTGCAGCTGTCCGAGGCCCGCGCCCTGCTGAACCGGCGGCTCCTCGACGCGGCCATGATGGCCGGCGTCACCGTCCAGGACCCCGCCTCCGTGTTCGTGGACGTCACCGTCACCTTCGAGGCCGACGCCGTGATCCTGCCCGGTACGCAGCTGCTCGGCGCCACGCACATCTCCGAGGACGCCGTGGTCGGCCCGAACACCCGCCTGACGGACGTCACCGTCGGCAAGGGCGCCCGCGTGGACAACACCGTCGCCTTCTCCGCCGTCGTCGGCGAGGGCGCCTCCGTGGGCCCGTTCGCGTACCTCCGTCCGGGGACGAACCTCGGCAAGAAGTCCAAGGCCGGCACGTACGTCGAGATGAAGAACGCGACGATCGGCGAGGGCACGAAGGTCCCGCACCTGTCGTACGTGGGCGACGCGACCATCGGCGAGTACTCGAACATCGGTGCCGCGAGCGTCTTCGTGAACTACGACGGCGAGGCGAAGCACCACACCACGATCGGCTCCCACTGCCGTACGGGTTCGGACAACATGTTTGTGGCTCCCATCACCATCGGGGACGGGGCCTACACCGCCGCGGGGTCCGTGATCACGAAGGACGTGCCGGCCGGCTCGCTCGCCGTGGCCCGGGGCCAGCAGCGGAATATCGAGGGTTGGGTGGCCCGGAAGCGGCCCGGCAGTGCCGCCGCGCAGGCCGCTCAGGCCGCCTCTGAGGAGTCCGCCGGCGAAAGCTGACCGGAAACGGGTACGTCGAAGTCGGCGTACCGTGATACGTGCACACAAATTCGGCTGGTTCGCCCATGCGCTCGACAGGCGCGGGATCGCGGCCAGAGAACACGTCTGAGGAGACAGTGCTGTGACCGGGATCAAGACGACCGGCGAGAAGAAGCTGATGCTCTTCTCCGGCCGCGCCCACCCCGAGCTGGCCGAGGAGGTCGCGCACCAGCTGGGCGTCGGTCTCGTACCGACCAAGGCGTTCGACTTCGCCAACGGTGAGATCTACGTCCGCTTCCAGGAGTCGGCCCGCGGCGCCGACTGCTTCCTGATCCAGAGCCACACGGCTCCGATCAACAAGTGGATCATGGAGCAGCTGATCATGATCGATGCTCTCAAGCGGGCTTCGGCCCGGAGCATCACCGTGATCATCCCGTCGTACGGCTACGCCCGTCAGGACAAGAAGCACCGCGGCCGTGAGCCGATCTCGGCGCGTCTGGTGGCGGACCTGCTGAAGACGGCCGGTGCGGACCGCATCCTGACCGTGGACCTGCACACGGACCAGATCCAGGGCTTCTTCGACGGCCCGGTGGACCACCTGTCGGCCCTCCCGGTCCTCGCGGACTACGTGGGTGCGAAGGTCGACCGCGACAAGCTGACGATCGTCTCCCCGGACGCGGGCCGCGTGCGGGTCGCCGACCGCTGGTGCGACCGTCTGGACGCTCCCCTCGCGATCGTGCACAAGCGCCGTGACAAGGACGTCGCCAACCAGGTCACCGTGCACGAGGTCGTCGGTGACGTGAAGGGCCGCGTCTGTGTCCTGGTCGACGACATGGTCGACACGGGTGGCACGATCTGCGCCGCCGCCGACGCGCTGTTCGCGCACGGTGCCGAGGACGTCATCGTGACGGCCACGCACGGCATCCTGTCGGGTCCGGCCGCGGACCGCCTGAAGAACTCCAAGGTCAGCGAGTTCGTCTTCACGGACACGCTGCCGGTTCCGGGCGCGCTGGAGCTGGACAAGATCACGGTGCTGTCGATCGCGCCGACGATCGCGCGTGCGGTGCGCGAGGTCTTCGAGGACGGTTCGGTGACGAGCCTCTTCGAGGAGCACTGAGCTCCCACCGAGTAGCCGAGAAGGGCCGCTTCCCCCGGTCGGGGGAAGCGGCCCTTCTTTCGTGTCCGCTGATCCGTTGATCCATTTGGGCGGGTCGGGTGCGGCGGGTAGACTGCCGTAGTTGCTCGGCGAGGGAGGCCGTGCCCGTAAGGGTCACGGCGGTCCGTTATCGACGCGCTCTTCGTAGCAGGCCATCGCCAGTCGTGGCCGGGTGACCACCTTTTTCGTCACCTTCTACGAGGAGTGCACCATGTCCGAGGTCAAGCTCGCCGCTTCCGTCCGCACCGAGTTCGGCAAGGGCGCCGCCCGTGCCATCCGCCGCGACTCCAAGGTTCCCGCCGTCGTCTACGGTCACGGCTCGGACCCGGTCCACGTCACCCTCCCGGCCCACGAGCTCGGCCTCGCGCTGCGTACGCCGAACGTCCTGCTCTCCCTGGACATCGACGGCACCAACGAGCTGGCGATCCCGAAGGCCGTCCAGCGTGACGCCATCAAGGGCTTCCTGGTCCACGTCGACCTGCTCCTCGTGAAGCGCGGCGAGAAGGTCACCGTCGAGATCCCGGTCCAGGCCGAGGGCGAGCTCGCCGCCGGTGGCAACCTGCTGGAGCACGTGCTCAGCACCCTCTCCGTCGAGGCCGAGGCCACCCACCTCCCCGAGGCCGTCACGGTCTCCGTGGAGGGCCTGGAGGCCGGTGCCTCCGTCCTCGCCAAGGACATCACCCTCCCGAAGGGCGCGACCCTGGTGACCGACGCCGACGCCGTCGTCCTGCAGGTCCTGGCCGCCCAGGCCGAGGAGCCGGCCGCCGAGACCGAGGCCGCCGAGGGCGCCGAGGCCTGAGCCGTAGGCTCTGCCTGACGTGACGGGGTGATGGGCCGTACGGGCCCGTCACCCCGTTTCTCTTGTACGGATACGAGGAGACCTGACGCACATGACGGACGACGCGAACGCGCCCTGGCTGATCGTCGGCCTCGGCAACCCCGGGCCCGAGTACGCCGCCAACCGGCACAACATCGGCTTCATGGTCGTGGACCTGCTCGCGGACCGGATCCGCGGCTCGTTCAAGCGGGCGCAGAAGGCGCAGGCGCAGGTCGTCGAGGGCCGGATGGGGCCTCCCGGGCCTTCGAGCCGACGGGTGATCCTCGTGAAGCCGATGTCGTACATGAACCTCTCGGGCGGTCCGGTGACGGCGCTGCGCGACTTCTACAAGGTGCCGACGGCGCACGTCGTGGCGGTCCACGACGAGCTGGACATCGACTACGGGGTGCTGCGGCTGAAGCTGGGCGGCGGCGACAACGGGCACAACGGTCTGAAGTCGATGACGAAGGCGATGGGTGCGGAGTACCACCGGGTGCGGTGCGGGATCGGGCGTCCGCCGGGCCGGATGCAGGTCGCGGACTTCGTCCTGAAGGACTTCTCGTCGACGGAGCGCAAGGACCTGGACTGGTTCGTGGACCGGGCGGCGGACTCGGTGGAGTGCCTGGTGGCGGAGGGCCTGGAGCGGGCCCAGTCGGCGTACAACTCGTAGGGCCTGGCGCGGCCCGGTCGGCCTGCGACTCGTAGGGCCTGGCGCCGGGAACGTACGACTGTACGATCGCGGGTCATGACGCACGTCCGTAACGCCGCCGTGGCCCTGGTCGCCCTGCTCCTCCTCGTCGCGGGTGCGTGGTCCTCGTGGAACTCCGCCCAGCACGTCCTGCTCGCGAAGGGGCGTGAGCACGGGACGCTGACGGTGACCGACTGCAACGACGAGACGTGCAGCGGGCGTTATGCCCCGGAAGATCCGTCGTCGACGCGCCGGACGCTGACGATCGCGCGTTCGGTGGCGGCGGAGAAGGGCGTGACGATCCCGGTGGTGGTGAAGCCGGGCACGGACGAGGGTGTGCGGGCGGGCTGGGGCGGCGGGTTGCACGCGTGGCTGCCGTTGGGCGGGGCGCTGCTGCTCGCGGCTCCGCTGGTGGGCGGCGGACTGCGGCTGCGGCGGACGGCGTGGTCGCTGGCGGGGGCCGGCGGTGCGGTGCTGGTGGCGGCGTTCTTCGCCCTCTGATGCCCGTTTAAACCCCTTTCCAGGGTCAATCGTTATGGACCGCTGGCTTAAAGGCGACTTAAGGCGACGGATAGGCTGCCCCAGCCACCTCCCACGGCATCCTCATCCCACAGATGGACGACTGCACATGCGACGCTCCCTCATACCCGCAGCCGCTCTTGTCGCGGCCATGGCGGGCTCTTCCCTGGCCCTGGCCCCCGCCGCCTTCGCGTCGGACGGCTCCCACCACTACGCGCTGCACCAGCCGACGCCGATCCTGGCGTCCGAGGCGTCCCACGACGGTGACTGCCCGACGATCCCGGCCGACAAGGACGGCTGGCACTTCGTCATCCCCGGCAGCACGGTCAACTTCGTCAAGCTGACGGTGACGTTCGAGCCGGGTGGCGAGCAGGTCATCACCTCCTTCGGTCCGCCGTCCGACAAGCACGCGTACGTGGCCTCCGAGCCGGGCGCGAAGCTGGTGTCGGCCGAGGCCGATGTCGACGGTGTGATCAAGCAGGGCTGGTTCAACCTGTCCCACACCTGCGTGGCCACCTCCACCACCGGCGGCACGACCGGTGAGCAGACCACGGGCGGCTCCACCACCGGTGAGCAGACCACGGGCGGCTCCACCACGGGCGAGCAGACCACGGGCGGCTCCACCACGGGCGAGCAGACCACCGGCGGTTCGACCACCGGTGAGACCACCACGGGCGGTTCCACCACCGGCGAGACCACCACGACCGGTGGTTCGACGACCGGCGAGACCACCGCCACGGGCGGTTCCACCACGGGTGAGACGACCGCCACCGGCGGCTCCACCACGGGCGAGACCTCCGCCACCGGCGGTTCCACGACCACGACCGGTGGTTCGACCACCGGCGGCGAGGTCAAGGACGCGGGCGGCAACCTCGCCGAGACCGGCTCCAGCGCCCCGGTCGGCATCATCGCCGCCGTCGCCCTGGCGCTCGGTGCCGCCGGTGCGGTCCTGGTGACCCGTCGTCGCAAGGCCCAGCAGAACTAAGGCCCGCGTCACCGGCGTACACCGTCATGACGATGCCCCCGTGGAGGTTTCCACGGGGGCATCGTCGTGTGTACGGGCAGGGCGTCAGCCGGTGTTGCGGAGGCCCGCCGCCACGCCGTTCACCGTGAGGAGCAGGGCCCGGGCGAGCAGCGGGTCCGGGTCCTGGCCGCGTTCGGCGTCCGCGCGCTGGCGGGCGAGGAGCGTGACCTGGAGGTAGGAGATCGGGTCCAGGTAGGCGTCGCGGATGGCGAAGGTCTGCTGGAGGACCGGGTTGGAGTCGAGGAGCCGCTCGCCGCCGGTGACCTTGAGGACCTCGGCGACGGTGAGCGCGTGCTCGGCCTCGATGGTGTCGAAGACGTGCTTGAGGTCGTCGGGGACGAGGGTGTCGACGTAGTGGCGGGCGATCCGCAGGTCCGTCTTGGCCAGCGTCATCTCGACGTTGGAGAGGAAGTTGCGGAAGAAGCCCCAGCGCTCGTACATCTCGCCGAGGACGGCGTCGAGGCCGGCCTCGCGCAGGGCCTTGAGGCCGGAGCCGACGCCGTACCAGCCGGGGACGATCTGGCGGGACTGGGTCCAGCCGAACACCCAGGGGATGGCCCGCAGTCCGTCGAGCGAGACGCCGGAGCCGGGGCGGCGGGAGGGCCGGGAGCCCAGGTGCAGGTCGGCGAGCTGGTCCACCGGTGTCGACGCGAGGAAGTACGTCGGCAGGTCGGGGTCCTCGACGAGCCTGCGGTACGCGGTGTGGGCGGCGTCCGAGACGGTGTCCATGGCCGCGTCCCAGCGGGCGAGGGCGTCGTCGGACTGGCGGGGCGCGGTGTGCAGGGCGGAGGCCTGGAGGGTGGCGGCGACCGTGAGTTCCAGGTTCTCCCTGGCCAGGGAGGGGATGAGGTACTTGTCGGAGATGACCTCGCCCTGCTCTGTCACCTTGATCTCGCCCTCCAGGGTGCCCCAGGGCTGGGCGAGGATCGCGTCGTGCGAGGGGCCGCCGCCGCGGCCGACGGTGCCGCCGCGGCCGTGGAACAGCCTCAGCCGGACCCCGTAACGGTGGGCGACGTCCCTCAGCCGGCGCTGGGCGCGGTGGATCTCCCACTGGCTGGTGGTGATGCCGCCGAACTTGGAGGAGTCGGAGTAGCCGAGCATGACCTCCTGGACGTCGCCGCGCAGCGAGACGAGGCGCCGGTAGGAGGGGTCGGCGAGCATGTCGTCGAGGATGACGTCGGCGGCCTTGAGCTCGTCGGTGGTCTCCAGGAGCGGCACGATGCCGATCTTGGCCCAGCCGCCGTGCAGGTCGACGAGGCCGGCCTCGCGGGCGAGGACGGCGGCGGCGAAGACGTCGTCGGCGCCCTGGCACATCGAGATGATGTACGACTCGATGACCTCCGGGCCGAAGCGCTCGAAGGCCTCCTTGATGGTGTGGAAGACGCCGAGGGTCTTCTCGCCGGCGGCGTCCAGCGGGGCCGGGGTCGGGGCGAGCGGGCGGCGGGAGCGGAGCTCCTTGGCGAGCAGCTTCTGCCGGTAGTCGCGGGGCATGTCCGCGTACCGCCAGGACTCCTCGCCGAGGCGGTCGAAGAGCTGGCCGAGGGCGTGGTGGTGGGCTTCGGCGTGCTCGCGGACGTCCATGGTGGCGAGCTGGAGGCCGAAGGCGGAGAGGGTGCGGATGACCCGGTCCATGCGGCCGTCGGCGAAGAGGGCGCCGCGGTGCTCGCGCAGGGAGGTCTGGATCAGGGTGAGGTCGTGGATGAGGCCGGCGGTGCCGAGGTAGTCGCGGCCGTCCTGGTGCGGGGTGCCGTTCGCGAGGCGCTCGCGGGTGTTGACGAGCTTCTGCCGGACGCAGGTGGCCTTGAGGCGGTACGGCTCCTCGGCGTTGAGGCGCTTGTAGCGGGGGCTGATCTCGGGGAGGAGCTCCAGGTCGCGCTGGAGGGAGTCCAGGAGTTCCTGGGTGGCTCCGGTGTAGCGGATGGAGTTGGAGAGCAGTCCGCGGAGGAAGTCGATGAGTTCGAGGGCGTCGGTGATGCCGTGCTCGTGCTGGAGGATGAGGACGTCCCAGGTCACCTGGGGGGTGACGTTGGGGTTGCCGTCGCGGTCGCCGCCGATCCAGGTGCCGAAGGTGAGCGGGCGGGTGCCGGCGGGGAGTTCGACGCCGACGCGTTCGAGTTCGGTGGCGAGGTCCTCCAGGACGTCGCCGACGGCCTCGGCGTGCAGCTCGTCGAGGTAGTAGATGGCGTTGCGGGCCTCGTCGGCGGGCTCGGGGCGGACGACCCGGAGTTCGTCGGTCTGCCAGATGAGGTCGATGTTCTCGGCGAGGCGGAGGTCGGTGCGGCGGCGCTCGACCTGGCCGACCGGGGTCTCCAGGAGGGCGGCGATCCGGCGGAGCTTGTTGAGGACGGAGCGGCGGGCGGCCTCGGTGGGGTGCGCGGTGAAGACGGGGCGCACGTTGAGGTTCCTGACCGTCTCGCGTACGTGCTCGGGGTCGCCGTCCTTGAGCATGTCGGCGGTGCGGGCGAGGAGGCCACCCTCGGCGGCACGCTTCTCGCGCATCTCGCGGCCGCGGTGGACCTGCTCGGTGACGTTCGCGAGGTGGAAGTAGGTGGAGAAGGCGCGGACGAGCTTGGCGGCCGTCTCGAGTTCGACGCCCTGGAGGAGTTCGGCGGCGGCTTCGCCGTCCTCGCGGGTGAGGCGGCGGACCTTCTCGACGAGGTCGAGGAGTTCGTGGCCCTCCTGGCGTACGAGGGTCTCGCCGAGGAGGTCGCCCAGTCGGCGGATGTCGGCGCGCAGCTCGGTGCTGGCGGTGGGGGTCTGGTCGGCACTGCTCACAGGTGCGGCTCCTTGCAGTGTTTGAGCACGTCTGGAGGGGTTCTGGAGGCTTGCGGACCGCGCTGTCCGACGTCCCCAGGATAGGTGTCCACATGGTGGGCGGCGGGCAGGCCCCTGTTTGTGCCCTCTTGCCGCGCGCCATGGCGCTGCCATACTTACGACGCCGTAGGTTACGGAGGCGTAGCCACGGATCCGTCCTTCGACGCGTTTCCCTCCACTCACCCCCCAGGGACAGTCATGACCATGAGCCCCGAGATGACGTCGGCGTCCGAGGCGCCGGACGCCGCCGAGGCGTCGCTGCCCTCCGCCACGCTGGGCGGGGACAGCAAGCGTTCGATCGAGCAGATCACTCTGCTGCTGTTCATCACGGTGCCGTTCCTGGCGCTGCTCGCGGCGGTGCCGCTGGCGTGGGGCTGGGGGGTGAGCTGGCTGGATCTGGGGCTGATGGTGGTCATGTACTACGTCGGCTGCCACGGGATCACGATCGGTTTCCACCGGTACTTCACGCACGGTTCCTTCAAGGCGAAGCGGCCGCTGCGGATCGCCCTCGCGATCATGGGTTCGCTGGCCGTCGAAGGCCCGCTCGTGCGGTGGGTGGCGGATCACCGCAAGCACCACAAGTTCTCGGACGCGGAGGGTGACCCGCACTCGCCGTGGCGGTTCGGCGAGACGGTTCCGGCGCTGATGAAGGGCCTGTGGTGGGCGCACATCGGCTGGATGTTCGACGAGGAGCAGACGCCGCAGCACAAGTACGCGCCCGACCTGATCAAGGATCCGGCGATCCGGGCGATCTCGCGCCAGTTCGTGCTGTGGACGATCGTGTCGCTGGCGATCCCGCCGGTGGTGGGCGGCCTGGTGACGATGTCGTGGTGGGGCGCGTTCACGGCGTTCTTCTGGGGCTCGCTGGTGCGGGTCGCACTCCTTCACCACGTCACGTGGTCGATCAACTCGATCTGTCACGCGGTGGGCAAGCGTCCGTTCAAGTCGCGTGACCGTTCGGGGAACGTGTGGTGGCTGGCGGTGCTGTCCTGCGGCGAGTCCTGGCACAACCTGCACCACGCGGACCCGACGTCGGCGCGGCACGGGGTGCTGCGCGGGCAGGTCGACTCCAGCGCGCGGCTGATCCGCTGGTTCGAGCAGCTGGGCTGGGCGAGCGATGTGCGCTGGCCGGCGAAGTCCCGCATCGAAGCCCGCCGCCAGAGCGCGTCCGCAGACGCGGCATGATGGAAGACGTGGCGATCGAGGGCAGGACCGGCGGTACCGGCAGCAGCGGCGGAGAGCAGAAGCCCCGGCGGGGGCGCCGGGTGCGGATGACGGGCGCGGAGCGCCGGGAGCAGCTGCTCGACATCGGTCGCACGCTCTTCGCGGAGAAGGGCTTCGAGGGCACGTCGGTGGAGGAGATCGCGGCGAAGGCCGGGGTCTCCAAGCCGGTGGTGTACGAGCACTTCGGCGGCAAGGAAGGTCTGTACGCGGTCGTCGTGGACCGGGAGATGCGGCAGCTCCTGGACGGGGTGACGGGGGCACTGACGGCGGGGCATCCGCGGGAGCTCCTGGAGCAGGCGGCGTTCGCGCTGCTCGACTACATCGAGAACTACACGGACGGGTTCCGGATCCTCGTACGGGATTCGCCGGTGGCGCAGTCGACGGGCACGTTCGCGTCGCTGATCAGTGACATCGCCACGCAGGTGGAGGACATCCTGGGCCTGGAGTTCAAGGCGCGGGGCTTCGACCCGAAGCTGGCGCCGCTGTACGCGCAGGCGCTGGTGGGCAGTGTGGCGCTGACGGGTCAGTGGTGGCTGGACGTGCGGAAGCCGGAGAAGTCGGAGGTCGCGGCGCATCTGGTGAACCTGGCGTGGCACGGTCTGGACGGTCTGGAGCAGAAGCCGCGGCTGATAGGGCACCGCAAGAACTGAGGGGACGCGGGCCGGGAGGCGAGAAGCGACCGGACGGTCGGATTCGGCGGGGTAAACATCTGGTCATCGGCGGCGCGGTGAGTAGACTCCTGTTCAACATCCGGGGGGGTGTTCCGACCGTCCTACGAGGTCGTCTCCGCGTGCTTTCCGCCATGCCCTGACGCCGTTCGACGCCTGTTCGAACCCCCCTGTTTGGTTCCGTCGAACCTCTGATCCCTGGGGGGGATCTTCTTGTTCTTCACGCGTTCCCAGCGTGCCCGCCGTCTCGCCGGCTGCACCGCTCTCGCCCTCTCCGCGGGCATGCTCCTCGCGAGCCCGGCGTCCGCCGACGCGCCGGCGCCGCACGCGTCGGTCGAGATACCGGCTCCGGCCGGTGTCGCGCTGCCGAAGCCGATCCTGCCGAAGGCCGACGGCGCCCGCGCCGGGATCTCCGGCACCGCGGGGGCCGGCAACGCGCCGCGCTCCGACGTGGACGGCGACGGCATCGGCGACGTCCTCTACCGCGGCTACAACGGCCAGATCTACTCGGTGCCGACCAGCGACGTCGCCGGAGCCAAGATCACCCGCAGCGACGACTCCACCCAGTTCGTCAACGACATCATCCCGATCGGCGACCAGGACCTGAACGGCAGCCGTCCCGAGATCCTTACGCTGTCGACCACCGGCCGCCTTGCCCTGTACGGCGACACCACCCAGTCCTACGGCACGTTCCGCTGGTCCGGCGCCGGCTGGGGGATCTACAACAAGGTCTTCTCGCCCGGTGACGTCAGCGGTGACGGCCGTGCCGACGTGCTGGCCCGTACGCCCTCCGGCGAGCTGTACGTGTACGTCTCCACCGGCTCGTACGGCGCCCCGTTCCACGCCCGCCAGAAGGTCGGCAACGGCTGGGGCGTCTACGACCACCTGATCGGTCTCGGCGACAGCGACGGCGACGGGCGCGGCGACTTCCTCGCCCGCACGCCCTCCGGCGTCCTCTTCTACTACGGCAGCACCGGCAGCCCGTACTCGGTGAAGCCCCGCAAGGAGGTCGGTCACGGCTGGAACATCTACAACCAGATCCTCGGCATCGACGACTTCAACCACGACGGCGTCGGCGACGTGCTCGCGCGGAGCAACGAAGGCACCCTGTACTCGTACAGGGGCACCGGCCGCGGCTACTTCAACACCCGCCGGCAGGCCAGCAGCGTCGGCACCTGGGCGAAGAGAGCGCAGCTGAGCGGCGCGGGCAACATCCCGGCGCACGGCAAGGAGGGCATGCTCGCCCGCGACAAGGCCGGCACGCTCTTCTGGTACGGCACCCGGGAGACCGGCAAGCTGACCCCGCGCCGGCAGATCAGCGACACGGGCGGCTGGGCCGGCGCCAACATGTACTTGACCAGCTCGATGGACGACGACGGCGTCTCCGAAGTCCTCGACATCTGGAACGGCCACCTCTACCGCGTCAAGGACGACCTCGGCGGCGGCTGGGGCATCTACAACCAGCTCATCGGCCCGGGCGACCTGAACGGCGACGGGCGCGGCGACCTGCTGGCGCGGGACCGTTCCGGCGTCCTGTACCTGTACCGCGGCAACGCGTACGGCACCGCCGTGAGCGCGCGCGTCAAGGTCGGCTCCGGCTGGGGCGCGTACGACCGCATCGTCGGCGCCGGCGACTTCACGGCCGACGGTCTGAACGACCTGGTGGCCCGCGCCAAGGACGGCACGCTCTACCTGTACCAGGGCACGGGCCAGGCCGGTTACCCGTTCAAGCCGCGCGTCAGGATCGGCGGCGGCTGGAACGCGTACCCGAAGATCGCGGCGCCCGGTGACATCACCGGTGACGGCAAGGCCGACCTGCTCGCGGTGAACTCGGGCGGCGAGCTGTTCCGCTACAGCGGCACCGGCGTGACGGGCGTCCCGTTCAAGCCGCGCGCCTCCATCGGCACCGGCTACCAGATCTACAACGGCCTGTACTAGTCGCCGTGCGCTCCCCGGAACGCCCCGCACCGGTTCGCCGGTGCGGGGCGTCCCCGCGTCCGTCCCAGAGGGTCGGGGGCGAGTCATGACCGGGAGGTATGCTCCCCCCACACCCGGGGGGGTTCGCCCTCGTACGCGTTTCCTCCGTAGCGAGGCGCCGCGGACCCGTGCCCGGACCGAAGACATCCTGATCCCTGGGGGGGATCTCTTGCGTTCTGTTCCCTTCTCCCGCGCGCGCCTCGGCGCCTGCACCGCGCTCGTCCTGTCCGCGGGCATGCTGCTCGCGACCCCGGCCTCGGCCTCGCAGCCCGGGCCGCGCCCGGCCGTCGAGAAGCCGGCGGCCCGCTTCACCCAGCCCTCCCCGACGCGGCCGACGATCGGCCCGCTGCGTCAGGGCGTCACGGCGGCCTCCGGCGTCGGCGCCTCGCCGCAGCTGTCGGACCTCGACGGCGACGGCGGCGGCGACCTGATCTACCGCGACTGGGACGGCAAGGTCTACACGTCCACGACCTCCGGCCAGGGCGGCGAGTTCACGTCCATCACGACGCCTCCGAAGGACATCATCCCGATCGGCAACCAGGACGGGAACGCCAGCGGCCCCGAGCTCCTGACGCTGTCCTCGCAGGGCGCCCTCCGGCTGTACGCCGACGCGACGCCGACCAGCGCGAGCTACGTCTGGCAGGGCAACGGCTGGAACATCTACAACAAGGTCGTCGCGCCCGGCGACGTCAACGACGACGGCCGCGCCGACCTGGTCGCCCGCGACCTCGACGGCAACCTCTACCTGTACTACGCCACCGGTGTCCGCACCGCGCCCTTCGCGTCGCGCGTGAAGATCGGCACCGGCTACAACATCTACGACCAGCTCCTCGGCATCGGCGACGACAACGGCGACGGCTGGGCGGACCTGATCGCCCGCGACACCGCCGGAAAGCTGTGGTTCTACGCCGGTACGGGCGACAAGGCCGGCCCGCTCGCCGCGCGGAGGCAGATCGGCACCGGCTGGGGCGCCTACAACCAGATCCTGCCCGTCGGCGACGACAACGGCGACGGCAACGGCGAGCTGATCGCCCGCGACGCGAAGGGCACGCTCTGGTACTACACCGGCAACGGCGACGGCACCCTCGCGGCCCGTCAGCAGCTCAGCGACACGGGCGGCTGGGCGGGCATCCCGCAGTTCGCCGGGGCGGGCAACAACCCGGTCACCGGCGAGAAGGAGGGCGTCCTCGCGCGGGACACCCGCGGCACGCTGTTCTGGTACCGCTCCTCGACCGGCGGCGGCCTCGAGGCCCGCAGCCAGCTGGGGAACGTCGGCGGCTGGAACGGCGCGAACTTCACCCACCTGTCCACGATGAACGCGGACGGCCAGTCGGACATCGCGAAGATCTCCCAGGGCCGCCTGTCCATCGACGGCACCGACATCGGCGGCGGCTGGGGCGTCTACAACACGATCGTCGGCGCGGGTGACCTGTCCGGCGACGGCAAGGGCGACCTGCTCGCCCGCGACGCCTCCGGCTACCTCTACCTGTACAAGGGCAACGGCTCCGGCACCGCCCTCGCCTCCCGCATCAAGGTCGGCACCGGCTGGGGCGCGTACAACAAGATCATCGGCGCCGGTGACTACACGGGCGACGGCCGCACGGACATCGTGGCCCGCACCTCTGCCGGAGACCTGTACCTCTACGCCGGCACCGGCACCGCCACCACGCCGTTCAAGGCCCGCCTGAAGATCGGCACCGGCTGGAACACGTACTCCAAGATCGTCGCCCCCGGCGACCTCAACGCCGACGGCAAGGCCGACCTCCTCGGCGTCACCTCCGGCGGCGACCTCTACAGCTACCTGAACACCACCCCGGGCAAGTTCGCCGCGCGCGTCAAGATCGGCACCGGCTACGGCATCTACAACAGCATGTCCTGACGATCCGCCAGGGCCCGCAAGGCGCCCCGCACCCGAGCCGGGTGCGGGGCGCCTGCTGTTCATCCGTAGATCGCTGGCGTCGGGCGCAAGCGTGAGTAGAATCGTGTTCAACATCCGGGGGGGTGTTCCGACCTTCGAACGAGGTCGTCTCCGCATGCCCAGTGGCCTGCGCTGACGCCGTTCGATGCCGTACGAGCCCCCCTGTGTGGTTCTGTCGAACCTCTGATCCCTGGGGGGGATCTCTTGCTGTTCCAGCACTCCAAGCGCGCTCGCCGCGTCGCGGCCTGCACCGCTCTCGCTCTCTCCGCCGGCATGCTCCTCGCGGGCACGGCCTCCGCCGCCGACACCCCGGCGCCGCTTCCGTCCATCAAGAAGGAGGCGCCCTCCTTCACCCCGCCCAAGCTGACGCTCCCGAAGCAGGGCGCCGCCCGCGCTGGCGCCGCCGCCGCCAGCGAGGCCTCCTCGCTGCCGCTGTCCGACCTGGACGGCGACGGCATCGACGACACCATCCTCCGCGGCACGGAGGGCGAGCTCTACTCGAGCACGTCCACCCAGACCGGTGACGTCTTCGACCTCTTCCGCGAGGACGAGGTCGCCAAGGACATCATCCCGATCGGCCAGCAGGGCGGTGCCACCACCGAGCCCGAGATCCTCGTCGTCTCGGAGAACGGCACGCTCAAGCTGTACGCGGACGCCGACCCGACCGGCACGCCGTACGAGCACACGGTCGGCGGCGGCTGGCAGGTCTACAACAAGGTCACCTCGCCCGGCGACGTGAACGGCGACGGCCGGGCCGACGTGCTCGCCCGCACCAAGGACGGCCAGCTGTACCTGTACCTGGCCACCGGCAACCTGGACGCGCCGCTCGGCGGCCGGATCCTCGTCGGCGGCGGCTGGGGCGCCTACGACCAGCTCGTGGGCCTCGGCGACGGCAACGGCGACGGCAAGGGCGACCTGTACGCCCGCGACACCGCCGGCACCCTGTACTTCTACGCCGGTACGGGCGACACGGCCCAGCCGTTCGCCGCCCGCCAGTCCGTCGGCGGCGGCTGGAACATCTACAACCAGATCCTGCCCGCCGGTGACGGCGACCTGCTCGCCCGGGACAACGCGGGCACCCTGTTCTACTACCCGGCCAACGGCAACGGCACCCTGGCCCCGCGCGTGCAGACCGGCGCCGCGGGCTTGTGGGCGGACGTCCAGCAGTTCGCGGGCGCCGGCAACATCCCGTACACGGGCAAGGAGGGCATCTTCGCCACCACGTCCGGCGGGGCCTGGTACTGGTACTACAACAGCACCACCGGCAAGCTGGACCCGCGCATCGAGATCATGGGCGCCGGCGGCCTGACGGGCGGTCCGGCCCCGCTCCACTTCTCGTCGATGAACGCCGACGGCATGTCCGACACCGGCTTCGTCTACAGCGGCCACCTGTGGATCGACGGCAACGACATCGGCGGCGGCTGGAGCGTCTACAACACCCTGGTGGCCCCCGGCGACCTGTCCGGCGATGGCAAGGGCGACCTGCTCGCCCGCGACGCCTCCGGCTACCTCTACCTGTACAAGGGCAACGGCTCCGGCACCGCCCTCGCCTCCCGCATCAAGGTCGGCACCGGCTGGGGCACGTACAACAAGATCGTCGGCGCCGGTGACTACACGGGCGACGGCCGCACGGACATCGTGGCCCGCACCTCCGGCGGAGACCTGTACCTCTACGCCGGCACCGGCAACGCCACCACGCCGTTCAAGGCCCGCCTGAAGATCGGCACCGGCTGGAACACGTACTCCAAGATCGTCGCCCCCGGCGACCTCAACGCCGACGGCAAGGCCGACCTCCTCGGCGTCACCTCCGGCGGCGACCTCTACCGCTACCTGAACACCACCCCGGGCAAGTTCGCCCCGCGCGTCAAGCTCGGCGGCGGCTGGGGGATCTACAACTCCGTCCAGTAACGGACCGAGTGCCTCACGGGCGCCCCGCACCGGATGCCCGGTGCGGGGCGTCCCCGTATGTCACGAGCCCTTGCGCGCGACGGCGAAGATCCTGCGGAAGGGGAAGACCGTGCCGTGCGGGCCGGGCGGGTAGGCCTCGCGCAGGAGCCTGCGGTACTGGCCGAGGAAGGCGTCGACCGCCTCCTGGTCCTCGCCCAGGGTGGTCAGGACGGGCCGCAGCGCCGTGCCCTTGACCCAGTCCAGGACCGGGTCCTCCCCCTGGAGCAGCTGGCAGTACGTGGTCTCCCAGACGTCCGTCTCGCAGCCGAGGTCGGTGAGGCGGGTGAGGTACTCGTCGGTGTCGAGGATGTGGACGTAGCGGCGGCCCTGGTCGCCGAGGCGGGCCCGCCACTCGGGGGTCTCGCAGAGCTCGCCGAGCAGGGCGTGGCTGGGCGAGGTGAAGTTGCCGGGGACCTGGAAGGCCAGGGTGCCGCCGGGACGGAGGCCTTCGATCCAGGCGGCGAAGGACTCGGGGTGGTTGGGCACCCACTGGAGGGCCGCGTTGGAGACGATCAGGTCGTACGGCTCGCCGGGGGTCCAGTGGGCGGCGTCGGCGGGCCGGAAGTCGAGCCAGCCGCCGCCCCTGGTGGTGCCCGACCAGTCCTTCTCGGCGCGCTCCAGCATCTCGGGCGAGAGGTCGAACCCGGTGATGTGGGCGTCGGTCCACCGGTCGGCGAGGAGGACCGTCACATTGCCGGGTCCGCAGCCGAGGTCGGCGATGCGGGCGGGACGCCGCTGGGCGGGCAGCTGCGGTATTCGGGCGAGGAGATCGAGGAACGGGCGGGTGCGGTGGCCGGAGTGTCGGAGGTACTGCTGTGGATCCCAGGTCGGTGCGGCGGTGTCCACGGAATGCATGTTCGAAGCCCCCTTGCTGGCACGTGTTGCCGAAGCGGAACGGAGTTCCGGCGGGGTCCCTTCCCCATAGTCCAGGAAAATATATCTTTACCTCAAGATACTTGATATAGAGAATCTTGAACACAAGAGACTTTATGTCAACAGACCCTCTACACTGATCGTCATGGAGGACGAGGTCGACCGACTGGTCGCAGCATGGCGCCGCGAGCGCCCCGACCTCGACGTGGAACCGCTCGAGGTGCTCAGCCGCGTCTCGCGGCTCGCCCGCCACCTCGACCGGGCCCGTCGGCTCGCCTTCTCGGAGCACCAGCTGGAGCCCTGGGAGTTCGACGTCCTCACCTCGCTGCGCCGCGCCGGAGCCCCGTACCAGCTCTCCCCCGGCCAGCTCCTCACCCAGACGCTGGTCACCTCGGGCACCATGACCAACCGCATCGACCGGCTCACCAAGAAGGGCCTCGTCGAGCGGCTCCCCGACCCCAGCGACCGGCGCGGGGTCCTGGTCCGGCTCACCCCCGAGGGCCGCGACCGCGCCGACGAGGCGCTCGCCGGACTCCTCGCCCAGGAGCGCGCCATCCTGGCCCAGCTCTCCCGCGCCCAGCGCGGCGAACTGGCCGGGCTGCTACGCCGGCTGACCGCCCCGTTCGACAACGTCCCCGGGTAGCGCCGGCTCCGCGGGGCCCACGCCCGCCCGGCGGGCCAGCGCCACCGCCGCGAGCGTCGAGTGCACGCCCAGCTTCCCCAGCACGTTCTGCATGTGCGTACGGACGGTGTGCGGGGAGAGGAAGAGGCGCTCGGCGACCGCCTTGCGGCCCAGACCCGCCACCATGCAGCGCAGCACCTCCCGCTCGCGCGGGGTCAGCGACTCCACGAGCCGCTCGCTGTCCGTCCGGTGCCTGCGGGCCTCCGTCAGCTCCCGCAGCACGCCCGTGAGCAGCGCGGGCGGCAGATGCGTCTCGTCCCGCAGCACGCCCCGGACCACCGCGAGCAGCCGCTGGAGCGAGCAGTCCTTCGCGACCCAGCCGGAGGCCCCCGCCTGGAGCGCGAGGGCGGCGCGGCGCGGGTCGTCCTTCTCGGCGAGGACGACCGTGCGGAGTGCGGGCTGCACCCGCCGTACGCCCGTGACCAGCGAGATCCCGTCGACCGTGCCCTCGGCGTCGTCGGGCACCGCGCGCGCCACGGCCGCGCCCGCCGCGGGTCCCGCGCCCAGCTCGGCGTCGACGAGCAGCACGTCGAACCTGCGGCCCTCCGCCGCGCCGCGCTCCAGGCAGCGCAGGGCCGCCGGGCCGCTGCCGGCGGCGGCGACGTCGACGTCGGGCTCCGCCGCGAGGGCGGCGGCCAGCGATTCGGCGAAGATGCGGTGGTCGTCCACCACCAGGACGCGGATGCGTGCCACGGACACTCCCAAGTGTCGAGGAACGGACCGACGCGGGTACGGCGCCGGAGGCGGGTCCGTCGTCGGCACGGCCGCCGCCGTGCGTTGACTGCTACCCCGCTTCTGGCGCCGTACCCGACGGGTCTCGCCCCCTGAACAGCACCGGCCCCCACCGGCGCTGCCCCTCAGAGTAGGGGCGGGGCGCCGTGGTGGGGGCCGTTTCGCGGAACTGTCCGAAGTCGTGGGAACGCGAGCGGTGGCCGGGGCGTAGGCCATCCGGGGTGAGGGCGGGTGCTCAGAGGCGGCGCGCGCCCACCCGGCGGTCGCTCAGAGGCGGCGCGCGCCCGCCGAGGGCACGGCCGGGAAGATCCCCGGGGCCGCGTGTCCGGCCGCGGCGAAGGCCTTCTCCACGGCGGCGGACGCCTCCTCCGCCCGCTCGGTCTCCACCAGCACGATGGCGGAGCCGCCGAAGCCGCCGCCGGTCATCCGGGCGCCGAGGGCCCCGGCCGCGTTCGCCGCCTCGACGACGAGGTCGAGCTCGGGGCAGGACACCCGCAGATCGTCCCGGAGGGAGGCGTGGCCCTCGGTGAGGACCGGGCCGACCGCGCGGGTGGCGCCGGCGTCGAGGAGGGCGATGGTCCGCTCCACGCGCGCGTTGTCGGAGACGACGTGCCGTACGTACCGCAGAATCGTCTCGTCGCTCAGTCGTGCGAGTGATTCGGGCAGATGCGCGGAATTGACTTCGCGCAGGGTGCGGACGCCGAGCGCCCGCGCACCCGCTTCACACCCGGCGCGCCGCTCGGCGTACGCGCCGTCGCCGAGCTCGTGCTTCACGCGGGTGTCGACGACGAGCAGCCGCAGCCCCTCCCCCGCCAGGTCGAAGGGGACCTGACGGTACGAGAGGTCCCGGGTGTCCAGATGGAGGGCGTGGCCCTCCTCGGCGCAGGCGGAGGCCATCTGGTCCATGACCCCGCAGGGCACGCCGACGAAGGCGTTCTCGGCGCGCTGGGCGAGCCGGGCGAGCTCGGGGCGGGAGAGCCCGAGACCGAACAGGTCGTTCAGGGCGAGCGCGATGACGACCTCCAGGGCCGCCGATGAGGAGAGCCCGGCACCGGTGGGCACGGTCGACGCGAGGTGGACGTCGGCGCCGGCGACCGGGTGCCCGGCCTCCCGCAGCGCCCAGACGACACCGGCCGGGTAGGCGGCCCAGCCGCCGCCGGAGAGCGGCTCCAGGCTTTCGACGTCCAGTCGGACGATCCCGCCGCCGGTGTCGGCGGAGTGCAGGCGCAGGACGCCGTCGTCACGCCGGGAGACGGCGGCGACGGTGGTGTGCGGCAGCGCGAGCGGCAGCACGAAGCCGTCGTTGAAGTCGGTGTACTCCCCGATCAGGTTGACCCGCCCGGGGGCGGCCCAGAGGCCGTCGGGCGCGGCGCCGTACAGCGCCTGGAAGTCGGCGGCGAGGCTCACGCGCCCTCCTCCTGGAGACGGGCGAAGGCCCAGGCGTCGGCGACGACGTCCGCGAGGTCCGGGCGGGACGGCGTCCAGCCGAGCCGCTCGCGGGCGGCCTCGGCGGAGGCGACCAGGACGGCGGGGTCGCCGGGCCGGCGCGGGGCGGTGAGCTCCGGGATCGGGTGTCCGGTGACCTTGCGGACGGTCTCGACGACCTCGCGGACGGAGAAGCCGTTGCCGTTGCCGAGGTTGCAGATCAGGTGCTCCCCCGCCGTCATGGCGTCGAGCGCGAGGAGGTGGGCCTCGGCGAGGTCGGCGACGTGGATGTAGTCGCGGACGCAGGTGCCGTCCGGGGTCGGGTAGTCCTCGCCGTACACGGAGATCGCCTCGCGCCGGCCGAGGGCGACCTGGAGGACGAGCGGGATCAGATGGGACTCGGGCGCGTGGCGCTCGCCGAGGGAGCCGTACGCCCCGGCCACGTTGAAGTAGCGCAGCGAGACGGCGGCCAGGCCGTGGGCGGCGCACTCACCGCCGATCATGTGGTCGACGGCCAGCTTGCTCGCCCCGTACGGGCTGGTGGGGGCGGTCGGCGCGGTCTCGGTGATCGGCACGGTCTCCGGCTCGCCGTAGGTGGCGGCGGTGGAGGAGAAGACCAGCTCGCGGACGCCGGCGGCGCGCATCGCGGCGAGCAGGGCCATGGTGCCGCCGACGTTGTTCTCCCAGTACTTCTCCGGCTTGGCGACGGACTCGCCGACCTGGGAGAAGGCGGCGAAGTGCAGCACGCCGTCGTAGGAGGAGTCGAGCCACCGCGCGGCGTCCTGGATGCGGCCCTCGATGAACTCGGCGCCCTCGGGGGCGGCTTCGGCGAAGCCGGTGGAGAGGTCGTCGAGGACGGTGACGCGGTGGCCCCGCTCCAGGAGGTGGGCGGCGACGACGCTGCCCACGTACCCGGCGCCCCCCGTCACCAGATACTTCCGTGTCATGCGCTTGCCACCTCTCGGAGTCGTCGGGCCGCGTCCTCCGGCCGGATGTCGTTCATGAACGCGCCCATGCCGGACTCGGTGCCCGCGAGGAATTTCAGCTTGTCAGAGGCCCGTCGGACGGTGAAGAGCTCCAGGTGCAGTCCGAAGTCCTCGCGCCGCTCGTCCGTGAACGGCGCCTGGTGCCAGGCGGCGATGTAGGGCGTCGGCGGCTCGTCCGGGCCGAAGATCCGGTCGAAGCGCCTCAAGAGTTCCAGGTAGACCTGTGCGCACTCTGTGCGCGCGGCGGCGTCGAGGGCGAGCAGGTCGGGCACCCGGCGCTTCGGGTGGAGGTGGACCTCGTACGGCCAGTGGGCGGCGTACGGCACGAAGGCGATCCAGTGCCCGGTCTCCAGGACCACCCGCTCGCCGTCGGCCCTCTCGCGGGCGACGACGTCGTCGAAGAGGTTCCGGCCGGTCGCCGCGCGGTGTTCGTCGGCGCGGCGGCGCATGGCGGCCGTGCGGGGCGTGACGTACGGGAAGGCGTAGATCTGGCCGTGCGCGTGGGGCAGGGTGACGCCGATCTCCGCGCCGCGGTTCTCGAAGCAGTAGACCTGCTCGACTCCGGGCAGGGCGGAGAGCGCGGCGGTCCGGTCGGTCCAGGCGTCGAGGACGAGCGCGGCGCGCTCCTCGGTGAGGTCGGCGAAGGAGTCGGTGTGGTCGTCGGTGAAGCAGACGACCTCGCAGCGGCCGACTCCGCCGGAGAGCGAGGGGAAGCGGTTCTCGAAGACCACGACCTCGTAGTCCGCCTCGGGGATCTCGCTCTCGCGGCCGTCCCGGGCGGGGCAGAGCGGGCAGGCGTCGGCCGGCGGGTGGTAGGTGCGGGCCTGCCGGTGCGAGGCGACGGCGACATGGTCGCCGGTGAGCTCGTCGTGACGGATCTCGGAGCGGGAGACGACGGGGGTGAGGGGGCGCGGGTCGACGGCGGTGCGGACGATGTCGTCGCGCGTGTCGTAGTAGATCAGCTCGCGCCCGTCGGCGAGCGTGGTGACGGTCTTCTTCACGGGGGTGCCCTCCGGGCAGGACCAAACAGAACCACGCACAAAGAATCACATTCGAACATCACCGTCAATGGCGAAGCCGGCCCCCTCACACGGAAGGGGCCGGCCGGACGTGCATCCTCAGCGCGGGCCGCGGGGTCCCGGCACCGCCCGGTCGAGCAGCCCCGTGCGCGCGGCGAGCGCCGCCGCCTCCAGGCGCGAACCCACCCCCAGCTTCATCAGGACCCGCTGCACATGCGTCCGCGCCGTGCTCGGCGCGATCCCCATCCCCGCCGCGATCAGCCGGGTGTCCTCGCCCTCCGCGACCCGCACCAGGACCTCCACCTCCCGCTGCGTGAGCAGCCGGAGCAGCCGCTGTGCCTCGTCGTCCGGCTGCGCCGAGGGATGCAGCAGCTCCGCGAAGGCCCCCTGGAGCAGCTGCGGCGACACCGCCGGCTCCCCCGCCCGCGCCTTCACCAAGGCCCGCTCGACGCCCTCGATGCGCTCGTCGTGCCGGACGTATCCCGAGGCGCCTGCCGCGAACGCCGCCGCGATCCCGCGCGGCGACGGCACCGGGCCGAGCACCACGACGGCCACCTGCGGCCGCTCCCGTTTGATCCGTACGACCGGGTCGAAGGTCCCCGGCGCGTCCGGCGCCGCGGTGCCCAGCAGGCAGACCTCCGGCGCCCGGCTCACCACCAGCTCCGCGGCCCCCGCCACCGGCGCGGCCGCCGCGAGCACCCGGTGCCCGCGCAGCTTCAGCGCCGAGGCGAGCGCCTCCGCGAGCAGGCGGTGGTCGTCCACCACCACGAGGCGTACGCCCATCCCGGTCATCCCCCCTCCGCCTGGCCGGCCGGACGCCCCGGCGGCCTGAAACCGGCAAGCTACACGCTCCCCCGCCCCGGCCGCCGACATGCGCGTGGGCCCCTCCGGATCACCGGAGGGGCCCACGGGGTCGTGCGGGTCGTCAGCGCGTCGTCAGTGCCCGACGGACCAGGCGGCGATCAGGTACTCCTTGATGTCGTTGGGCCCCGGGTTCTCCCGCGGCTTGCTGACCATGTTCTCCGAGATGAAGAACCGGCCGTCCTGGTAGAGGAGTTCGGCGCCGTTCAGGCTGAAGCTCGACTCGGGGTTGTTCAGCGACTTGTTCGCCGGGTTCTCCAGGAGGAGCGTCTCCTTCATCGTGCCGCCGTCGACCGAGACGATCCGGCCGCCCTGGTTGTACGGGGGCTCCTTGTAGGCGATGAGGTTGCCGCCGTCCATCCGCAGCGGGACGAAGGTGTACTTGTCGCCGGCGTCGGCCTTCTCCGGCACCGTGCGCCCGGTGACCAGGTCGAAGCCGATGATCTCGTTCGTCTCGTCGCCGTACTCGCCGGTGCTGCCCTCGTGCTCCTCGGTCGGCAGGTACAGCCGGCCGTTGCCGACGAGCGCCTGCTGGCAGGACTCGACCTCGGTCGGGCGGCAGCGGGCCGCGTACTGCTCCGGGTCCGCCGTGATCTTCGCCTTCAGCTTCCCGGTCTTCTCGTCGATCGAGAAGAAGTCCGTGATGCCGCTGCCGTCGCCGGAGCTGTCGCCGATGTCGGTCGCGACGACCAGCGGCTTCGTGGAGACGACCGAGGCGTACTTCACGCCGGGCGGCATCTTGAACTGCGAGAGCGGGGCGCCCGTCATCGGGTTGAGGTTCTGGATCAGCACGTTCGGGTTGTCGTACTGACCGCACTTGCGGACCGCGACGAGGCCCTCGCCGCCGCCGTACCCCATGTCGTAGCAGTTCTGGTCGTTGGCCTGCGGCTTCCAGCGCGGGTTGCCGTTGGCGAGGTCGAACGCGGCGCCGCCGTCGGTGCCGCCGGCCGCGACGGTCGTCCCGCTGAGCGTGACCTCGCCGAACCGGGCCTTCGCGTCACCCGCGGAACCGCCGGTGACCGAGGTCGACCACAGCAGCTTGCCGGTGTTCAGGTCGACGAGGCCGACCTCGGTGCACGGCTGGTAGTAGCGCGGCGCGACCCGCTTGGCGGCCTCGAAGAGGATCGGGGCCTTGTTGTCCGCGGTGACGTGCCGCGAGGTGCCGCAGACCTGACCGGTCAGCGGCAGCGTCCACTGGACGGTGCCCTTGTCCGGGTCGTAGGCGACGAGCGAGTTCACGCCCGGCTTCACGAACGACTTGTCGGTGAGGAAGGAACCGGAGACGTCCGTGACGTCCGAGACCTTCGGCTCCCCGACCAGGAAGGCCACCTTCGCCTTGGTGTCGGCCGGCGGCTTCTCCTTCCCACCGCCGCCCAGGCCCTTGCCGCCGGTGTCGCCACCGCCGGTGGTGCCCTGCGAGGTGCCGCCCGAGCCCTTGGCCTCGTTGCCGCCGTCACCGGAGTTGGCGTACCAGATGCCGACGCCGACGATCAGGACGACGGCGACGACCGCCGCGATGACGATCTGCATCTGCGCCGACAGCTTCTTGCCGCCGGACACGGCCGGAGCCGCGACGGTCTGCTGCGGGTAGCCGTAGGGCTGCTGCGGCTGGGCCGGGTAGCCGTACGGGGGCTGGCCCGGCTGCTGCGGATAGCCGTACTGCTGGGGCTGCTGCGGCTGCTGGGGCGCAGCCGGGTAGCCGTACGGCTGCTGCGGCGCCTGCGGGTAGCCGTAACCCGGCTCGGGCTGGGGGGCGGTCGGCGGCTGCTGCGGGTAGCCGTAGCCCGGCTCCGGCTGCTGCTGCGGCGTCGGGGGCGTCGGGCCGCCGAAGCCGCCCCTCGGGTCAGGGGGCTGGTTCGGCGGGGGCGGGGGTGGCTGCGTCATCGGTCCGCGTACCTCACTTGCTGAAGGCCATCATCGTCTTGACCTGCATCTCTTCCTTGTCGTTGGACGCGGACACACGCCCGGCCGCCACCACGAAGGTGCCGCTGCCGTAGGCGTAACCCGGGCTGTAGAAGCTCGACTCGATCTCGGACGTCGAGGCCGGGTGCTGGAGCAGGATCTTCGGCGCGCCACCGGTCGGGGCGAGGGTCGCGACGGCACCGCCCTTGTCGTACGTGGTCGCCATGTACAGCAGGACGTCGGAGCCCTCCATGCCCAGCGGGGTCACCTTCCGCCCCTCGGGCGCCTTGGCACGCCACTTGGCCTTGCCGGTCTTCAGGTCGTAGGCGATGACCTCGTTCGTCTTGCCGTAGTCGGTCTCGGTGGACATGTAGAAGGTGTTCGCGTCGGCCGCGACACCCGTGCAGCCCTGGAGGTTCTTGCCGAAGATGACGAAGCTGCCGCCGCACGAGGGCGCGAACTTGTCGTTGCCGCCCTGGATCGTCGAGCGCAGCTTGCCGTTGGCGTCGAGCGAGAAGATGGTCCACTTCTTCTGCTCGCGCTGGGTGGCCGAGACGACCAGCGGGTCGACCGAGTAGACCTTGTCGACCTCCCAGTTCGCCTCCAGCTGGAAGGTGAACTTCGGCTTGCCCGTGCCGGGGTCGACCTGGCCGATCGCCTGGATCTTCTTGGTCGTGCTGCCCGACGGGCAGTTCATGGCGGCGATCAGCTTGCTGCCGCCCGCGTACGCGAAGGGCTTGCAGCCGGTGTCGGCGCCCTTGAAGAGCTGGTGGCCGTCGGCGAGCGAGAAGCCGTACGCGCTGCTGGAACCGGCGGCGGTGACCGTGTTGCCGCTGATGGCCAGGGTGTTGTCGTCGAAGGCGAAGAGGCCCGTGGCCTTCGGGACGGCCCTCTTCCAGCCGGCCTGGCCGGTCTTGAGGTCGATCTTCTGCAGGTTGGTGCACTTGGCGCCGTCCTTGGCGCTCTCGGCGTAGCCGAAGACCATGGTGCCGTCGGCGGCGGGCTCCGGCGGGACGGCGCACAGCTCGAACGGCACGTCGACGTGCCACTTGGGCTTGCCGTCGCTCAGGCCGTAGCCGTCGACGCCCTTGTACATCGCCTTGACGACGGTGTCGCCGACGATCCACGGGCCGAAGACGTCGGAGCCGTTGCGCGGCAGGTCGACGTCGTTCTTCAGCAGCCAGTTGACCTTCGCCTCGCCGGCCTGGCGGCCCGCGTTGAGGTCCTCGTCGCCGTCCTTGCCGCCGTCGCCGGAGCCGTCGCCCTGGTCCACCGAGCCGGTGGGCTTGGGCGCGCCGGTGGCGGTCGCGGTGGAGGTGGGCTTCGCGACCGGGTCGTTGTCGTCGTCCCCGCCGACGACGGCCCAGGTCGTGACGGCGGCGACCAGGACGGCCGCGGCGGCGATGCCCGCGACGAGACCGGTCCTGCCCTTGAACGGACCGCCGCCACCGGGGGCCGGCGGCGGGGTCGGGGCGGGGTAGCCGCCGTAGGGGCCCGGCTGCTGGCCGTACGGGCCGGGCTGGGCCTGCTGCGGGTAGCCGTAGGGCTGCTGCTGGCCGTACGGGCCGGGCTGACCCGGCTGGCCGTAGGGGCCGGGCTGACCGTACGGACCCGGCTGCTGCCCCGGCTGCTGCGGGTATCCGTAACCGGGCTGCGGCGCCTGCCCGTACGGGCCCGGCGCGGCCGCCGGCAGGGTCTGCGGCGAAGGCGGCGTCTGCGGAGCCTGCGGCGGGACCGGCGGCACGGGCGGCATGCCCTGGCCGGCGGCCTGGTTCGGGTCCTGGGGGGCTCCGAAGCCCCCCGGCGGCTGGTTGCTGGGCGGCTGGGTCATCTGCGGTTTCCCCCTTGGCGTGAACGGGTTTTCTTTCTACCACTCACGCACTGACGCAAAAGCGACCGGTCCGCCCCTTGTACCCAAGGGAGGACCGGCCTGTGATGCCCTCGTTATGCGTCGCGGACGCGAAGGACGCCTACGCGTCCTCGGCCAGCTCCAGCCAGCGCATCTCCAATTCCTCGCGCTCCCCCGCGAGTTCCCGGAGCTCCGCGTCGAGCTTGGCCACCTTCTCGAAATCGGTGGCGTTGTCCGCGATCTGGGTGTGCAGCTTCGACTCCTTGTCGGAGAGCTTGTCGAGCTGCCGCTCGACCTTCTGCAGCTCCTTCTTGGCGGCGCGGGCGTCGGCGGCGGAGACACCGGGCTTGGCCTGCGCGGGCGCGGCGGCGGGCGCCGGGACCGACGCCTCGATCATCACCCGGCGGCGCTCCAGGTACTCGTCGATGCCGCGCGGCAGCATCCGCAGGGTCTTGTCGCCGAGCAGCGCGAACGTCCGGTCGGTGGTGCGCTCGATGAAGAACCGGTCGTGGGAGATGACCACCATGGAGCCCGGCCAGCCGTCGAGGAGGTCCTCCAGCTGCGTCAGGGTCTCGATGTCGAGGTCGTTGGTGGGCTCGTCGAGGAAGAGGACGTTCGGCTCGTCCATCAGCAGGCGGAGCAGCTGGAGGCGGCGGCGCTCACCACCGGACAGGTCACCGACGGGAGTCCACTGCTTCTCCTTGGAGAAGCCGAACTGCTCGCAGAGCTGGCCGGCCGTCATCTCGCGGCCCTTGCCGAGGTCGACGCGGTCGCGGATCTGCTGCACGGCCTCCAGGACGCGGAGCGTGGCGGGGAGTTCGGTGACGTCCTGCGAGAGGTAGGCGAGGCGGACGGTCTTGCCGACGGCGATCCGGCCGGCGGCGGGCTGCTTCTCGCCCTGGCTGACGGCCGCCTCGGCGAGCGCGCGCAGGAGTGAGGTCTTGCCCGCGCCGTTGACGCCGACGAGGCCGATGCGGTCGCCGGGGCCGAGCTGCCAGGTGAGGTGCTTGAGCAGCTCCTTCGGGCCGGCGGTGATGCTCACGTCCTCCAGGTCGAAGACGGTCTTGCCGAGGCGGGCGTTGGCGAACTTCATCAGCTCGCTGGTGTCGCGCGGCGGCGGCACGTCGGCGATCAGCTCGTTGGCGGCCTCGATGCGGTAGCGCGGCTTGGAGGTACGGGCGGGGGCGCCGCGCCGCAGCCAGGCCAGCTCCTTGCGCATCAGGTTCTGCCGCTTGGTCTCCTCCGTGGCCGCGATCCGCTCGCGCTCGGCGCGGGCGAAGACGTAGTCGGAGTAGCCGCCCTCGTACTCGTGCACGTCACCGCGCTGCACGTCCCACATGCGGGTGCAGACCTGGTCGAGGAACCAGCGGTCGTGGGTGACGCAGACGAGCGCGGAGCGGCGCTCCTGGAGGTGCTTGGCGAGCCAGGCGATGCCCTCGACGTCGAGGTGGTTGGTGGGCTCGTCGAGGACGATCAGGTCCTGGTCGTCGATGAGGAGCTTGGCGAGCGCGATGCGGCGCCGCTCGCCACCGGATAGCGGGCCGATGATCGTGTCGAGCCCGTTCTCGAAGCCGGGCAGGTCGAGCCCGCCGAAGAGGCCGGTGAGCACGTCGCGGATCTTGGCGCTGCCCGCCCACTCGTGGTCGGCCATGACGCCGATGACCTCGTGCCGGATGGTGGCCTTCGGGTCGAGGGAGTCGTGCTGGGTGAGCACCCCGAGGCGCAGCCCGCCGCTGTGGGTGACGCGGCCGGTGTCGGCCTCCTCCAGCTTGGCGAGCATCCGGATCAGGGTGGTCTTGCCGTCGCCGTTGCGTCCGACGACGCCGATCCGGTCCCCTTCGGAGACGCCGAGCGAGACACCGTCGAGCAGGGCACGGGTGCCGTACACCTTGCTGACGTTCTCGACATTGACCAGGTTGACGGCCACGTTGACTCCTGTACGGGGTGATCGATCGACGTCCAGGGTACGTGGGCCGGTGCCGTGGCCGGGGCGCCAGGACGCAGGACCAGGTCGTCAGCGGTGCAGCAACGCGCCACCCCTGCTTCGAACACATACTCCCCCGATCGCTCATTCAGGCGATACAGGAATGAAACGGGTACGAGCATGCGATGGTCGCATATACGGTTCACAAAGTCGGGGCGGGGCTCATTGGGGGAGGGGACATGACACAGGCCGTGAGGGCGGATACCGGACACGCCCGGTACACATTCCGACTGCGCGTGTCATCCACCGCACTGGCCGCACTACTGGCGGAGTGGGACCGCTGCCGCTGGGTCTGGAACGAGTGCGTGGCCAAGTCCAAGCGTGTCCACGAACTCAACACGGCCACCGGCACGAAGGTGACCTGCGGGCCAGCACAGCTCGACAGGATGCTGACCGAGGCCCGCGCCCGTACCCCGTGGTTGCGTGAGGGTTCATCGGTTCCTCAGCAGCAGATCGTCCGGGACTTCGGTAAGTCCCGGACCAAGGCACAGAAGGACATCCGCGCGCAGGTTCCGGTGCGCCGGAGGGCGGGGATGCCGAGGTGGAAGAGGAAGCGGGGAAGCGATCCCACGCTGAACTACACGCGACGCGGCTTCCGACTCAAGGACGGCCGCCTTAACCTGGCCGGCGGGGTCGTCCTGACGGTGGTCTGGTCGCGGACCCTTCCGGCTGCCCCGTCGAGCGTGCGCGTGTTCCGCGACAGCATCGGGCACTGGTACGCATCGTTCGTCGTTCCCGTCCGAGCTGAACCATTGCCCGCGACCGGGCGGGTGATCGGCATCGACTGGGGTGTGAAGGAGACCGCGACCACCACCTCCGACGCATACGACCTGCCCCATGCTCAGCACGGCAGGAAGGCGGCCGCGAAGCTGAGCCGGTACGACCGGATGATGTCCCGCCGCCGACCGGCCAGAGGCAGAGCTGCCTCCAAGGGCTACCGCCATGCGAAGCGCCTGCGGGCCGGATTGTGCAAGAAGATCACACGACAGCGCGAGGACACGGCGCGCAAGTGGGCCAAGCGTGTGGTCCGTGACCATGACGCCATCGCCGTGGAGGACTTCCGGCCGAAGTTCCTGGCCAAGACCACCATGGCCAGGAAGGCCGCCGACGCCGCCATCGGCGCCACCAAGCAGACCTTGATCGAGATGGGCCGCAAGCACGGTCGTACCGTGCACCTGGTCCACCCCGCGCACACCACGATGGACTGCGCGCAGTGCGGAGCGAGAGCCAAGCACGCCCTGCCGCTGGGAATGCGCACCTACACCTGCACCGCATGCGGAGCCTCGTCCCCCAGGGACAAGAACTCCGCACGCGTCATGCTCATCCGGGCTGGTCTGAACCCGGGCGGTGCCGAGGGCGTAAGACCTGACGATCCGCAGGATCGCCGGGCAGCCTGAGCCGAGAGTCCCCCGATTTCAGGACGGGGAGCAGTCAATCTTTGTGATGACGTGGACGAATCGGAGCCCCGGGGAGAAATCACGGACACCGAGGCGATGCCCCCGCCGACCGTCGCGGCGCGCAACCGGCCAGTCCCCACCGGCAGGGGCTGGACGGTAGACGATCCGGAGACCCTGCCCGACCTCCCGCCGCATACGGAGTTGGTCGATGGAAGCCTGGTCTTCCGGAATCCGCAGAATCTCTTCCACAGCACGATGATCGTGCTGCTCCAGAGCGGGCTCCTGGCAAGCGTGCCGTCGGAGTTCAGAGTCGCGAGCCGTATGACCGTGGTCATCGACCGCAGCAACGCCCCCGAGCCGGATGTCGTGGTCGTGCGCGAGGCGGCCGTCGGAGGGCTCACACAGACCTCGTTCCCGGTCACCGACGTCCTGCTCGCCGTCGAGGTCGTCTCGCCGGACTCCGAGGCCCGGGACCCTGACACCAAGCCGCACAAGTACGCGGCGGCCGGGATCGAGCACTTCTGGCTCGTGGAGATGGAGGGCGAGGACGCCCACCCGGTCATACGCGTCTACAAGCGCGACCCGGTCACCAAGGCATACGCCTGCACCGGCATCCACCGGGACCGGCTGGAGCTCGCCGTGCCCTTCCCCATCGACATCGACCTCACCGAGTTCGACGAGCTGTAGCCCCGCCGAAGCCGCCACGCAAGGGCTGGCCCGGGCTCCGTGCAGTGCCAACCGGCCCCAAGCCCTCGGCCACGCGGGCGACCTCCCGGCCACGGCTGCCGTGCTCCCCGTGCGGCCACCCGAGAGCCTCTCCTCAGGTCTCTGCACCCCCCCCCACGAGGAGAAGCCCATGTCGTCGAGACACCCGCGCCTGGCCGCCGTCGCCCTGGCCACCGCCGCCCTCACCCTGCTCGCCGGAGGCCCCGCGTCGGCCGCCGACCCGACCGTGTCCGATCCCCGCATCGTCGCCCACTTCAGCTTCGAAGACGGGCAGACCCCGGAGAACATCGCCCTCGAACCCGACGGCTCCGCGGACATCGCCTTCGCCTTCGCCCACCAGGTCGCCCGCGTCAACAAGCAGGGCCACTGGAAGGTCATCGCCACGCTTCCCGACGTCGCGAACCCGCAGACCCCGAACCTCGGCGCCGCAATCGCCCTCGGCATCGCCCGCACCCACGACGGCACCCTCTACGTCGCCTACGCCACCGGCACCGCCGAGACCGGCATCTGGCGGATCGCCCCCGGCGGCGGCACACCCGAGCAGATCGCCCAGCTGCCGGCCGACGCCTTCCCCAACGGCATCGCCCTCGACGAGCACTGCGACACGATCTACGCCGCCGACTCGAACCGGGGCGAGGTGTGGAGCATTCCGCTGACCGGCGGAACGCCCACGGTCTGGGCCTCGGGAGCGGCCCTCGCGCCCACCCCGCAGCTCCCCTTCGGCGCCAACGGCCTCAAGCTCCACGACGACGCCGTCTGGGTGTCCAACACGGCCCAGGGCACCCTGCTCCGCATCCCGTTCGGCCCGGACCGGACCGCCGGCCCGATCGAGACGAGGGCCATCGGACTCACCGGCATCGACGACTTCACCTTCACGGGCCACGGCGACACGGTCCTCGCCGCGCTGAACACGGTGAACGAACTGGAACTCGTCCGCGCCGACGGCACCCACAAGACCGTCCTCACGGCGGCGGACGGCCTCGACAACCCGACCTCGGTGGCGGTCCGCGCCAAGACGGTCTACGTGAACAGCGCGGCCTTCTTCGACACCACGGACCCGGACCCGAACCTGCTGCTCGCCCGTATCTCCAGGAACAAGCTCTAGAGGACGACCGCGCCCGGGGCCGGGGACGTCGCCACGCGGGCCGTGCGGCAGGTGCCCGAGGCGGTGAGGGCGGCGGCGACCGCGGCCGCCGTCTCCGCGTCCTTCACCAGGAACGCCGTCGTCGGGCCCGAGCCGGAGACCAGGGCCGCGAGGGCGCCCGCCTCCGTGCCCGCCGTCAGGGTCGCGGCGAGCGAGGGGCGCAGGGAGAGCGCCGGGGCCTGGAGGTCGTTGGCGAGGGTCGCGGCGAGGGCGGTGGTGTCGCCGGTCGCCAGGGCCTCCAGGAGGGCCGGGGACGCGGCCGGCTCCGGGACGTCCACGCCTTCGGCGAGGCGGTCGAACTCGCCGTACACCGCCGGGGTCGACAGACCGCCGTCGGCGACGGCGAACACCCAGTGGAAGGTGCCGCCGACCGGCAGCTCCGTCAGCTTCTCGCCGCGCCCGGTGCCGAGCGCCGCCCCGCCGACGAGGCTGAACGGCACGTCGGAGCCGAGTTCCGCGCAGATCTCCAGGAGCAGCTCGCGCGGGGAGTCAAGGCCCCAGAGCGCGTCGCAGGCGAGCAGCGCGCCCGCGCCGTCCGCGCTGCCGCCGGCCATGCCGCCGGCGACCGGGATGTCCTTCGTGATGTGCAGGTGCACGTCGGGCGAGATGCCGTGCCGCGCGGCGAGCAGCTCGGCGGCGCGGGCGGCCAGGTTGGTGCGGTCCAGCGGCACCTTGTCGGCGTCCGGGCCCTCGCAGGTGATCGTGAGCTCGGCGGCGGGGGTGGCGGTCACCTCGTCGTGGAGGGAGACGGCGAGGAAGACGTTCGCCAGGTCGTGGAAGCCGTCGGGGCGGGCGGCGCCGACCGCGAGCTGCACGTTGACCTTGGCGGGGACGCGTACGGTGACGGCCTGCGGGGCGCCCTGGGACTCCGTATCGCCGCTCATGCCTGCGCCTCCGGCTTGTTCTCCGCGATCCGTGCGAACTCCTCCACCGTCAGCGACTCGCCCCGCGCCTGCGGCGAGATCCCGGCCTTCACCAGGGCCTCCTCGGCCGCCGCGGGCGAGCCCGCCCAGCCGGCGAGGGCCGCGCGCAGCGTCTTGCGGCGCTGGGCGAAGGCCGCGTCGACGACCGCGAAGACCTCCTGCCGGCTCGCGCTGGTGGCGACCGGCTCGGTGCGGCGGACGAGGGAGACGAGGCCGGAGTCGACGTTCGGCGCGGGCCAGAAGACGTTGCGGCCGATGGCCCCGGCGCGCTTGACCTCCGCGTACCAGTTGGCCTTGACGGAGGGGACCCCGTACACCTTGTTCCCCGGCTTCGCGGCGAGCCGGTCGGCGACCTCGGACTGGACCATGACGAGGGTCCGCTCGATGGTCGGGAACCGCTCCAGCATGTGCAGCAGGACGGGCACGGCCACGTTGTACGGCAGGTTCGCGACGAGCGCGGTCGGCGCCGGGCCGGGCAGCTCCTCGACGTGCATCGCGTCGGAGTGGACGAGCGCGAAGCGGTCCTTCTTCTGCGGCATGCGGGCGGCGATGGTGGCCGGGAGGGCGGCGGCGAGGATGTCGTCGATCTCGACGGCCGTCACGCGGTCGGCGGCCTCCAGGAGGGCCAGGGTGAGGGAGCCGAGTCCGGGACCCACCTCCACGACGACGTCCTCGGGCCGGACCTCGGCCGTGCGGACGATCCGCCGGACGGTGTTGGCGTCGATGACGAAGTTCTGGCCCTTCTGCTTCGTGGGGCGCACGCCGAGGGCGGCGGCCAGCTCACGGATGTCGGCGGGGCCGAGGAGGGCGTCGGGGCTTTCGGGGCCGGTGGTGGTGCTCACCGGTACAGCGTACGGGGCGCCGGTGGGGCCGACCTACGGCTCACCGGCCCACGGCGCACCCGACCCCCACGGCTCACCGGCCCACGGCGCACCCGACCCCCACGGCTCACCGGTACGGGCGGGCGTCTCCCCCGCCCCGCTACCCGTGCGTGAGCCGGCGCCCGCAGTGGGGCCACGGGCTCGCGCCCCGCTGCACGTACAGCTTCTTCGCGCGGAAGGTCTGCTCGGCGGCGGGCGCGTTCTGGGCGGTGCCGCTGCCGCCGAGGGCGTGCCAGGTGCCGGGGTCGAACTGGTAGAGCCCGCCGTACGTCCCCGAGGGGTCGACCGCGTTCGGGCGGCCGCCGGACTCGCAGGCGGCGAGCGCGCCCCAGTCGAGGCCGTCGGCGCCGCCGACGGAGGCGGGCAGCGGCCGGGTGCCGATGCGCACCTTGCGGCTGACGGGTTCGCGGACGATCTCCTCGCCGGTCCTGCGGGGCCGCTGGCTGACGCCGTTGACCGTGCGCAGGCTGTACGTGACGCGGCGGACGCCCGGGACGCCCTGCCGTTCGACGACCTCGGTGCCGGCGAAGAGCGCGGGGTCGCGGACCTGCTCGACGGCGTACGGGACGGACTCCTCCCGCACCTGCCGGGAGCCGGTGATCCGCAGGACGTTCACGGTCTGGCCGTCGCGGGGGAAGGAGCCGGCCGGGACGGAGGTGGTGTCCTGCCCGGAGAGCGTGATCCCGGCCTCGGCGAGGGCCTCGCGGACGGTGGCGGCGTTCGTGCGGACGGTCCGCTCGCGTCCGTCGGCGAGGAAGGTGACGGCCCGCTCGGTGCGGACGTCGAGCGAGAGGCCCTGGCGGGAGATCGCGGCGCCGCGGGAGGCCGACAGGTAGGCGCCCTCCGCGCGGACCCCGAGCTGGCGCAGGGCGCCCTCGACGGTCTCGGCGGTGGTCCAGATCTGGTGGCGCTGCCCGTCGACGGTGAGGGAGACCGGCCGCCCGTACCGGACGACGATCTCGTCGCCGCTGGCGAGGGCCTCGGTGGGGCCGGGGGCGACGATGTCGTGCTCGCCGACGGCGACGCCCTCGTCGGCGAGGAGCTCGCGCACGTCGTCGGCGAAGGTGTGGAGGGTGCGCGGGACACCGTCGACGGTGAGCTCGACGGCCTTGTCGTCGGCGACGAAGGCGCTGGTGCCGCCGGCCAGGAAGGCGACGACGAGGGCTTGCGGGACGAGCTTGCGGAGCCCTTCGGCGGCGGCCCCGGGGCCGGTGGAGGCCTTGCGGCGGCGGGCGGCGCGGCGGTCCCCGGCCCGGGAGCCCTGGCCGGGCACGGTGCCGGGGACGGTGCCGGGCACGGCAGGCGTCGGCGCGAGGGGCGCCGCCATCGTCGGCTGCTCGTGCAGGGGCAGGGTCGCGCCCGCTGCCCGCCGTCCGGCTCGGTGACTGCCCTGGGAAGTGCTCACGAGGCCGGGACCCTAAGCCCCGGCCCCGGTCACGCAGCCGATCGACCCGACTACATGACGTAACCGTTATGGATCAGTAATCGAAGGCGCGGGCCGTGTTCACGGCGATCGCCCCGGCCAGCTCGTTCTCCCCGATGCCCCGGACCTCCGCCATGGCCCGGACGGTGACCGGGATCAGGTACGGGGCGTTCGGGCGGCCCCGGAAGGGCGCGGGGGTGAGGAACGGGGCATCGGTCTCGACGAGGACGAGCTCAAGGGGGGCGATCACGAGGGCGTCCCGCAGCGGCTGGGCGTTCTTGAAGGTGACGTTGCCGGCGAAGGACATGTAGTAGCCCTTGGCGGCGCAGATCTCGGCCATGGCGGCGTCGCCGGAGTAGCAGTGGAAGACGGTCCGCTCGGGGGCGCCCTCCTCGTCGAGGACGCGCAGCACGTCGGCGTGGGCCTCGCGGTCGTGGATGACGAGGGCCTTGCCGTGGCGCTTGGCGATCTCGATGTGGGCGCGGAAGGAACGCTCCTGCGCGGCGATGCCCTCCGGGCCCGTACGGAAGAAGTCGAGGCCGGTCTCGCCGACGCCGCGGACGTGCGGCAGGGCGGCGAGCCGGTCGATCTCGTTCAGGGCGTCGTCGAGGGCGGAGTCGCCACCGCCCTGGCGGGCGCCCTGCCGGGACCAGCCGTCGGGGTCACCGAGGACGATCCGCGGAGCCTCGTTGGGATGCAGCGCCACGGCGGCGTGCACGTTCTCGTGGGCGGCGGCCGTCTCGGCGGCCCACTGCGAGCCCTTCACGTCGCAGCCGACCTGGACGACCGTGGTCACGCCGACGGCGGCGGCCTTGACGAGGGCCTCCTCGACGGTCCCGGACTGCAGGTCCATGTGGGTGTGCGAGTCCGCGACCTCCACGAGGAGGGGTTCGGGCAGCGGCGGCGGGGCGTCCTTGGCACTCATGGCCCCGATCGTACGAGGACCATGAGTGCCGGCGCGTGGACTACTGGTGACGCCGGAACGGGTGCAGGAGGTCCGACAGGCGCCAGTGGTGCGGCACGGGCGGCTCAGACGGCACCGGCGGCTCCTCGGGAACGTCCTCGGTCAGCTCCTGACCGATGGGCCCCGTCGTGGAGATCGGCCTCGTCGCCCGCGCCCCCCGATGGTGCCCCTCGGTCACGGCGATCATGTCGACCACCGACGATATCTGCCCCGCGCGCATGATCCGGACGACGTGCCCGCCGCAGTTCATGCAGGTGGGGCTGGACAGCGGGGACGGAACCCGCTCTCCCCCGGCCTTGTAGACGACGTATTCCTGGCCGGCGGCGTCGACGTGGTGCTCGATGTCGTACGCCTGCTCCCAGCCGTATCCACAGCGCATGCAGGCGAAGGCGTACGCCTCATGGGCGACGGATATGCCGGTGCCGGTGATCTCGCTCATGCCAGCTCCTCTCCACTGATCAGTGGACGCCTTTTCGGGCCGGAGCGCATCAGCGGGGGACGAACCATGGAAGGCTCTTTGGCGTTCCCTTGCCAAGCGCCCTGGGAACAGTCCCGGCGCCGGGTTCGGCTTTGCCTTTCAGATTAGTCCTTTACCGTTTCCGGGGCCCGACGCGTCCGCATTCTTTGCCGCGACCACCGCATCGAACACCTCCCGCTTGGGAAGACCCGCCTCCGCCGCGACGGCGGCGATCGCCTCCTTGCGGCGCTCGCCCGCCTCCTCGCGCACCCGCACCCTGCGCACCAGCTCCTCCGCGTCGAGCTCGGCGGGGCCGGTCTCCGGGGCGCCCTCGACGACGACGGTGATCTCGCCCCGTACGCCCTCGGCGGCCCAGGCGGCGAGCTCGGCCAGCGGGCCGCGCTTGACCTCCTCGTACGTCTTGGTCAGCTCGCGGCAGACGGCGGCCCGGCGCTCGCCGCCGAAGACCTCGGCCATCGCGGCGAGGGTGTCGTCGAGCCGGTGCGGGGCCTCGAAGTAGACGAGGGTCCTGCGCTCGTCCGCGACCTCGCGCAGACGGCCGAGGCGATCGCCGGCCTTCCTCGGCAGGAAGCCCTCGAAGCAGAAGCGGTCCACGGGGAGACCGGAGAGGGCGAGCGCGGTGAGCACGGCGGACGGGCCGGGGACGGCCGTCACCTTGATGTCCTGCTCGACGGCGGCGGCGACGAGCCGGTAGCCGGGGTCCGACACGGACGGCATGCCCGCGTCGGTCACCAGGAGCACCCGGGCGCCGCCGACCAGCGCCTCGACGAGTTCGGGCGTACGGGCGGACTCGTTGCCCTCGAAGTAGGAGACGACCCGGCCCGTGGTGTGGATGCCGAGCGCCCGGGTGAGGCCGCGCAGCCTCCGGGTGTCCTCGGCGGCCACGATGTCCGCGCTCTCCAGTTCGGTGGCGAGCCGGGGCGGCGCGTCCGCGATGTCACCGATGGGGGTCCCTGCGAGTACCAGCGTTCCTGTCACACGAGACATCCTCCCAGCCCGGACAGGCGACGCGCACAGGCGCAGTCCCTACGATGGCGCGGTGACCAGTACCGCACCCGAGGCCCTGGAGGGCCAGCACCCCGTGGCGGCGCCCGTGGCAGAGTCCTCTTCCTGGCAGCTCAGGCTGCGGCGCTTCGGCTACACGCCGCCCGCCGGAGACCAGATCGGGCTGCGGGAGCGGCTCGTGCCCCCGTACACCCGGCCCTCCGCGCGGACGTGGTCGCTCCTCTGCATCGGGCCGGGACCCGCCGAGCGGCTGTCGCGGCTCCTCGCCTGGGGCGGTCCGCTCCTGGTCACGGCGGTCGCGGGCGTGCTGCGGTTCTGGAACCTGGGCAAGCCGCACGCGGTGATATTCGACGAGACGTACTACGCCAAGGACGCCTGGGCCCTGATCAACCAGGGGTACGAGGGGGCCTGGCCGAAGGACATCGACAAGACGATCCTCACCGACCCCGGGTCGGTCCTGATCCCGACCGACCCGGGCTATGTCGTCCACCCGCCGATGGGCAAATGGGTGATCGGCGTCGGCGAGAAGCTCTTCGGCTTCGAGCCCTTCGGCTGGCGCTTCATGGTCGCGCTGCTCGGCACGCTGTCGGTGCTGATGCTGTGCCGCATCGGCCGCCGCCTGTTCCGCTCTACGTTCCTGGGCTGTCTGGCGGGCCTGCTCCTGGCCGTCGACGGACTCCACTTCGTGATGAGCCGCACCGCGCTGCTCGACCAGGTGCTGATGTTCTTCGTGGTCGCCGCCTTCGGCTGCCTCCTCCTCGACCGGGACCGGACGCGGGCACGCCTCGCGGCCGCCCTCCCCGAGGACGAGGAGGGGGTCCTGCGCCCCGACGCGGACATCGCGGAGACCCTGCGCCTGGGCTGGCGGCCGTGGCGGATCGCGGCCGGCGTGTCCCTGGGCCTGGCGGCGGCGACCAAGTGGAACGGCCTGTACGTGATGGTCGCCTTCGGTCTCCTCACCGTCCTGTGGGACGTCGGCGCCCGCCGCACGGCCGGCGCCGTCCACCCGTACCTCTCGGTGATCAAGAAGGACCTGGTCCCGGCGTTCGTGTCGGTGGTGCCGGTGGCGATCGCGACGTACCTGGCGACCTGGACGGGCTGGCTGGCCTCCGACAAGGGCTACTTCCGGCACTGGGCGGAGGAACACGACAAGGCCGTCGGCGGCGGCACCTGGGGCTGGCTCCCCGACTGGCTGCGCAGCCTCTGGCACTACGAGTCCGAGGTGTACACCTTCCACGTCGGCCTGACCTCGCCGCACACCTACCAGTCGAACCCCTGGTCCTGGATCGTCCTCGGCCGCCCCGTCTCGTACTTCTACGAGTCCCCCGCCCCCGGCACCAACGGCTGCCCGGCCACCGCGACCGAGAAGTGCGCCCAGGAGGTCCTGGCCCTCGGCACCCCGCTCCTGTGGTGGGCCGCCTGCTTCGCGATCCTGTACGTCCTGTGGCGCTGGGCCTTCCGCCGCGACTGGCGGGCGGGCGCGATCGCCTGCGGCATCGCGGCCGGCTGGCTCCCCTGGTTCCTTTACCAGGAACGCACCATCTTCCTTTTCTACGCGGTCGTCTTCGTGCCTTTCCTGTGCCTGGCGGTGGCCATGATGCTGGGCGCGCTCATCGGCCCCCGCGGTTCATCGGAAAGGCGCCGGACATTCGGCGCGGTGGCGGCGGGATGTCTCGTCCTGCTCATCGTCTGGAATTTCATCTACTTCTGGCCCCTGTACACCGGGACTCCCATTCCGATGGACCAGTGGCGGAACCGGATGTGGCTCGACACCTGGGTCTAGTACAACCCTTCACGGCGTCAGCGAGTCGAACGGGTGAACAGCATCCGAGGACTTGGAGGACTCCGTGGCACGAGTGCGCACGGCCGTGGTCGCGGCGGCGTTGGTCGCCGCCCTGGCGCCGGTGACGTTCGGGGGAGCGGCGGCCTTCGCCGCGCCCGCGACGGCGGCGGTCGCCGGGACGGCCGCCGAGATCGGGACGGTCGTCCAGGAGGGCGGCCGGCTGACCGTCACGGCGGGCGAGGAAGGGGCGGTGACGCTGCGGTTCACGGCGTCGCTGCCGACGGGCGTGCGGGGGCCGGTGACCGCGGTCCTGCGCCTGCCCGACGTGCTGGTCGCGAGTGCGGGCAGCTCGCCGGTGAGCGAGAACGTGATCCGTTCCACCTGCTCGGTCAACGGCGTGGCGTACGGGGCGTGTCTGTGGGACATGCCCTATGTGCGCGCCGGCGAGGAGAAGCCTCCGCCGTCCCTCGCCCTTCCGACCGTGACGGCCGCGCGCACCCTCGCCTACGCCGTCACCATGGACGCGGACCGGACCGCGTTGGTCCTGGGCCGTCCGGACGCCCGCGTCGAACTGAAGGACAGCACGGGCGCGGTGGTGGCCGAGGGGACGGTCGGCCTCGACTTCGTCCCCGGGACGCCCCCTCCGAGCCAGCGCGGTGCGCTGCACGCCCGGGACAAGTACGGCGTGCTGTGGCGGTACGAGGGCACGGGCGACGTCACCCGGCCGTTCGCCGCGCGCAAGCGCGTCGGCGGCGGCTGGAACGCCTACACCGCCGTCACCCCGCTGAGGAGCCCCACGGCGGCGGGACGCGGCGACCTGGTGGCCCGCGACAAGGCGGGTGTCCTCTGGTACTACGAGGAGACGGGCAACCCCGCAGCCCCGTTCGCACCGCGCGAGCGGGTCGGCGGCGGCTGGAACGCCTACACCGCCATCGTCGGCGACGGCGAAGGCGGTCTGGTCGCCCGGGACAGGGACGGCGTGCTGTGGGTCTACGAGCGGAACTACTACGGCTACTACGGCGACAGCTGGCCGTTCGCGCCGCGCAAGCGCGTCGGCGGCGGCTGGAACACGTACGACGCCCTCACCAAGTCGGGCGGGTACGACGGGATTCTGAGCCGGGACAAGGAGGGCGTGCTGTGGAAGTACGAACGCCAGGGCTGCGCCCCCTGTGCGCCCTTCGAGCCGAGGCTGCGCGTGGGTGGCGGCTGGAACGTCTACACCGCCTTCGCCGGTGTGGCGGAACTCGGACGTGACGAGAATCCCGACCTGGTCGCCCGCGACGCCTCTGGCAGGCTCTGGCTCTACCAGGGCGTGCGCCTGCTCAAGCCCGGGGAGTACTGGGGCACCGCGGTTCCCGGCCCCACCCGCAGCCTCGTCGGCGGCGGCTGGAACGTCTACGACCTGATGTTCTGAGCGGCTCCGCGTCTGACAGATGTGCCGGAAGTGCCTCGACACGCCTCCCGGGACACTGATTCACTCGTGGGTCCACCTGGGGAGGGGAGGCGCAGTCATGCGCAGTGGGGCGAAGGTCGCGATCGTCGGGGGCGTGTTCGTCGTCGTGGCGAGCGGCGTCGGGTACGGGGGATACAACCTCTGGACCGGGATCACGGGCGGCGAGACCTCCGTGGGGGTCAACGCCGGTGACGCACCGAAGACGGGGCCCGTCACCCCCGACGAGGTCACGGCCACCGCGAAGGACTTCCTGGCGGCCTGGGCGGCCGGGGAGTCGGACAAGGCGGCCCAGCTGACGAACAACCCGGTCACGGCGGGCCCCGCGGTCGCCGGCTACCGGGCGGGCGGGGGCGTCTCGAAGGCGGTCATCACGCCGGGGACGCCGGTGGGGGCGAGGGTGCCGTTCACGGTACAGGCGACGATCTCGTACAAGGGTGTGTCGAAGGACTGGTCGTACGTCTCCGAACTGACCGTGGTGCGGGGGCAGTCCACCGGCCGGCCGCTCGTGAAGTGGCAGTCGACCGTGCTCCACCCGAAGCTCACCCCGCGCGGAACGCTGCGGACGGGCGAGGCGAAGACCCCCGCCATCAAGGCCGTCGACCACAAGGGGGTCGAGCTGACGGCGGAGAAGTACCCCTCGCTGGGGCCGGTCCTGACCGAACTGCGCAGGCGGTACGGGTCGAAGGCAGGCGGCACCGCCGGGGTCGAGACCTGGATCGACTCGGGCAGCGAGGGCGTCGCCGACACCCCCCTCCTCGTCCTGTCGAAGGGCAAGCCGGGCACCCTGGAGACCACCATCGACGCGGACGTCCAGGCGGCGGCCGAGAAGGCCGTCAAGGACTTCGCCTCGGCGTCGGTGGCCGCGATCGAGCCGTCGACGGGGGCGATACGGGCGGTCGCCAACAATCCCGTCAAGGAGTTCAACACCGCGCTCTTGGGGGCGCAGGCGCCCGGCTCGACGATGAAGATCGTCACGGCGACGATGATGATGCAGCACGGTCTGGCGACGCCGGACAGCCGGGTCGAGTGTCCGTCCAGCGTGACGTGGATGGGTGTTCCGTTCCACAACCTGAAGAACTTCTCCATCGCGAACGGAACCCTCACCGAGGCCTTCAGTCGTTCCTGCAACACCGCCTTCATCAAGGCCGTCAAGCCCCTCGACGAGAAGAACGTCGCGGACACCGCCCTCGGCACGACCGCCCGCGACTCCTTCGGCATCGGCCAGGTGTGGAACGTCGGCGTCGGCGCCGCGGACGGCTCCGTGCCCGAGTCCTCCGGGGCCGAGACGCCCGCCTCGTACATCGGCCAGGGCAAGATCACGATGAGCGCCCTGAACGTCGCCTCGCTCTCCGCGACCGCGAAGAACGGCGGCTTCCTCCAGCCGTACCTGGTGGCGCGGGAGCTCGACGGCCGTACGTTCGCCACCGCCGACCGCCTCCCCTCCGAGATCGCCACCGGCCTGCGCCGGATGATGTACGAGGCGGCGACGAACGGCACCGCCGCGGAGGCGATGGCCGGGGTCTCCTCCCCGAAGGGCGCGAAGACGGGCTCGGCCGAGCTCGACGGCCAGTCCGCCTCCAACAGCTGGTTCACCGGCTACTCCGGCGACCTGGCGGCCGCGGCGGTCGTCCAGGCGGGCGGGCACGGCGGCGACGCGGCGGGCCCGGTGGTGGCGCAGGTGCTCAAGGCGGGGTGAGGGCGGGGCCCGGGCGCGGGGTGACGGCGGCGGCCGGGCGCGGGGCGGCCCGGGCCCGGCGGCCCTCCCCGTAACGGGGTCGCCTGCCCCCTACACGTACCGCTAGCGTGCGGGCCATGACGACCTCACACGCCGATGCCCACCCCCAGTTCGCCGCCGCCCTCCAGGAGTTGGGGCTCGACGTCGAGATCCGGCGCTTCCCGGACGAGACGCGGACCGCCCGGCAGGCCGCCGAGGCCATCGGCTGCGCGGTCGGCGAGATCGTGAAGTCGCTGATCTTCGCGGCCGACGGGGTGCCGGTGCTCGTCCTGATGGACGGCGCGTCGCGGGTGGACGTCGAGCGGGTACGGCAGGAGCTGGGCGCGGAGAAGGTGACCCGGGCGGACGCGAAGGTGGTCCGGGAGACGACGGGGTACGCGATCGGGGGCGTCCCGCCGTTCGGGCACCGGACGAGGACGCGGGTCCTCGCCGACCGGGGGATCCTCGACCACGCGGTGGTGTGGGCGGCGGCGGGCACTCCGCACACGGTCTTCGCGATGGACCCGAAGACGCTGGTTACGCAGGCCGGCGGCGCGCTGGTGGACGTCCGCGAGCCCTCGGCGTGACGCCGCTCGTCACGCTCGCGGTCCTCGTCGCGGCGGTCACGCACGCCGGCTGGAACGCGATGGCGAAGAGCATCAAGGACCAGTTGCTGTCCTTCACCCTGATCGCCGGGGGCGGGGCGCTGATCGGCGCGGTCGTGGCCTGCTTCGCACCGCTGCCGGCGGCGGGGGCGTGGCCGTACCTGATCGCCTCGGCGGTCCTCCACGTCGCCTACTACGTCCTGCTGATGCGCTCGTTCACGCTCGGCGACTTCGGCCAGATGTATCCGATCGCGCGGGGTACGGCCCCGCTGGTCGTGACCGTCCTCGCGGCGGTGTTCGTCCACGAGCTGCCGGACGGCTGGCAGTTGCTGGGGGTGGGGGTGGCCTGCGCGGGCCTGACGGGCCTCGCGCTATGGGGCATCCGGGGCGGCGGGAGCCGCCCGGACTGGCCGGCGCTGCTCGCGGCGGGCGCGACGGGTCTGTCGATCGCCCTGTACACGGTCGTCGACGGCGTCGGCGTCCGCGCCTCGGGCACGCCGCTGGGCTACATCGGGTGGCTGATGGTCCTGGAGGGCCTGGCGATCCCGGCGTACGCCCTGTGGACGCGGCGCGCGGCCCTGCTCCCCCAGCTCCGCCCGTACGCGGCCCGCGGCCTTCTCGGCGCGGCCCTCTCGGTCGCGGCGTACGCCCTGGTCCTGTGGGCCCAGACGAAGGCCCCGCTGGCCCCGATCGCGGCGCTGCGCGAGTCCTCGATCATCGTGGGCGCGGCCATCGGCGCGGTCTTCTTCAAGGAACGCTTCGGCGCGCCGAGGGTCGCGGCGGCGGGCCTGATGGTGGTGGGGATCGGGCTGATGCTGCACGCGGGGTGAGCGCGCGGGAAGGGCGCCGACGGTATCGGCCGCCGACGCCCGGTATCGGCTAAGGACCGTCGCACGAGGCCCGGAAGAAGTCCGTACGGATGCGGCGGAAGCCGGTGTGACCCGTGGCCTGGACGTGGGCCAGGCACCAGACGGCCGGATCCCGGCCGCCGTCCGCCGCGCCGGAGCCCTCCAGGCAGGTGGTGCACTCGGCCTCGGTGACGGTCCCGCTCCCGGACCGGTCCTCGCGGAGAGCCCAGAGCCGGGGCCGCTGTACGGGCCGGCCGCCATACGTCCCCGTCACCACGGCCCACCGTCCACGGCCAGCTCCGCCCACACGAGCTTCCCGGGGCCGCACCGGTCGCCGACGCCCCACTTCGCGGCGAGGGTGTCGACGAGGGGAAGCCCCCAGCCGCCGTCCGCCCCGTCGTCGGGCAAGGCCATCAACGGCCGCCCCTCGGAGGCGTCATGCACTTCGATACGGAGCACACTGCCCGGCACCCGCGCGAAACGGGTCTCGATCTCCCGGCCGGGCACGTGCGCGTGACGCACGGCGTTGGTGAGCAGCTCGGAGAGAACGAGCGAGGCGGCGTCCTCGACGGCGCCCCACTCCCACCGCTCCAACGCGCGGCGCAGCTCGCGACGGGCGAGCGGCACGCTCTTCGTGGCCTGCCCCCAGCGGAGTACGACCGTGTCTGTGGACTCCATCAGGCCGCCACCTCCACGCCGTGGATCCGACGCGGTCCGACGTCGACCCCGTGCACGGCGAGCCACAACGCCCGGCGGCGTTGACGCTGCACCCGGATCCGCTCCCGCGCCGCTCCTCGTACGTGGGGAACGCGGGCCCGGCAGTGGGTGGTTGGCGTCGGTACGACATGCGCCCGCGTGGGCGGCGGACCCCCGCCCAACCGTCGCCGCCCGGTCGGGGGCAGTAACAGCAGCAGGACCAGTCCGACAAGGCGGACGATAGGGTTACTCATGTTGACGCTCCTCTGAAGCGTTGGCCATGCCCCCGGACCGTGCGCGCGGTCGCGGGGGTCTGCCCATTTCGCGTACAGGCCAGCAAGATCACCTCATCGTCACGACATCGCGACGGTGAGTGATCGCGGTCACAGCATGCCCGCACCCATCCAAAGAATGCAAGGCTTGCGAAATACCGCTTGGCGTTCGAACCGAGTTGAGTCCTGACGAGGGGAGCGCGCACACTCGCAGGTACCAGCCCGGCAGAGAAGGGACCGCAGCATGCCGGACAAGCGACCACGACCGCCGACCGTCCGACTCCGGCGCCTGGCCGCCGAATTGAGGAAGCTGCGCGCCGAGGCGGGACTCACGCGGGAGGACGTGGCCGAGCGGACCGGCATCAACGAGGCGACGCTGTATCGCATCGAGCGGTCACGCGCGCGTCCTCAGAAGCGCACACTCGTAGGGCTGTTGGACATCTACGGGGCCGACGAGACCCGGCGCGCCGACCTGTTGGCGCTGCAGAGCGGTTCGAACGACCAGGGTTGGCTACGGCCGTACCACTCGGAACTGCCCGAGGAGTACACCGCGTACATCGGCTTCGAGGCCGAGGCCCGAACGGTCCGCAATTACGAGTCGTTGTTCGTTCCCGGACTCGCCCAGACAGAGTCCTACGCCTCGGAAGTCGTCAGGGGCGTCCTGCCCATGGCCAGCCAGAAGGAGATCGCGCAGCGCGTCCAGGCGCGCATGGAGCGGCAGGCCGTCCTCACCAAGGAACGTCCGCTGCAACTCTGGGCGATCGTGGACGAGGCGGCCCTGAGACGCTCTGTCGGAGGGCGCGACGTCATGCGGGACCAGGCGCGACATCTGCTCGACCTGATGGCCGAGCCCCATGTCACCTTCCAGGTGATCCCGTTCGAGAAGGGCGCGCACGCCGGCATGACCGGCAGCTTCGTGCACATGGACTTCCCTGACGTGGACGACCCCGAGCTCGTCTACCTGGACACCCCCGCCGGTGACCTGTTCCTGGAGTCGGAAGCGGAGATCCGGCGCTACAAGTCGATGTTCGAACACCTCCAGGCGGTGGCGCTCGGACCGAACGACAGCGCCGAGCTGCTGGCTAAGGTTGCGGAAGCGAAAGACTGAGAGAAGGTGTTCGGAGTGCAGCACGACCCGGTCGAGCCCGCCTGGCGAAGCAGCAGCTACAGCAGCGGGAACGGACAGTGCGTCGAAGTCAGGGATGACCGCCCGGGCACCGTGCCCGTGCGCGACAGCAAGGCCCCAGCCGGTCCGCACCTGCTCTTCGAGGGAGAGGCCTGGGCGTCCTTCGTCGGCGCCGTGAAGGCCGAGCGGCTGTAGGACGAGGACGGACCGGCCCGCCGACTTCGGCAATCCATCACCGTCCGGCAGGGGTTTATGCCCGCCCTCCCGGCGCCAGAATCCGCGTGAGGCCCTCCCGACCCCGCGCAGATGGAAGAGGCAACGTGACACCCGAGATCGTCAGCGCTTTCCGTAAGTCGTCCTTCTCCAATCAGCAGGGCGACTGCGTCGAGATGGCCCACACGTCCACGGAGGGAAGCGCCGTCCGTGACAGCAAGGCGCCCGCTGGGTCGCACCTCTGCTTCGAGGCGGATGCATGGGCGTCGTTCGTCGGCGCGGTGAAGGCCGAGCGGCTGTAGGCGCCCGTGAAAGCCGTGATCCCCGAGCCGGTCCGGGCAGACGCCCAACTCCTCTGGGACTTCCAGCTGATGGGCCACGAGCCGCGCCCCTGCTCCGTTCTCGTCGGGCTCGGGAGCCACGATCTCGGCGTGGCCGATGTGGCCGTGGAGATGTACCGGCGGGGGCTGGCGCCGGTCGTCGTGTTCACCGGGGCCACCAGTCCGACGACGCGGGACCGGATGCCCCGGGGCGAGGCCTGGCATTACCGGGAGCGGGCCCTTGAGTTGGGGGTGCCGGAGGATGCCGTGCTCGTGGAGCCCCGCGCCCGCAACACCGGTGACAACATCCGGTTGTCGCGCGAGCTGCTCGCCGAGCGGGGCGTCGGCGTGACGTCCGTACTGCTCGTGAGCAAGCCGTACGAGGAGCGGCGGGCGTACGCGACTGCCCGCAAGGTCTGGCCGGAGGTGGAGGTCGTCAGCGCGTCCTCCCCGATGACGCTCGGGGAGTACGTCGACAGCATCGGGGACGCCCGCCTCGTCCTCGACATGCTCGTCGGGGCCGTACAGCGGCTGATGGTCTACCCGGAGCGGGGGTTCATGATCCCGCAGGAGGTTCCCGCTGCCGTGGTCGCGGCCTATGAGCGGCTGCGGGAGCAGGGGTTCACTCGCCGGCTCCTCCCCGCCTAGGGACTTGCGTCTCCCCTAGGGGGAGGCCCGAGGGTGAGGGCATGGAAGAGGACACCTGGTTGGGGATCGGGGAGCTGGCGCGGCGGGGCGGGGTGTCGGTGAAGACCGTGCGGTTCTACTCCGATCAGGGGATCGTGCGGCCCGCCGGGCGCAGTGCCGCCGGATACCGCTTGTACGGCGTCGACGCCGTCGCGCGGCTCGGGCTCGTCCGGACCCTGCGGGACCTGGGGATCGATCTGCCCACGATCCGGCGGGTGCTCGACCGCGAGGTCTCGCTGCCGGAGGTCGCCGCGGTGCACGCCGAGGCGCTCGCGGTGCAGATCTCCACGCTGCGGCTGCGGCGCGCGGTCCTGACGGCGGTGGCCTCGCGCGGATCGACTGTCGAGGAGACGGAACTCATGCACGAACTCGCCCGGCTTTCCGAGGACGAACGACGTCATCTCGTCGACGGCTTCCTCGACTTCGCCCTCGGGGGGCTCGGCGCCGACGCCGTGTTCGCCGGGGTGCGGCGGTCGATGACGCCCGAACTTCCCGACGATCCCGAGCCCGAGCAGATCCGCGCCTGGGTGGAGCTGGCCGAGCTGTGCCAGGAGCCGGCGTTCCGGGACTCCGTGCGGCGGGCCGTGGAGGACGAGGCGCGGGGCTGGGAGGCCGGCGGTGTGCCGCGGCCGGGGCTCGCCGCGGTCGTCCGCGAGCGGGTCGGGCCCGCCCTCGCCGCCGGGGTCGATCCGCTGTCGCCCGAGGCCGGGCCCTTCGTCCGCGCCGTCGAGTCGTACGCGGACGAAGGGCGGGCGCTCCTCGATCGGCTCGACCGCATGGTCGACCCGCGCCGCGAGCGGTACTTCCGGCTGCTCGCCGTCGTCAACGGATGGGACGCTCCCGAGAGTTGCGCACCGGCCGTCGAATGGACCGTGCGCGCCCTGCGGGCCCGTACCCCCTAGCGCGGACCGACGAGTGCCCTGCGAGCCCGGGGATCCGGGTGCCCCGCTCAGGCCGTGGTGCGGGTCACCGGGATCCACAGCTGGGCCTCGGAGTGGGACGGGTCCTCCTGCGACGGGCGGGTGCGGAGGATCTCCGGGCCCGGGCGGTACTCGTACGGGTTGGACGGCATCCACTGGGCCGCCACGTCGCCCCACATCTGCTGCAGCGCCTGCGGGAACGGCCCCGTGTTCTCGAACACCGCCCACGTGCCGGGCGGGCAGTCCAGGACGTCCAGGTCCTCGGGGAGGTCGGCCGCGGTCGTCACCACCGCGTGGTAGTAGTCGAGTTCGCTCCCTTCCTCGAAGCCGTCCGACTGGCGGACCGTCGCCGACACCACGCCCTCCGGGTCCTGGTCCGACAGGCCGGCGATCCGCAGCATCGTCTCCGGCGGGATGCCGCGGATGTGGTCGGCGATGTGCGGGTTGACGCCCTGGTAGATCAGCGGGACGCGGGCCTTCTTGCCCACGACCCGGAATGCTTCCTTCTCCACGATGCGGTACCGCATGGTGCTGTTCCCTTCGACGGTGAGGCGGAAGGAGAGCCGGGGCTGCGCGTTCAGAGCCGCGCCGGTGCGCCTGGCCTCGCCCGGACCGACGCCGTGCACGGCGCGGAACGCCCGGGCGAAGGCCTCGCCCGATGTGTAGCCGTAGCGGATCGCGATCTCCAGCAAGGTCGGCTCCCCGGCGAGGACTTCGGCCCCCGCGACTGTGAGCCGCCTGCGCCGGATGTACTCCGACAGCGGCATCCCCGCCAGCGACGAGAACAGTCGCCGGAAGTGGTACTCCGACGTGACCGTGATCCGGGCCAGCTCGGAGACGTCGATGGGTTCGTCGAGCCGGTCTTCCACGTACTCCATGGCCTGGTTCAGTCTGTCCAGCAACCCCGGCCTCCTTCCCTTTCGCTCACCAACGTTAGGAAGGAGCAAGCCTGCCGGACCCGACATTCCGTGCCCGCTCCGGTCGGGTCCGGGCTCGGCCCGCCAGGGTCTGTCCGACCCTGATCCGCCGGACAGGCTAGTCGCCCAGTACCTCCGCGAAGTGCGTGTTCACCGCCAGCAGGCCGCCGTCCACCCTCAACGTCGTGCCCGTGATCCAGGAGGCGTCCCGCGAGGCCAGGAAGGCCACCGCCGCCGCCACGTCCTCCGGGGTGCCCACGCGGCCCAGGGGGTAGACGCGGGTCGCCAGGGCCTCCAGCTCCGGCTCCTTGCCCGCCCACGCCCTCGTCGCGATCGTGCCCGGGTTGATCTGGTTGACCCGCACCCCGCGCGGCGCCGCGTCGCCCGCCAGGGTGCGGGTGAGGGACGCGAGGCCCGCCTTGGCCGCGCTGTACGCGTGGTTGCCGAAGTCCGCCTCCGCGTTGACCGAGCCGATCGTGACGATCGCCCCGCGCCCGCCCGCCTCCGCGAGGTGCGGCAGGGCCGCCCGGGAGCAGCGGACGGCGCCCATCAGCGTGACGTCCAGCTGCCCGGACCAGCCCTCGTCGGGCTCGTCCTCGAAGCGGTCCCGGTCGGCGGCGACCGGGGCGAGGGCGTTGTTGACCAGGACGTCCAGGCCGCCGAACATCGTGACCGCGTACGCGACCGCCGCGTCGACCGACGCCCGGTCGCCGACGTCGCAGCGCAGGGCCTGCGCCCCGGGGAGCTCCCCGGCCGTGCGGCGGGCCGCCGCCTCGTCGATGTCCGTGACGAGGACCCGCGCGCCCTCCGCCGTGAGCCGCCGGGCGGTGGCCGCGCCGATGCCGCGCGCCGCCCCGGTGATCAGTACCGCGTATCCCTCGAACCGCCGGGTGAGTTCCATGCGGCGATCACAGCATCCGGTAGCCGCCCGCACCAGTGCGTGTACTCCGTCACCTCACCCTCGCGCCACCGTCGGTGATCGGCTAGGTTCGCAGTTTTCGTCGAGACTTGGGGGAACCATGGGACAGCTGATCGCCGTCGCGGTCATCACCGTCCTGGCCGTCATCAGCCCCGGCGCGGACTTCGCGATGACCGTCCGGAACAGCTACCTGTACGGGCGGACCGCCGGCGTCCTGGCGGCAGTCGGGATCTCGCTGGGCGTGCTCGTCCACGTCACGTACACCATGCTCGGCGTGGGCCTGCTGGTGTCGAGGTCGCCGATGCTGTTCACCGCGATGAAGCTGATCGGCGCCGCGTACCTGGTGTACATCGGGTACAGGACGTTCGTCGCCAAGGCCACCCAGGTCGACATGGACCAGGTGAGCGGGACCGGACTGTCCAGGGCCGGGGCGCTGCGCACCGGGTTCCTGACCAACGCGCTCAACCCGAAGACCATGCTCTTCGTGCTGAGCACCTACACCCAGGTCGTCAGCGCCGACACGCCCCTCTTCCAGCAGGTCGGCTACGGCCTGTTCATGTCCTTCGCGCACCTGGTGTGGTTCGGGCTCGCGGCGGTGTTCTTCTCCCACGACAGCCTGCGGACCCGGCTGTTGCGGAAGCAGGCCGTGCTGAACAAGGTCATCGGGAGCGTGCTCGTCGGGCTCGGGATGGTCCTCGCGCTCACGCCCGCCGTGGCCTGACCGGGCTCAGCCGGTCACCGACCGCACCGCGCGCACGAGCGACTGGGCGCGCGGGTCGGCCGTGACCGTCTTGCGCATGCCGTTGGTGACGTACCCGAAGGCGATCCCGCTGTCCGGGTCGGCGAAGCCGAGCGAGCCGCCGCGGCCGGGGTGGCCGAAGGACGAGGGGCCGAGGAGCGGGGAGGCCGGGCCGTGCAGCATGTGGCCGAGGCCGAAGCGCGTGCCGACGAGCAGCACCTGGTCCGCGCCCGCGGACTCCTCGGTACGGGCCAGGGTGAGGGTCGCCGGGGCGAAGAGGCGCTCGGCGCCGTCCACCGGGCCCAGGGTGGCGGCGTAGAAGCGGGCGAGGGCGCGGGCGGTGGCGACGCCCGCGGAGCCGGGCAGTTCGGCGGCCCGGTAGACGGGGTCGTTCTCGTCGGGCTTGGGGTCGATGACGCCGAAGGCGCGCCGGGTGAGGGAGTCCGGGTCCTGGTAGGCCGCGGTGACGGAGCGCTTGGGGCGGAGCTTGAGCGCGCCGCTGCCCGGCGGCTCGATCTCCTCGACGGGGCCGAGCCGGCCGACGCGGTGGGCCTCGGTGTCGGGCAGGCCGATCCACAGGTCGAGGCCGAGGGGGCCGGTGATCTCGTCGGCGGCCCAGCGGCCGATGGTGCGGCCGGTGACGTGGTGGACGAGGCCGGAGAGCAGCCAGCTGAAGGTGTGGGCGTGGTAGCCGTGGGCGGTGCCGGGCTCCCAGACGGGGGCCTGGGCGGCTATCGCCGCGGTCGCCGTCGGAAGGTCGACCGCCTCGGCGAGGGTGAGCGGCCGGTCGAGGACCGGGACGCCCGCCCGGTGCGCGAGGAGCTGCCGTACGGTGACCCGGTCCTTGCCGTGGGCCTTGAAGTCGGGCCAGTACGAGGCGACGGGGGCGTCCAGGTCGAGCAGCCCGCGCTGGTGCAGGAGGAGGGGGACGGCGGCGGCGACGCCCTTGGTGGCCGAGCGGACGACCTGCGCGGTGTCGGCCGTCCACGGTTCCGTACCGTCGGCGTCGCGGCTGCCCGCCCACAGGTCGACGACCCGCACGCCGTCGCGGTGGACGGCGACGGCCGCGCCGCGCTCGCCCCGCTGCTCGAAGTTGCGCAGGAACGCGTCCCTGACGGGCTCCCAGCCCGCCGCCACCGTGCCCTGGACGTCCACCTGTGCCACCACTCCCTGCTCGTTTTCCGGCTTCCCATGGTGCAACGTGGACGGCCGGGGTCCGATTCCGGGGTGTCAGGCCACCGACTGCGGTACGAAGCCGAACGGCAGCTCCAGGCGGTGCCGGGCCATCAGCTCCCCGTCGGCGAGGATCCCGCCGGTCGGGCCGTCGGCGGCGATGACGCCCTCGCTGAGGATCACCGAGCGCGGGCAGAGCTCCAGGGCGTACGGCAGGTCGTGGGTGACCATGAGGACGGTGACGTCCAGGGTCCGCAGGATGTCGGCGAGCTCGCGGCGGGAGGCCGGGTCCAGGTTGGAGGACGGTTCGTCGAGGACGAGGATCTCCGGCTCCATGGCGAGGACGGTCGCGACGGCGACCCGGCGGCGCTGCCCGAAGGAGAGGTGGTGCGGGGGCCGGTCGGCGAACCCGGCCATCCCGACCTTCTCCAGGGCGCGCAGGACGACCGCGTCGAGCTCGGCGCCCCGGAGGCCCGCCGCCGCCGGGCCGAAGGCCACGTCCTCGCGGACGGTCGGCATGAACAGCTGGTCGTCGGGGTCCTGGAAGACGATGCCGACCTTGCGGCGGATCTCGGCCATGTGCTGCTTGCCGACGGGCAGCCCGGCGACCGTGACGGTGCCCGCGCCGCCGGCGAGGATGCCGTTGAGGTGGAGGACGAGGGTGGTCTTGCCGGCGCCGTTGGGGCCGAGGAGGGCGACCCGTTCGCCTCGGCCGACGGTCAGGTCCACGCCGAAGAGGGCCTGGTGGCCGTCGGGGTAGGCGTACGCGAGGCCGGAGACCTGAAGAGAAGGTGTCACAGGGTCCATCCCAGGAGGCAGATCAGGAGTGCGGTGAGCGGCAGGGCGGCGGCGTACGTCCACTGGGCGCGGGTGGCGGTCACCTCGTCGATGACCGGCATGGTGCCGGTGTAGCCGCGGCTGACCATGGCGAGGTGGACGCGTTCGCCGCGCTCGTACGAGCGGATGAAGAGCGCGCCGGCGGACTTGGCGAGGACGCCCCAGTGGCGGACGCCCTTCGCCTCGAAGCCGCGCGAGCGGCGGGCGACGGACATGCGGCGCATCTCGTCGGTGATGACGTCGCCGTACCGGATCATGAACGAGGCGATCTGGACGAGCAGCGGCGGCAGTCTGAGCCGCTGGAGGCCGAGGACCAGGGCCCGCAGTTCGGTGGTGGAGGCGAGGAGCACGGAGGCGGCGACGCCGAGGGTGCCCTTGGCGAGGACGTTCCAGGCGCCCCACAGGCCGGGGACCGACAGGGAGACGCCGAGGACGGTCGTCTGCTCGCCGGGCACCACGAAGGGCATGAGCAGCGCGAACGCGACGAACGGGATCTCGATCAGCAGCCGCTTCAGCAGGAAGCCGGCCGGGATCCGGGCCTTCGCCGCGACGGCCGCGAGGAGGACGGCGTAGAGGGCGAAGGCCCAGACGGCCTCGCGGGGCGTCGAGACGACGACCACGACGAAGCCGAGGACGGCGGCGAGCTTGGTGTGCGGGGGCAGCGCGTGGACCGGCGAGTGCCCCTGCCGGTAGAGCCTGTGGGCGTGGCCCGCTCCCATGTCAGGCCTCCAGGGCGGCGGTCCTGCGGCGGCGGACCACCCAGAAGGCGCCCGTGCCGACGGCGAGGGTGGCGCCGACGCCGATCATCCCGGCGAGGCCGCCGGAGAGCCGGGGGGCCTCGACGCCCTTGACGCCGTAGTCGGCGAGCGGGGAGTCGGCGGAGGCGTGCTTCCCGACGTTCTTGTCGATGCCCTGGTCGGCGGCGACCTTCTCCAGGCCGTCGGGGCTGGCGGAGGCGTAGAAGGAGACGAAGCCGGCGAGGACGAGGGCGGTGACGAGGCCGCCGATCCACAGCTTCTTCGGGGAGCCCTTCGCGACTGGGACCGGGGCCGCGTCGACGAGCTCGCCGTCGACGCGGAGCTTGAGCGGCGTGGTCAGGCCGCGGGCGCCGTACACCAGGTCGGGGCGGACGGCGACGACGGCGCCGACGGTCAGCATGGTGATGACGGCCTCGCCGACGCCGATGAGGACGTGCACGCCGACCATGGCCGTGAGGACCTTGGAGACGGGGACGTCGGTGGTGCCGCCGATCGCGTAGATGAGGGTGAACACGGTGGCCGCGGCCGGTACGGAGACGAGCGCGGCGAGGAACGAGGCCACGGTCACCGAGCGGCGGGTGCGCGGCAGGAGGAGGACCAGGCCGCGGAAGAGGGCGTAGGCGACGACGACGGTGACGACGCCCATGACGGTGATGTTCACGCCGAGGGCGGTGAGGCCGCCGTCGGCGAAGAGGATGCCCTGCATGAGCAGGACGACGGCGATGCACAGGACGCCGGTCCAGGGCCCGACGAGGATCGCGGCGAGCGCGCCGCCGAGGAGGTGCCCGCTGGTCCCGGCGGCGACCGGGAAGTTCAGCATCTGTACGGCGAAGATGAACGCCGCGACGAGCCCGGCGAGGGGCGCGGTGCGCTCGTCCAGCTCGCGGCGGGCTCCGCGCAGGCCGATGGCGACGGCGCCGGCGGCGACGGCACCGGCGGCGGCCGATACGGGGGCGTTGATGAATCCGTCAGGTACATGCACGTCCGGAATTCTAAGACCTTCCTGCAAAGAGCTCGCAAGAGCACATCACTCACAAGAACCGGCGCACGTGACCCCTCCCACACCTCGCGCCTCCCACGCATGCACCGCGCCCCCGCCGGGAAGGAGTGGGACATTGGTAGATACAGGACAAAGGGTGAGGAGTCACCATGGTTGCCGTAGACGATCACGCAGTCGACGACCATGCCAAGGGACGCATCATCAGCGACGCCCCCCTCTCCCGCCCCGTCCCGGTGGCCCTCCGCTACGACGCCGACCAATCCCCCACAACCGTCCGCTTCGTCTTCCCCGACGCCGTCGAGTGGACCTTCCCGCGCGCCGTCCTGGAGACGGGCATGCGCACCCCGACCCGCCGCGGCGACATCGGCGTCTGGCCGTGCGGCCGGGTGCAGACGGTCGTCGAGCTCCACCAGGACGACGGCGTCACGGTCGTGCAGTTCGACACGACGGCCCTGTCGCGCTTCCTCAAACACACGTACGCCGCCAGTACGTCGTCGATGACGACACACTGACGGCGTCCGTACGGAGCGGGCCGCGGATCAGACCTTCACGAGGTCCGGCTTCGTCGCGCCGGGCTCACCGGCCGGCGCGGCGAGGCCCTCGCCCTCCACGTCCACGTTCGGCAGGATCCTGCTGAGCCACTTCGGCAGCCACCAGGCCTTGTGGCCGAGGAGCGCGAGGACGGCCGGGACGATCGCCATGCGGACCACGAAGGCGTCGAAGAGGACGGCGGCGGCCAGGCCGAAGCCGATCATCTTGACCATCTGGTCGTCCATGCCGATGAAGCCGGAGAAGACCGCGATCATGATCACCGCGGCGGCGGTGACCACCCGGGCGCTGTGCCGGAAGCCGGTCACGATCGCCTCGCCGGGCCGCTCGCCGTGCACGTACGCCTCGCGCATCCGGGTCACGAGGAAGACCTCGTAGTCCATCGCGAGACCGAAGACGACGCCCACCATGAAGATCGGCATCATCGACATGATCGGGCCGGTCTGCTCGACCCCGAAGAGGCTGCCGAGCCAGCCCCACTGGAAGACCGCGACGACCGCGCCGAGGGCGGCGACCACCGAGAGCAGGAAGCCGAGGGCCGCCTTCAGCGGGACGAGGACCGAGCGGAAGACCAGGGTCAGGAGCACGAAGGCGAGACCGACGACGAGCGCCAGGTACGGCACGAGCGCGTCGTTCATCTTCTGCGAGAAGTCGATGTTCATCGCGGTGGCGCCGGTGACGAGGACGTCGTCGCCGGTGGCGTCGCGGATGTCGTGGACCAGGCCCTCGGTGGCGGTCGAGGACGGGCGGTCCTTCGGGATCACCGTGATCATGGCGGCGTCGCCGGCCTTGTTCGGGGTGGCCGGGGTGACCGCGGCCCAGCCGTCGAGGCCCTTGATCGTGGAGACCGTACGGTCGGCGGTCGCCTTGTCGCCGTCCACGACGACGAGCAGCGGGCCGTTGAAGCCGGGGCCGAAGCCCTCGGACAGCGCGTCGTACGCCCGGCGCTCGGAGGTGGAGGTCGGCTTGACGCCGTCGTCCGGCAGGCCCATCTCCAGCGACGCGGCGGGCACGGCGATCGCGCCGAGGCCGAGGACGCCGACGATCAGCACCATCAGCGGGCGGCGGATGACGAAGCGGGCCCAGCGGGTGCCGCCGTTGGGCTTGTCGCTCTTCGCGGGAGCCGTGCCCTTGCGCTGCTTGCGGCCGACGACCTTGTTCCCGGCGAAGCCGAGCAGCGCCGGGATCAGGGTGAGCGCGATGAGTACGGCGATCACGACCGTGCCGGCGGCGGCGAAGCCCATCTTCGTCAGCATCGGGATGTTGACGACGGCCAGGCCGACCAGGGCGATGACGACGGTGAGTCCGGCGAAGACGACGGCGGAGCCGGCGGTGCCGACGGCGCGCCCGGCGGCGTCCTCCTTCGTCCGGCCGTCGGCGAGCTCCGCCCGGTAGCGGGAGACGATGAAGAGGGCGTAGTCGATGCCGACGGCGAGGCCGATCATCGACGCGAGCGTGGAGGTGGTGGTGCCGAGGTCCAGGACGTTCGCGAGCGCGGTGATCGACGAGACGCCGATGCCGACGCCGATGACCGCGGTGAGCAGCGGGAGCCCGGCCGCGACGAGCGAGCCGAAGGTGATGACGAGCACGATGCCGGCGAGGACGATGCCGATGGCCTCGCTCGCGCCCTGCTCGGGCATGGTCTGGAGGGCGTCGCCGCCGATCTCGACGGTCAGCCCCTTGCCCTGGGCGTCGTGACCGGCGTCCTTGAGGGCCTCACGGGTCGCGTCGGTCAGCTCCATCCCGTTGACCTTGTAGGAGACCGAGACGTAGGCGGTGGAGCCGTTCTGCGAGACGGCGTGCGCGGTGTACGGGTCGGTGACCTGGACGATCTGGTCCGAGCCGGACTTGAGCGCGGCGACGGTCTCCTCGACGACGGCCTTGTGCGCCGGGTCGGTCATCTTCTCGCCCGCGGGGGCCTTGAAGACGACGCGGGCGGTGGCCCCGTCGGCTCCGGCGCCGGGGAAGCGCTCTTCGAGCAGGTCGAAGGCGCGCTGGGCCTCGGTGCCGGGGATCGAGAAGGAACTGGAGGTGGGCGTGGAAGCGGTGGCGGCACCGACGCCGGCGATCGCGAGGAGCGCCACCCAGAGGAGGGCGACGAGCCGTCGGCGCCGGAAGGCGGTGCGGCCCAACTTGTAGAGGAACGTGGCCACGGGGGCGTACTCCCAGGGTGTGTGGGACAGGGCATGGGGAGCCGGCCCGACGGCGTGAGCGGTGCGACGTCAGGTGGAGCAGGAGGTGGTGCAGAGGGTGGTGCGGGGTGTCAGACGCCGAGTGAGGGGAGCACGACGGCGTCGAAGTAGGCGCTGAGGAAGGCGCGGTCGACCGGCTGATCCTCGATCAGCGGCCGGGCGATGAACGCACCGATCAGCATGTGCGGGACGAGTTTCAGCGCCGGGTTCCCGGCGTCGATCTCGCCCCTGCGGACCGCTCGGCGCAGCACCTCGTCGAGGCCGTTCATCTCGGGTTCGATGAGCAGCTCGCGCAGCGCCCGGTGCAGTTCGGGGTTGGTGTGGACGGCATGGGCGAGGCCCCGCATCAGTGCGGCGTCCTTGTCCATCTGGCAGTCGTCGGTCCGGTCGAGCATCGCCTCGATGTCGCCGCGCAGCGAGCCGGTGTCGATCTCGTTGAGGTCGACGGGCTTGTTCGCGCGCAGCGCCCGGGCGACCAGCTCCGGCTTGCTCCCCCACTGGCGGTAGAGGGTGGCCTTGCTGGAGTGGGTGCGGGCGGCGACGGCGTCCATGGTGAGGGCGTCGTAGCCGACTTCGCGGAGGAGTTCGAGCACGGCTCCGTACAGCTCGGACTCCCGCTCGGGAGTGAGCCTGCTGCGAGCCATGCGGAACCTCCGGACCGAACGAAACGGTTTCGTACAGTACGAAGATACCCCCGCCGCCAACGAAACGAAACCGTTTCGTACGTGTCCTGGCCCACACGGGCACGCACGGGAAGGACAGAGGAAAGGACACAGGACAGGACGCCCGCATACACGTACGAGTTGCCTCACCCCGTCCGCGCGGAAAGCATGATGAGGTGAGTGACGACGTCGCGTATCTCCGTTTTCCGCACCTCCACGACGACCTGCTGTGCTTCGCCGCCGAGGACGACCTGTGGATCGCCCCGCTCGTCCCCGAGGGCCACCGCCCCGGCCGGGCCTGGCGCCTCACGGTCGACCGGACGCGGGTCGGCCACCCGCGCTTCTCGCCGGACGGCCGGCACGTCGCGTACACGAACTGGCGCAGCCTCGACCCCGAGATCCATCTCGCCCCCATCGACGGCGGCCCCGCCCGGCGGCTGACCTACTGGGGCTCCACCGACACCCGGGTCTGCGGCTGGACGCCCCCCGACAAGGACGGCCGCTCCGACATCCTCGCCGTCTCCTCGCACGGCCAGCCCTTCTCGTACTACTCCTGGGCCTACACCGTCCCCACCGACGGCTCCCCCGGCCTCCGCCTGCCCTGGGGCCCCGTCTCGGACATCGCCGTCACCGGCGACCCCGCGATCTGCGGAACCGGCGGCGACCGTCGATCGCTCCTCCTCACCGGCACGCCGCCGCACGAACCGGCCTCCTGGAAGCGCTACCTCGGCGGCGCCACCGGCCGCCTCTGGCTCCACGGCGAACGGCTCCTTCCCGACATCGGCGGCCACCTCGACGCCCCCATGACCGTCGGCGGCCGGATCGCCTTCCTCTCCGACCACGAGGGCATCGGCAACGTCTACTCCTGCCTGCCCGACGGCACCGACCTGCGCCGCCACACCGACCACGACGACTTCTACGCCCGGCACGCCTCCAGCGACGGGCACCGGATCGTCTACCAGTGCGCCGGCGACCTGTGGATCGTCGACTCCCTCGCCGCCGACGCCCGCCCCCGCAGACTGGAGGTGCGGCTCGGCGGCCAGCGCGTCGGCCGCCGCTCCTACCAGGTGCCGGCCGCCCACCACGTCGACGCGGTCTCCGTCGACGAGACCGGCCGCGCCTCCGCCGTCTCCGTACGCGGCAGCCTCTACTGGCTCACCCACCGCGACGGCCCCGCCCGCACCATCATCGACACCCCCGGCGTCCGCGTCCGGCTCCCCGAGATGCTCGGCAGCAGCGGCCAGGTCGCGTACGTCACCGACGCCGACGGCGAGGACGCCGTCGAGGTCGCCTACCTCCCGCGTGCCAGCGGCGACCGGCCGCCCCGCCGCCTCGCCTCCGGCGACCTCGGCCGGGTCGAGGAGATGGTCGCCGACCCGGACGGCGAACGGCTCGCGATCGCCTCCCACGACGGCCGGCTCCTGCTCCTCGACACGACGGAGGAGTCCGACGGCGAGGAGACCACCGGCGAGGCGTCCACCGACGGGGAGTCCACCGGTGAGGAGTCCACCGACGGGGAGTCCACCGGTGCGGAGTCCACCGGTGCGGAGTCCACCGGCGGGGTCACCGAACTGATCCGGTCCGTCAACGGCCCCGTCCGCGACCTCGCCTTCTCCCCCGACGGCGACTGGCTGACCTGGTCCCACCCCGGCATCGGCCGCTCCCTGCGCTCCATCAAGATGGCCCGGATCTCGGGCCCCGGCGCCCGCACCGTCGTCGACGTCACCAACGGCCGCTTCGAGGACGAGAACCCGGTCTTCACCCGCGACGGCCGCTACCTCGCCTTCCTCTCCTGGCGCGGCTTCGACCCGGTGTACGACGTCCACACCGGCGACCTGTCCTTCCCGCTCGGCTGCCGCCCCTACCTCGTCCCGCTCTCCTCCGCCACGCCCTCCCCCTTCGCGCTGCTCCCCGACGGGCGCCCGGCGGCCGGCGGCCTCGACCCCGCCGACGACGACACCGAGAGCGCCGACGGCACGGTCACCGTCGAGATCGAGGGACTCCCCGAGCGGGTCACGCCCTTCCCGGTCAGCGCCTCCAAGTACTCGGCGCTGCACCCGGTCAGCGGCGGCGGCCTGGTCTGGCTGCGCTGGCCGATCTCCGGCGCGCTCGGCGAGACCTTCGCCAACCCGGCCGACACCTCCGGCAAACCCACCCTGGAGCACTTCTCCATCACCAAGGCCCGCAAGAGCGAACTCGCCAAGGACCTCGACTGGTTCGCGGTCAGCGGCGACGGCACCCGGCTCGTCGTCGCCGACGAGGGCGAACTGCGGGCCGTGCCCGCCACCGAGTCCGGGGACGGCGACTCCACCGTCTACCTGGACCTGCGGCGCATCCTGCACGAGATCGACCCCGGCGCCGAATGGCGGCAGGCCTTCGACGAGGCAGGCCGGATCGTCCGCGCCTACTTCTGGGAGCCCGACATGGGCGGCGTCGACTGGACGGCCGTCCTCGACCAGTACCGCCCCCTCGTCGAACGGGTCGCGTCCCCCGACGAGTTCGCCGACCTGCTCCGCGAGGTCATGGGCGAACTCGGCACCTCGCACGCCTACGTCACCCCCGCCCGCCGCAACGAGGGCCCCCCGCACTACCAGCGGCCGATGGGCCTGCTCGGCGCCAACCTCGTCCCCCGGGACACCGGCTGGACGGTCAGGCGCATCCTGCCCGGCGAGTCCTCCGACTCCAAGGCCCGCTCCCCGCTCGCCGGCACCGGCATCCGCGAGGGCGCCGTCCTCACCCACGTCGACGGCCGGCCCGTCGACGCCGTCACCGGCCCCTACCCGCTGCTCTCCGGCACCGGCGGCACCACCGTCGAGCTCACCTTCACCCCCGCCGAGGGCGAGGGCCCCGCCCGCCGCGTCGCCGTCGTCCCCCTCGTCGACGAGCGGCCCCTGCGCTACCAGGACTGGGTCGCCAAACGCCGTGCGGTCGTACGGGAGATCAGCGGCGGCCGCTGCGGCTACCTCCACATCCCCGACATGGGCGGCTCCGGCTGGGCCCAGTTCAACCGCGACCTGCGCATGGAGGTCTCCCGGCCGGCCCTCATCGTCGACGTGCGCGGCAACGCCGGCGGCAACATCAGCGAGCTGGTCATAGAGAAACTCACCCGCCGGATCCTCGGCTGGGACCTCACGAGGAACGCCCAGCCCGTGTCGTACGCCTCCAACGCGCCGCGCGGCCCCGTCGTCGCCCTCGCCGACGAGGCCACCTCCTCCGACGGCGACATGATCACCGCCGCGTTCAAGCTGCTCGGCCTCGGCCCGGTCGTCGGACAGCGCACCTGGGGCGGGGTCGTCGGCATGACCGGCCGCCACCGGCTCGGCGACGGCACGCAGATCACGGTGCCGATGAACGCGGCCTGGTTCCCCAAGTACGGCTGGTCCCTGGAGAACCACGGCGTCGAACCCGACCTCGCGGTCCTCCGCACCCCCCTCGACTGGGCCGAGGGCCGGTACGCCCAGCTCGACGACGCCGTCCACGTCGCCCTCGCCCTCCTGGACGAGACCCCGGCGGCGAGCCCCCCGGGCTACGAGTCCCTCCCGGACCGCTCCCGCCCGAAGCTCCCGCCGAGGGCGCCTGAGGGCCTGTCCGGCGGATCAGGGCCGGACAGGCCCTAGACGGCGCTCAGATCCACCTCGTAGGCGGTGCCGGGTTCACCGTCGCCGAGGGTCACGCTCCCCACCGCACCGAACCCGACCCGCCCGAGCACGGCCCTCGACCCCGCGTTGTCGAGGGTCGTGACGGCGGTCAGCCGGCTCAGCCCGTACTCCTCCCGGGCCAGCCGGCACACCTCCCGCACCCCGGCCGTCGCCACCCCGCGCCCCGCCGCCCGCTCGGCCACCCGGTAGCCCAGCTCGGCGGCCCCGTCGGCGACGTCCACCAGGTTGAACCGCCCGAGGACCTCCCCGCCCTCCCCCACGAGGACGTGGAAGTGGATCGTCCCGGTCTCCTGCTCGTCGAGCAGCGCCCGGTGCCGCTCCGCGAAGTCGGCGAAGTACGCGTCCCCCCGGTCGGGCACGGACGCGGCGAAGTACCCCCGGTTCTCCCGCTCGAAGGCGAGCAGCGCGGGCGCGTGGTCGGATCGGAGTCGCTCGAGTACGGCCATGGGCGCCACCGTACGAAGATCCGCCGCCCGGTGCGTACAACTTTTCGGCCCCGTCGGTTCCCCACGCACGGACGAAGGCGCACCCGGTGTTCCCGGGTGCGCCTTCGTCAAGGACGGGCCGACGTCAGGCGTCGTAGTCCATGTCCATGCGGTCCTGGGCCTCCTGCTGGGCCCGGCGCATCTCCTCCTCGGAGCGCTCGCGGCCCTTGGAGGCACGCTGGGAGGCCTCGTCCTTCGCGCCCTGCATCTTCTTCTTCGTCTGCTGTGCCTTGTTCTGCATCTCGTCCTTGATGCCCATGCGGGTTCACTCCTAGAAGGGTGTGAGGGGAACGGGGCGGGACTCCGCCCCTAGGGCCTCATCAGACTGACACGTCAGGACAACGCACGCATGTCGGTCGATTACGGACGGCTACCGGGGTGAGGAACCCTCCGTCCGCGCCTGCTCGTCGGCCGCGCCGCCCGCGCCCACCAGGCCCTTGGAGACCGAGCTCAGGCGCGGCTCGAAGCGCCGCATCTCGCGCTGTCCGACCGTGGCGATCAGGCTCGGCAGGTAACCGCGGACCGACTGCATCCCGCGCAGCCACCACTGCGCGTACACATGGGCCGAGCGCCGCTCGATGCCCGCCACGATCCGGTCGACGGCCGGGCCGAGGGGGTACGTGCGGTTCGACGGCCACGGCAGCCGCTGCCGCAGCTCCTTCATCACGTCGTCCTGGTCCGCGCCCCGCACCATGTCCGTGTCGGTCCACGACAGATAGCCGACGCCGACCTTCACTCCCTTGTACGCGACCTCGGCGCGCAGGCTGTGCGCGAAGGCCTCGACACCCGACTTGGAGGCGCAGTACGCCGTCATCATCGGGGCCGGGGTGAGGGCCGCGAGCGAGGCGATCTGGAGGAAGTACCCGCGGGACTCCATGAGGACCGGCAGGAACGCCCGGCCGGTGACCGCACCGCCGATCAGGTTGACCTCGATGACCCGCCGCCAGGCGGCCGGGTCGGAGTCGACGAACGGACCGCCCGCCGCGACACCGGCGTTGGCGACGACGATGTCGACCTTCCCGAACCGCTCCTTCACCTCGGCCGCGACCCGGGCCATCGCCTCGTGGTCGGTGACGTCGGCGTGCCACCAGTCGGCCTCGGTGTGCAGCCGCCCGGCGACCTCCTTGAGCTGCTCCGGCTCCAGGCCGACGAGCGCGATCTTCGCACCGCGCGCGGAGAGCTTGCGGGCGAGGAGCTCCCCGACCCCGCGGGCCCCGCCGGTGACGACCGCGACCTGCCCTTCCAGGCTCACCCTGCTCATGCCCCTGCCTCCTCGTTCTCCTTCACGCCCAGGTACGTGAGGGTCAGTTCGCGGATCTGCGCGGTGACGGCCTCCGGGGCCTCCACCGGTGTCATGTGGCCCATGCCGGCCAGCTGGACCAGGCCCGTGCAGTGCGGCAGCGCCTCCACCATCGCATGGGCGTGGACGGACGGGGTGAGCCGGTCGGCGGTGCCGACGAGCACGGTCACCGGCAGCCGCAGCTCCCGCAGGCCCGGTTCGAGGTCGAGGCCGGCCAGGACCTGCGACCAGCCGTACCGGGCGCCGCGCGGGCAGGCGTGCACGATCCGGGCGCAGGTCTCGACCCGCTCGGGCGCCGAACCCGGTCCCATCGTCGCGTACTTGAGGATCTTCTTCGAGACGGCGTTGACCGGGCCGAGCGGCGCCTTCGCACCGAGGACGGCCCGGGTGAGGCGGGTGCGCAGGCCGCCGGGCCCGAGCGGTACGACGGTGGCCTCGGAGGTCAGCCGGGAGGGGCCGGTGGAGCAGAGCAGGACGGCGGCGGCGTGCGCCCGGAAGCCGGGCCGGGCGGCGGCCGCCATCATCGTCATGCCGCCCATGGAGTGGCCGGCCAGGACGGCCCGTTCGCCGGGGCCGAGGGTGGCGGCGAGCACCGCCTCCAGGTCGTCGGCGAGCGCCGTCGTGGAGTAGCCGGCGCCGCCGGTCGCGGCGGGCGCGGGGGACCGGCCGTGGCCGCGCTGGTCGTAGGCGATGACCCGGTGGTCGGCGGCGAGGGACCGTATCTGCTCGGCCCAGAAGTCGATCGAGCAGGTCCAGCCGTGGGAGAGGACGACGGCGGGCGCGTCCTCGGGGCCGTACACCTCGACGTGAAGGGGCGTGCCGTCGGCGGAGACGGCGGTGAGCACGCGGGGGGCGGGAAGGCTCTGGAGCGTCACTTGGCGGTCTCCTTCTTGCGGGGGGTACGGGCGGGCCCGGGGGCCGGCTTGGGCGCGCGGATCACCTCGTACTCGGAGAGGTCGACCTGCCGGGTCTCGCGCCGGAACTCGGCCGTGGTGCCCGGCCACAGGGTGGTGTTGCGGCCGCTGGCGTCGAGGTACCAGCTGTTGCAGCCGCCGGCCTTCCACACGGTCCGCTCCATCCGGGCCTGGACCTTGCGGTTCCAGGCGTTGACGGCGGAGGGGCGGACGGCGAGGGCGGCGCGCCCGCCGAGGATGTCGAGCTGGCGGAGGTAGTCGGCCAGGTAGTTCAGCTGGGACTCGATCATGAGGATCATGGAGGAGTTCCCGAGGCCGGTGTTCGGCCCGATGATCATCATGAGGTTGGGGAAGCCGCCGGAGGTGGCCCCGCGCAGCACCTGGACGCCGTCCTTCCAGGACTCGGCGAGAGTGTGCCCCTCTGCGCCGACGATCCGCTCGGCGATCGGGATCTCGGTGACGTGGAAGCCCGTGCCGAACACGATCGCGTCGACCTCGGTCTCGGTGCCGTCGGCGGCGACCACGGTCGAGCCGCGGACCTCGCGGAGGCCGGAGGCGACGACGTCGACGTTGGGCTCGGCGAGCGCCGGGTAGTACGCGTTCGACAGCAGGATGCGCTTGCAGCCGATGCGGTACGAGGGCGTCAGCTTGGCCCGCAGCACGGGGTCCTTGATCGACCGCGCGATGTTCGCCTTGGCGAGCTTCTCGACCAGGCCCAGCTCGTTCGGGTGCTTGGTGAAGGCGCCGACCTGGAGCTCGCGGATGCCCCAGAGGATGCCCCGGCGCAGGGTCGCGGTGGCCGGGAGCGCGCGGTGCAGCCAGCGCTCGGCGCCGCTGATCGCGCGGTCCATGCGGGGCATGACCCACGGGGGCGTCCGCTGGAAGAGCGTGAGCCGCCCGACCTCGCGCTGGATCTCGGGCACGATCTGGATGGCGGAGGCGCCGGTGCCGACCATGGCGACGCGCTTGCCGCGGAGGTCGTAGTCGTGGTCCCACCGCGCGGAGTGGAAGACCTTGCCGGGGAAGTCGGCGAGGCCCGGGATGTCGGGGATCTTCGGGTCGGAGAGCGGCCCGCCGGCGGAGACGAGGACCTCGGCGCTGAAGCGGCCGCCGCTGGTCTCGATCTCCCAGCGCAGCGCCTCGGCGTCCCACGTCGCCTTCAGCACCTCGTGGTTCAGGCGCAGGTGCGGACGGATCCCGAAGGTGTCGGTGACGTGCTCCAGGTAGGCCCGGATGTGGCGCTGCCCGGAGAAGGTGCGGGGCCAGTCCGGGTTGGGCGCGAAGGAGAAGGAGTAGAGGTGGGAGGGGACGTCGCAGGCGCAGCCGGGATAGCTGTTGTCGCGCCAGGCGCCGCCCACGGAGTCGGCCCGTTCCAGGACGACGAAGTCGGTGATCCCCTCACGGCGCAGCCGGACGGCGGCCCCGATGCCGCCGAATCCCGACCCGATCACCGCCACCCGTACGTGCTCGTGCTTCGCCATGCCGCCTCCCGTGCGCCCGGCCATGATTCCGCCAGCAATCACTGGCACAGTGGGGACTGTAGAGCAGCTCCATACCGAGCGGTAGGGGTACGACGGGGGAAAGTTACCGGCGGTACAACTTAGGCTGGCGGGTGTGACAGAAGAGACGGCGAACGGCACCGCGGGCGACGCGCCGAACGGCACCGCGAGCGACGGCGGGCGCGGGACGGCGAACGGCACGGCGGGCGACGGGGAGCGCGAGACGGCGAACGGCACCGCGGGCGACGGGGAGCGCGATCACCGCGAGTACCGCATGGACGAGCTGGCCGCCGCCGCCGGGATCACCGTGCGCACCCTGCGGTTCTACCGCGAGCGCGGACTGATCCCGCCGCCCCGCCGCGAAGGCCGGATCGCCTGGTACGACGACAACCACCTGGCCCGGCTGCGCACCATCGCCGCCCTCCTGGAGCGCGGCCACACCCTCAACGGCATCGCCGACCTCACCACCGCCTTCGAGAGCGGCCGGGGCGTCCGCGAGGTCCTCGCCCTCCCCGCGCCCTCCGAGGAGGAGCCGGTCCGGCTCACCCCCGAGGAGCTCGCCGACCACTTCGCCGGCGAGGTCACCGCCGAGAACCTCGCCGCCGCGCTCGACCTCGGCTATCTCGTCACCGACGGCGAGGAGATCGTCCACGTCAGCCGACGGCTGCTCGACGTCTCCGCCGCCCTGGTCCGGGAGGGCGTCCCGCTCGCCGAGGTCCTCAAGGCGGGCGCCCGCGTCCGCGAGCACGCCGAGGCCCTCGCCGGGCTCTTCGCCGAACTCCTCGGCGCCTACGCCTCCGAGGGCGACGTGGAGCGGCTGCGCCCGCTCGCCAAGAGCGTGGTGGAGGCCGAACTGTCCCTGGCCCTCGACCGGCGGCTGCGCCCCGGGGAACCGGCCTCATGATCGCCTGACAGGTTCTTCAACGGTTCTTCATGACCTCCGTCCTACGGTCGCCGCACCAATCGAGGGACGGGAGAACCGATGAGGACGAACCGCGTGCTGCTCGCCGCCGCCGCGGCGGTCACGGCGTTCGCGCTGACCGGCTGCGGCGGGGGCGGGGACGACGGGGCCGGGAAGATCCCGACGGCCGCCGACGGCCCCTCCTCCGCCGGTACGGGCAAGGCCACGGCGGGCGGCGGCAGCGGTGGAGGAAGCGGCGGCGGCAAGGACGAGGTCGCCGCGTACGTCGAGGCCAAGCGGGCCTGGGTGAAGTGCCTGCGCCAGAACCACGTCGACGCCCCCGACCCCGACGCCGACGGCCAGGTCGAACTGGGCGACGCCCGCACCCTCAAGAAGAACCCGACCTACCTCAAGGCCTCCCAGAAGTGCTCCGCGCTCAACCCGGCGGTCCCCGTCGAGATCGAGCGCCGGCTCGCCCCCAAGCTCACCCCCGAGCAGATCAAGACGCAGGTCGAGTACGCCGACTGCATGCAGAAGAACGGCGCCCCCGACTTCCCCGACCCCGAGCCCGACGGCCGGGTGTACGGGGACGTCCAGTGGGACTCCGGCACCGCCGCCGCCAGACGGGCCGCCCGCACCTGCGCGCCGATCATCGGAGACCCCGTCGATCAGGGCCCGGGCAAGGGCTGACCGGCGATGAGCGAGATCTTCACGGAGCGGAGCGAGGCGGCGGAGGCGGCGGAAGGGACGCAGGGAGCGGAGGTGGAGCCGGAGCAGAAGGCGACGGCTCCCCCGCGCGCCCCCGGCCGCCGACGGAGCCGTACCGTCCTCGTCGCCACCGCCGTCGTCGTGGTCGCGGCGGTCGCCGTCGTCGGCGCGCTCGGCCTCGGCGGCGGGGAGGACGAGGGCCCGGCCGCCCCGCCGAGGGCGGGCTCCACGGTCCCGGTCACGAAGGCGACCCTCGTCGAACGCACCAAGGTGGACGGCGAGTTGGGGTACGGGCCGGAGATCCCGCTGCCGGTCAAGGCCACCGGCACCGTCACCTGGCTCCCGGAGCCGGGCACGACCGCCGAACGCGGGGACACCCTGCTCCGCGTGGACGACCGCCCGGTGGTCCTGCTCTACGGGACCCTGCCGATGTACCGCGAGCTGGGCATGCGGACGGGAGGCGGAACCCCGGACACCGGGACCACGACCCCTCCGGCGTCGGGGGGCGCCGGAGGCCAACAAGGCGCCGGAGGCAAGGGGGAAGCCGGAGGCAAGGGGGGAGCCCGTACGGCTCCACCCGCCGCGCCGCCGCAGCCCCAGCAGCCGCCGCCACCGCCCCAGCCCCTCCGTGGCATGGACGTCCTCCAGTTCGAGTCCAACCTCGCCGCGCTCGGCTACACCGGCTTCACCGTCGACGAGCAGTTCACCTCCGGCACCGAACGGGCCGTCAAGCGCTGGCAGAAATCCCTGGGCCTGCCCGAGACCGGCCGGGTCGGCCTCGGAGACGTCGTGTACGCCTCCGGCCGGATCCGGCTCGGCCAGCCCGGCGTCCGCCTCGGCTCGGCGGCCGGCGACAACGTCCTCGGCTACACCGGCACCACCCGCAAGGTCGTCGTCAACGCCTCCGCGCAGGAGGCCTCCTGGGCCGTGCGCGGCGCCGGGGTCACCGTCGGCCTGCCCGACGGCACCCCCGTGAAGGGCGAGGTCGCGGCGATCGGCAGACGGGCGACCGCACCCGAGGGAGGCGGCGACCAGCCGCCCACCGTCCCGGTCACGATCACCGTCGCCGACCAGCGCTCCCTGGGCCGCCTGGAGAGCGGGCCGGTCTCCGTCGAGTACGTGGGACGGAAGCGCGAGAACGTCCTGGCCGTCCCGGTGGCCGCCCTGGTGGCGCTGGCCGAGGGCGGGCACGGCCTGGAGACCGAGGACGGCCGGTTCGTCACCGCCCGCACGGGCCTCTTCGCCGACGGCATGGTGGAGGTCAGCGGCCCGGCGCTCCGCGCGGGCCTGAAGGTGAGGATCCCGCAGTGAGCACGGGCACCATCCCGGAGGCCGTCGTGGAGTTCCGCGCGGTCTCGAAGACGTACCCCGGCGGGGTGACGGCGGTCCGGGACGTGAGCCTGCGGGTCCACCGGGGCGAACTCGTCGCGATCGTGGGCCCGTCGGGCTCCGGCAAGTCCAGCATGCTGAACCTGATGGGCAGCCTCGACCGGCCCTCGACGGGCCACGTCCTGGTCGACGGCCACGACGTGGCGGAGCTGACGGACCGGGAGGTGTCCGCGCTGCGGGCCACCCGGATCGGCTTCGTCTTCCAGCAGTTCCACCTGGCGGTCGGCGTCCCGGTCCTGGACTCGGTCGCGGACGGCCTGCTGTACGCCGGGGTGCCGCTGCGCCGCCGCCGGGCGCGGGCGGCGGCGGCCCTGGACCGGGTCGGGCTCAGCCACCGGGTCCATCACCTGCCGCACCAGCTGTCCGGCGGCGAACGCCAACGGGTGGCCGCGGCCCGGGCGGTGGTCGGCGGCCCGGCGGTCCTGCTCGCGGACGAGCCGACGGGGAACCTGGACTCCGCGTCGGGGGCGGCCGTCCTGGCGCTCCTGCGGGAGCTGCACGCCTCGGGCACGACGGTCGTCGTCATCACCCACGACCGGGAGATCGCGGCCGCCCTCCCCCGCCGTATCGAGATGCGCGACGGCCGGGTGGTCGCGGACGACCGCGCGCGACCGGCGATCGGAGCCCACGGATGATCCCCGCCCCCCGAGAGAGGTCACGCGGCGGCGGCCGGAGCACCGTCCTGCGCCCGGCCCGGCTCCGCCCGGCCGACGTCGTCCGGCTCGGCGGCACCGGCCTGCGCACCCGCCCGCTGCGGGTGTTCCTCTCCGCGCTCGGCATCGCGATCGGCGTGGCCGCCATGATCGCGGTGGTCGGCATCTCCGGCTCGGGCCAGGCGGAGGTGGACCGCCGGCTCGACGCGCTCGGCACCAACCTCCTGCGGGTCGCGCCCGGCGCCACCCTGAGCGGGCGGCAGACGAAGCTCCCGGCCGAGGCGGTCCGGATGATCGACCGCATCCCGCCGGTCCGCGAGGCCGCCGCCACCGGCACCGTCGACGCGAAGGTCTACCGCAACGAGCGGATCGCGGTCGGCCGCACCGGCTCCCTCAGCGTCCTGGCGGCGGACGACGGGCTGCTCCCCGCGGTCGGCGGCCAGGTGCGGCGGGGCCGCTGGCTGGACGCGGCCACCGAGCGCTATCCGGCGGTCGTCCTGGGGGCGACGGCGGCACAGCGGCTCGACGTGTACACCCCGGGGACCCGGCTCTGGATCGGCGGCCGCTGGTTCTCGCTGGTCGGCGTCCTCGATCCCGTACCGCTCGCTCCGGAGCTGGACGGCGCGGCGCTCGTCGGCGGGCCGGCGGCCCGGACGTACCTGCGGTTCGACGGCCATCCGTCGACGGTGTACGTCCGTACGGAGGACAGCGCGGTCGCGGCGGTACGGGGCGTGCTCGCGGCCACGGCGAACCCGGCGAAGCCCGGGGAGGTGCAGGTCTCCCGCCCGTCGGACGCGCTCGCGGCCCGCGAGGCCACCGAGTCGGCGCTGACCGGGCTGCTCCTCGGCCTCGGCGGGGTCGCGCTCCTGGTCGGCGGGGTCGGTGTCGGGAACACGATGGTGATCTCGGTGCTCGAACGGCGCCCCGAGATCGGGCTGCGCCGGGCCCTCGGCGCCACCCGGAGCCAGATCCGCACCCAGTTCGTCACGGAGTCCCTGCTCCTGTCGGTGATCGGCGGTCTGGGCGGGACGGTCCTGGGGACGGCGATCACGGCGGCGTACGCGCTGAGCCGGGGCTGGCCGACGGTGGTCCCGGTGTGGGCGACGGCGGCGGGGGTGGGGGCGACGCTGGTGATCGGGATGGTCGCGGGCCTCTATCCGGCGGTACGGGCGAGCCGCCTGGCCCCGACGGTGGCCCTGTCCGGCACGTGAACGCACCGTCCGGACGGCTCCCGAATGCGCCCCCTCGCGCGCCCCGGGGAAGCGGCCAACCTGGTCGGGGTTCCACCCCGCGCCGGGATGGCCGCTTCCCGTTGTTCCGCCCGGGCCGGAACCGGCGGATCCGACGGACCGGAATTCCGCTGCCCCGCTCACCGCTCCCCGTCACGCGTTCGGAATGCCGGAGACCGGAGGAAGCGGACGAGCACAGGAAATCAGTCGCAACAGTCTCGAAATACTTCCCGCGCCCGCCGAAAAGGCACCACCGAAAAGAAGCCGACACCGCGTCAGCCCATTGAACGCTTTCTCTTCTCCGGGCAATTCTTTCTCCGTACTCGAACGAACGAACCGGCCCGCCCCGCGCATCGCCGGGCGGGAACGACCAAGAGTTCAGGAGAGATCGATGCGTCTTCGGACGAAGCTCGCCGCGGTGGCCGTCGGTGCCGTCGCGGCCACCGGCGGCCTTGTCCTGCCGACCACGGCCGCCGTGGCCGCGCCGGAAGCCGCCGCCGCCTGCTACAACCCCGGCTGGTCCAACAAGGACAACGCCGCGGGCGGCACCAACACGAACTACGTGAACATCCGCTCCGGCCCGACGACCGAGTGCGTGGCGCTCGGCCAGGCGCAGGCGAGCCACAGCCTCACCCTGCACTGCTGGGTGTCGGGCGAGGCCGGCACGTGGTCGCACATCCGGGACAACAGCACCGGCATCTCGGGCTGGATCAAGGACACCCTGCTGAACAACAACGGGGCCGTTAACCCCTGCTAGGGCCTGTCAGGCGGATCAGGGCCGGACAGGCCACAGGCCCTAGTCCCGCACCCCGCTGCCGGCCCCGCCCCCCGGGGCCGGCAGCACCACCGTGAACACGGACCCCACGCCCACCTCGGACGCCACCTCGACGGCCCCGTGATGGTCCGCCACGATCTGCCGGGCGATGGACAGCCCGAGCCCGCTGCCGCCGGTGGCCCGCCCGCGCGCCGCGTCGGCCCGCCAGAAGCGGTCGAAGAGGTGCGGCAGGTCGGCGGCCGGGATGCCGCTGCCGGTGTCCCGGACCGCGATCCGCACCATCTCGTCCCGCTCCTCCAGTTCGAGCCGCACGCCGCCCCCGGGGGCCGTGTGCCGCACGGCGTTGCCGACGAGGTTCCCGAGGGCCTGGCGCAGCCGGTCCGGGTCGCCGTGGAGGCGTACGGTGCCGGGCCCGGCGCCCAGGACGTCGAGGGCGACCCCGGCGGCCGCGGCCCGCGCGCTGTGCGCGGTCCGGCAGGCCTCGACCAGCTCCCGCGCGTCCAGCGGCCTGCGGTGGTACGTGAGGGCGCCCGCCTCGGCGAGCGCCAGGTCCTGGAGGTCGTCCACGATCCGCTGCTGGAGCAGCACCTCCTCGTGGAGCGAGTCGAGCAGCTCGGCGTCGGCCTCCAGGACCCCGTCCTGGAGGGCCTCCAGGTAGCCGCGCAGGTTGGCGAGCGGGGTGCGCAGCTCGTGGGCGATGTCCCCGACGAGCCGGCGCTGCCGTTCCTCGCTGTCCTGGAGGGAGCCGGCCATGCGGTTGAAGGACCGGCCGAGTTCGCCGATCTCGTCCTTGCCGGAGGCGGGCACCCTGCGCCCCAGGTCGCCCTCGCCGAGGCCGCGGGAGGCCGCGGTGAGGGCGCGTACGGGCCGCAGGACGGCCCGGCTGAGGAGCAGCGCGGCGGCGAGCGCGGCGGCGGCGACCCCGGCGGCGACGAGCGCGGTGGGGCCGGCGGCCAGGGTCTGTCCGGCGTCGTCGACGGCGCCGAGCCGCACGGTCAGCGGCTGGGGTCCGACGGCCGAGGTCCGCTCGGTGAAGACGCGCTGGAGGCAGCGGTGCAGTGCGGGAGCCTGTGCGGAGCGGCACACGGCGGTGGCGGCGAAGTTCTCCCGGGTGTCCGCGGTCGACGCGTTCCCGGCGCGGGCGCAGGAGGCCGAGGCGGTGGGGGCGCCGGGCGCCTTGCCGCCGTCGCCGAGGACGGGCACGCCGTACTTGCCGGGCCGGACGTCGACGGTGTGCCCGGCGCGGGTGAGGCAGGCGGCGTACGTCACGGCGGCCCCGTACTCGTGGATCATGCTGCCGGTGACCTTGGCGAGGGATCCGGGGTCGAAGTTCTCGGGCAGGTCCAGCCGGGGCCGGGGGTCGACGAGGAGCGGGGCCGTGCTGCCGCCGGGGCGGGGTTCGCGTCCGAGGAGGGAGTCGGAGTCGGCGATCTGGCCCTGGCTGCCGGTGCCGATCCGGATGCGCTGCCCGGTCCGCTCGGCGAGGGTGCGGACGGTGGCGGCGACGCCGTCCCAGGTGCCGTGCCCGGCTCCGTAGGCGCGCAGCTCCTCGGTGATGGCGGCCACGGACTGGCGGTCGGCGGCGGCGGACTCGCGGAGCTGGCCGGTGACCTGCCGCAGGGTGAGCCAGGCGGTCGCGGCGGTGGCGGCGAGCGCGACGAGCAGCACGAGCGAGAAGACCCGGAGACGGAAGCTCACCGTCCGCCGCCCTCGGAGAGCCGGTATCCCCGCCCGTAGACGGTCTCCAGATGCCGGGGCCGGGCCGGATCGTCCTCCAGTTTCAGGCGGAGGTTGCGGACGTGGACGTCGACGGTGCGGGCCAGGACGTCGCTGTCGAAGCCGAAGACCCGCTCGATGATCTGGGCCCGGGTGAAGACCCGGCCGGGCTCGCGGGCCAGGACTTCGAGGAGGGAGAACTCCTTCGAGGTGAGGGCCACGGGCCGGCCGGCGACCCGCACCTCGAAGCGGGCGGTGTCGAGTTCGACCGGACCGACGCGCAGCAGCTCGTCCCGTGCGGCGGCGCCGGTCGCCCGGGACCGCCGCAGCAGGGCGCGGACCCGGGCGGTGAGTTCGCGCGGGCTGTACGGCTTGGTGAGGTAGTCGTCGGCGCCGAGGTCGAGACCGAGGAGCATGTCCTCCTCGGTGCTGCGGGCGGTGAGCAGCAGGATCGGCACGTCGGCACCTTCCGACCGCAGAATGCGGCACACGTCGAGCCCGTCGACGAAGGGCAGCATCACATCGAGCACGACGAGATCCGGCCGTACGGAACGAACACGCTCCAGCGCGGACCGCCCATCCGCAACGACCTGGACGGAATTCCCCTCCCGCTCCAGATAGAGCCGGATCAGCCGTGACTGCTTTTCGTCGTCCTCGGCGACGAGAATGCGCGCACCCACCAAATCCCCCCACCCGGATCGGCCCTTTCGCAGCACCGTACCGCGTGATCCGACGGGGGCGTCCTACAGGTCGTACACGGCGGTGACGGGCGCGTGATCGCTCCACCGCTCACCATGGCTCGCGGCCCGCTCGACGTGCGCCTTGACGGCCTTGGCGGCGAGTCCGGGGGTGGCCATCTGGTAGTCGATCCGCCAGCTAGTTGAAATGAAGATACAGTTTGCTCGGGGAGGGGGGTTCGCATGACCCATACAAATAACGATCACCCACGCCTGCGGGCGCTCATCGCCGTACGGCTGAGCGTCAGGACCGACGAATCGACATCCCCCAAGCGCCAGCGGGAAGCCGGTGAGGCGGAGGCCAGACGCCTTGGTGCCGAGGTCGTCGGCTACGCGGAGGATCTGGACGTCTCCGCCACCAGGACGACTCCGTTCGAACGGCCTGAACTGGGCGACTGGTTGGCCAGGCCCGACGACTTCGACGTGATCATCTGGTGGCGGCTGGACCGCGCCGTCCGCTCCATGGGGGACATGGCCGAGCTGACGCGCTGGGCGAAGCGCCACGGCAAGCGGCTGATCTTCGCGGAAGGCCCGGGAGGCAGCTCGCTGGAGCTGGACATGACCTCGATCATGTCCGAATTGATCATCATGCTGCTGGCCTTCGCCGCGCAGATGGAGAGCCAGGCCATCAAGGAGCGCGTCACGAGCGCCAATGCGGCGCTGCGGGCCATGGGGCGTTACTCCGGAGGGCTCCCTCCGTACGGATACATGCCCGTGCAGCGTCCAGCCGGCGAGGGGTGGACCTTGGCCCAGGACCCGCAGCGCGTCGAAGCCATCGAGACGATGATCCGGATGCTGCTGGACGGCAGCGCCCCGAACGCCATCGCGTTCCATCTGAACACTGAAGGCATCCTGACGCCTCGCGACTGGAACGACGTCCGACAGGGGCGGACTCCGAAGGGGCGCAAGTGGGTCGGCCAGACCGTCAAGCGTGTACTTCTTTCCCCGTCACTCCTCGGCCACCAGACCTACGCGGGCTCCGTCGTCCGGGACCGCAACGGCCTGCCGGTGAGCATCACCGCCGACCCGATCCTGACGCGAGACCGGTTCGAGGAGATCAAGGCCGCCCTCGGTGAGCGCCCCAAGGGGGCGGCCGGGACCCGCAAGGACACGGGCGCGCTCCTGCTCGGCGTCCTGCACTGCGCCTCCTGCAAGGGCCGCATGTACCGGGTACCCGCCCACGGCTACTCGGTCTACGTATGCCGGGCCCGCACAAAGGGACTCCCCTGCGAGGCTCCTTCAGCCGTCAAGACCGACTGGGTGGAGGAGTACGCGGAACGGGAGTTCCTGAAGGAATGGGGAGGCTTCCCCGTACTGGAGCAGGTGACGTACCCCGGCTACGACCCCCGCCCCGAACTGGAGGAGATCGCCACCGAACTCCGCGAGCTGTACGCCGTTCGCGAATCCAGGCGATCACGAGTCGGCCTCGCCATCTGGCAGGAGCAGGTGGACGCACTGGAGGGCCGCGCCGAGGTCCTGGAAGCGACTCCGGTACAGAAGGAACGCACGGAGCTGGTCCCCACGGGCAAGACCTACGCCGACTACTGGAGGATCGCCGACGCCCGGGAACGGCGCTTCATGCTGCTCGACACCGGAACCCGCCTGGAGTGCGCGAAGGGCCAGCGAGGGGGGCGCCCGGCGGACATGAAGCGCCGCGCGCTGGAGCGCCTGTCGATCGACCTTCCACGGCCGAGAGAACAGCGGAGGCAGACAGACTGAGCATGGCGCGCCGCTCCCACTCACAAAGGCAGAGCGATGACGGAATGACGATTCTCCCTATTTTTTTGATTGCGCATAGAAAAATAAGAGAAAAACAGACTAGGGGCTCCATCCGTCATCTCGTCATCGCAGCCCGCGCCGCAGCGAGGAGGCACCGCGCGCCCCGCTCGCGTGGGAGTGGGCCACTGGGAGCCACAACCGCGTCCGATTGCGCGGGAGAGGCAGGCGGGGACCCCCTTCCGCCCTGGAGTGGCACGTGGGGGAGAGAAAATTTCCTGATGGCCCGTCAGAGCGTTTCTGCGGCTGCGGTTGCTCGCCGCGACTCCCTCCAGCCGTCTCGGAATCGATGGTTTACGAGACGACCGCTCCACACCATCCCAAGACTCCCATTAGCGTTCCAAAACCTGTCTCAGAACCTCTCGAAATCTTTTGATGTTTTGAGACGACTTTTGAGACGACCGTCGTGTGACGGCGACCACGGGACCCCTGATCGGATACGCGCGAGTCTCCACCGACGACCAGGAAGCGCAGTTGCAGCACGACGCGCTGACCAGGGCAGGCTGCGCCCGGATCTTCACGGACAAGGCCAGCGGCAAGAACACCGACCGGCCGGAGCTGACGGCCGCTCTGGACTACCTGCGTCCCGGGGACACCCTGTGCGTGTGGAAGCTGGACCGATTCGCCCGCTCGCTGATCGACCTCGTAACACTCGTGGACTCCCTTTCCGCTCGTGGTATCGGGTTCAAGGTTCTGAAGGGCGCGCTGGCAAGCATCGACCCGAATACCCCGGACGGGCGTCTCATGCTTCAGGTGGTGGGCGCAATGGCGGAGTTCGAGCGCAGCCTGATCAAGGACCGCACCCGCGCCGGTCTGGATGCGGCGCGAGCTCAGGGGCGCACCGGGGGCCGTCCAGCCGTGATGGATGCGGACAAGCTCGCCGCCGCCAAGGCCCGTAAGGCGAGAGGTGAGAGCGTCACCGTCATTGCCAAGGCTCTTGGAGTGTCCCGCGCAACCCTCTACCGGGCCTTGAGGGCCAGCGAGTAGCCGCTGGCGCTCGGTGGTAGCCGTCACGCCACTGCGCCGGAATGATTGCCGCCATGATGACCCACGGCTACAACGGGAGCCAAGTCCTCTTTCGGCAGGCGAAGGCGCGCGCCCTTGCTGCGCAGAGATTCGCGAGAGAGGCGGCTGAGGAAGAGTCGGCCAGCCGCACCGGCATGGAGCGCAGGCAGCGCGAAAGGGACGCCGTGATTGCCACGGTGATCCTTGCGCAGGGGGCCGCCGAAGGCTACGTCAACTGGGTCTACCTCCAGGCTGGCATCCCTCCGAGCGGCACGTGGATAGATCGCTGGCGAGGTCTCCGTAACGCCGCAGCGCGGCTTGGCCGAGACGACAGGATCGGTCTCCCCAAAGAGCACGGGGACTTTTTCAACGAGCTGGACGCCTGGCGCAACTTCCTGCTTCACGGTGACGAAAAGGCACGCGAATCTCTCCATAAGGCGTTGGCGTCTCAGGGCCTTGCCGGTCAGGCCGTCGAGGTTGAGCTTCTTGACGGGGTCTATGCGCTCAACGTGATGGATCGTGTCGATGCGGCGTGCCGATGGGCTGAAGCGCGCACCGGAATCTCTGCCCCGGCTGTGCGCGGGGCGTGGGTCGCAACCGACGAATGCTGATCTGGGATCAGATCTCGTGGGCTTCAGCGCGCCACGTGGCCTGCGGCCCCGCCCTCAGTGTGAGGTCCGGGACCACTGACGCCGGCTCGCCCCCACAGTTCCTCGCCGTGCTCCGCGAAGCGGTCGAACATGCCCCCACTGCCGTGACGGCGCAGGTGCAGCAGTGGTGAGTCATGGCCCACGAGCCGAGCGAGATGCGGCGTCACCAGCGCGTCGTCATCGAAGCGGAACACAGACAGGCTTACGTGGTTGATGGCATCCAGAGGAGTGGAGATGCGCGTCTCCACTCCTTCCAGCGGGCCGAGGCGGTCCAGGTGCTCCAGTGTGATCCTGATGCGCGTGGAGACGGACAGGGCGACGTCCTCGATCGTCTCCCGCTGGCGGGTCACCTCTCCGTCCGGATCTCCCACGAGGAACCGCACCCGGCACCCGGCCTCAGCCTTGCGCCGGATCGTGTCCGCGAAGTGGGGCACCTGGGTCCAGAAGAAGTAGTTCGTGTAGCCGGCGAGGAAGAGTTCGGTGCGCGCCGACTCGACAAGTTCCGTCCAGACCGTTGATGGGCACGCGGACCGATACGGGTAGCTGTGGACCAACTCACGGTCGGTGCCGGTCTTCACGCGTTCCTGTACAACCTTCGGCCACAACATCTCTTCGTCCACTCCCAGCGCCCGGCAGGCGTCCGCTCGGTTCCTTGCGTGTGGTGTCAGATCAGCATTGCTCAGCCATCGTTCCACCTGCTTCGCGGATACCCCCACCCGGTACGCTAACTGGCGCGTGGACAGGCCCGCGTCTTCCATGGCGGACTGAAGAGCGGCGTTCAAGTCAACCCCCTCGCCGTGGCCTTTTGGGCTTTCTTCGACCCTAGCGCCGAACGTCTCAACTGTCCGCTGTGCGGGGGCAGATACGTCCGCAAGGGTGGGCCACGCTCCCGCCATGACCGAACCGACGCGATACAGCACCCCGCCGATCGAGCTGCCGTTGCACCTGGACCGGGAGCCGGACCCTGTCGACGGGTGCGCGGGATGCATCGAGCTGGCCAACGTGCGCTCCCGCGCCCGTGCGGGGGGTGACATGACCACGGTGTCCGACTGCAACGTGTTCATGCGGCGGCACCCCGAGGGGCACTAATGGTCACCGCAGCGGACATCGGGCGACGCGTGGAGGGCGGCGCGGGGCGGGTCGGCATCCTGCGCGACGTGATTTCGGATTATGAGGACCCCGCCGGCCTGCCGAGCGAGCGCCGGAAGCGCCCTACGGCGTTCCTGTGGCCCGAGGGTGGGGGCCGTGAGTGGCTGGCGCCACCCGACTCGGTGAAGCGCGCATAGTGCCCCCATGCGGCCCCGTCCGGCGACGGCGAGCAGCACAGCCGGACGGGGTTTCCGCTGCCACTCCCTACAGGTCGAAGACTGCCGTCACGGGCGCGTGATCACTCCACCGCTCCGCGTGGCTCGCCGCCCGCTCCACGTACGCCTTCACGCACCGCTCGGCCAGGCGAGGCGAACTGACGATCAGGTCGATGCGCCAGCCGCTGTCGTTGTCGAAGGCGCGCCCGCGGTAGGACCACCAGGAGTAGGGCCCCTCCTGCTCGGGGTGGAGCTCCCGTACGACGTCCACGTAGCCGCCGTCGCCCTCGTCGAGGACCCGGCCGAGCCACTCCCTCTCCTCGGGCAGGAAGCCGGCGTTCTTCTTGTTGGACTTCCAGTTCTTGAGGTCGGCCTCCTGGTGGGCGATGTTCCAGTCGCCGCAGACGACGACCTCGCGGCCGTCGGCGGCGGCGCGGGTCCTGAGCTCCTTGAGGTAGGGCAGGAACTCGCCCATGAACCGGTACTTCTCGTCCTGGCGCTCGGTGCCGACCTCGCCGGAGGGCAGGTAGAGGCTGGCGACGGTCACGCCGGGCAGGTCGGCCTCGACATAACGGCCGCTGGAGTCGAACTCGGCGGACCCGAAGCCGATCCGTACGGCGTCGGGCTCGCGGCGCGTGTAGAGGGAGACTCCGGCGCGGCCCTTGGCGGCGGCGGGCGCGTGGACGGTGAACCAGCCCTCGGGGGCCCGTACGTCCTCGGGCAGCTGCGCCTCCTCGGCGCGGACCTCCTGGAGGCAGACGGCGTCGGCGGAGGTGCCGGCCAGCCACTCGACGAAGCCCTTCTTGGCGGCGGCACGGAGACCATTGACATTCGCGGTCGTGACAGTGAGCATCCCGGGAGAATACAGACACCCGGCTCCGCATAGATGTACGATCCACCGCATGAACATCCGGCCCACGCCTTACGACCACCCCGACGCCGTCAAACTCGACGACGCCGTCCAGGCGGAGTACGCCGCCCGCTACGACGACGAGGGCGACGCCACACCACTCGACGCCGGCATGTTCACCCCGCCCCGCGGCCTCTACCTCCTCGCGTACGACCCCGAGGGCCGGCCGGTCGCCACGGGCGGCTGGCGCGCCCAGGACGAGAACGACGAGGGCTACGCGGACGGCGACGCCGAGATCAAGCGCATGTACGTGATACCCGAGGCCCGCGGCCTGGGCCTGGCCCGGCGCATCCTCGCGGCCCTGGAGGCCGACGCCCGCGCCGCCGGCCGCACCCGCATGGTCCTGGAGACGGGCGCCCTCCAGCCGGAGGCCATCGCCCTCTACACGTCCAGCGGCTACGAGCCCTGCGCCAAGTTCGGCCACTACCGCGACTACCCCACCAGCCGCTGCTTCGCGAAGCCCCTGACCTGACACCCCCGCTGACCCGCGCTCAACAGGCGCGGGTCCAGCGCGTCATACCCCGGACAAGCAGAAATCCCGCCCGATCTTCCGATCGGACGGGATTCCCGTGTCTGTGGACCTGTGGGGATTTGAACCCCAGACCCCCTCGATGCGAACGAGGTGCGCTACCAGACTGCGCCACAGGCCCTTGCGACGTGTGAAACATTAGCATCCCTCCGGGGAAGAACAAAAATCGCTTCCGCCGCAGGTCAGCGGGGGGCCGTCGCGGGCCCCCCGCCGGGGGGTCATTCGTTGGCCGCGCGGGGGCGGTCGTCGTCCGCGTACTGGTCGAAGAGCGGGGTGCGGCCGTGGTCGCGGCCCCGGCGCGGCGGGGTGGTGCGCTGGCGGGGGGCCGGGGCCGGAGCGGGCGTCGGGTCCGCCGCCGTGGAGGAGCGGGCCGCGCTCCAGGTCTCCGGGTCCGTGATGTCGATCCCGCTCGTGGCGCGCGGGGCGACCGGGGCGGTGACGTACGTGGGGAGCGGCACCGGGACCGGGTCCCAGCTGTCGCCGCGGGCCGGGCCGCGCTCGCGCTGCTGGTCCACCCACTCGGCGTGGTCGGTCTGCTCGACGAGGGCGCGCCGGTCCGCCTCCTGCGGGGAGACCGCCGGGACCGCGGGGGCCTGGTCGGCCTCCGGCTCCGGTGTCGGGGCCGGGCGGCGGCTCTCGCGCAGCCGGGCGGCGGCCGCTTCGGCGCGGCGCCGGTCCATGACGTACACGAAGCGCCGCCGCTCCTGGACGCGCAGGTGCACGATGTACGCGCTGAGGAGCAGCGCGGGGACCGCCGGGGCCCACAGGAAGGCGACGCCGCCGACGGCCGCGACGACCGCGCCGAGGGTGAAGCCGGCGAAGAGGAGCGTCGTGGTCCGGCGGCGCCGGGCGAGGACCTTGCCGCGCCGGGCGCGCTCGGCGGCGGCCCCCGCGGCCGGGCGGGCCGGTGCGGGGCCCGGCGCCGGTTCCGGCTCGGGTTCCGGGAGTTCCAGGCGCGCTTCCGTCCTGGCCGCGGGCGCGGAGAAGGCCCGGACGTCGACCGAGCTCAGATGCTCGGTCTCCGCGTCCGGGTCCACGTCGGGCGTCGGTCCCTCCGCCGTACGGTCCCGCTCCTTGAGCTCCTTGGCGTACCGGCGCTCCATGCCCGCCCGTCCGGAAAGCAGCCGGATGGCGGTGCTGAAGCGTTCCGTCGGACGGGCTTCGTTCAGCTCGTCCTGCCTGCGGAGCCACATCGGCACCAAGTAGGCGGCCCAGGCCCCGACGATGACTGCGTAGATGAGGCCGCTGCTGCTCACGCCTCACACGGTAGAGGGGTTCCGTAACACGCATCGGCCAATTGGCCCGGTGTGTCGCACGATCTGGCTGATATCACTGAACTTTTTTGTGATTGTTCAGATCGATTGACCGCCAACTGGCGATTTAATTCGAACACTTATTGCATTCTTGAGTGGTGCCAGCGCCTCAGCAGCCCTTCCGGCACCTCCTCCGCCGTCAGCGCGAACACCAGGTGGTCCCGCCACGCGCCGTCGATGTGGAGGTAGCGGGGCCGCAGCCCCTCCTCGCGGAAACCGAGCTTCTCCACCACCCGGCGCGACGGCCCGTTCTCCGGGCGGATGCACACCTCCATGCGGTGCAGCCCGACCACCCGGAAGCAGTGGTCGACGGCGAGCGCGACCGCCGTCGGCATCACCCCGCGCCCGGCCACCTCGCTGTCCACCCAGTACCCCACGTGCCCCGAGCACATCGAGCCCCAGGTGATCCCGGCCACCGTCAACTGTCCGACGAGACGTCCCCGGTACTCGATCACGAACGGCAGCATCCGCCCGGCGTTCGCCTCCGACCGCAGATGGCGCACCATCTGACGGTACGTGGGCCGCTGGGCGACCGGCGCGCCCGGAGGCGCCGGCGGAACCGTCGCCTCCCAGGGCCGCAGCCATTCGCGGTTGCGCCGGTTCACCTCGCGCCAGGCCGCCTGGTCGCGCATCTTTATCGGTCGGAGCAGCACCTCGCCGTCGACGAGGACCACCGGCCAGGACGGGATCACGACGCTCTCGGGTGGTCGCCGCCGCGGATCTGGTCGACGGCGTGGCGAAGGAGCGGCTCCAGGACCGCGAGCCCGTCCTTCACGCCGCCCGGGGACCCCGGCAGGTTCACGATCAGCGTGCCGCCCGCGACCCCGGCCAGACCGCGCGAGAGCGCCGCCGTCGGGACCTTCTCGCGGCCGTACGCGCGGATCGCCTCCGGGATGCCGGGGATCTCCCGCTCCAGGACCCGGCGGGTCGCCTCGGGGGTCTCGTCGGTGGGCGAGACGCCCGTCCCGCCGGTGGTGACGATCACGTCGTACCCGGCGTCGACCCCGGCGCGCAGGGCCGCCTCGACCGGCGCCCCGTCCGGGACGACCTGCGGGCCGTCCACGGCGAACCGCATCCGGGTCAGGCCCTCGGCGACCAGCGGGCCGCCCTTGTCCTCGTACACCCCGGCCGAAGCCCGGTTGGAGGCGGTGACGACGAGGGCGCGGTAGGCCTCGGCCGGGGTCTCCGGGGCGGGCTCCGTGTGCTCCTCGTGCGTCGCGGCCACCCGGCCCGCGCGCGTCACGCCTCGGCCCTCGTCCAGTGGCCCGACTTGCCGCCCGTCTTCTCCTCCACCCGCACGTCGGAGATGACCGCGCCCTTGTCGACCGCCTTGACCATGTCGACGACGGTCAGGGCCGCCACCGAGACCGCCGTGAGCGCCTCCATCTCGACGCCCGTGCGGTCCGTGGTCTTCACCGTCGCCAGGATCTCGACCGCGTCGTCCGTGACCGCCAGGTCCAGGGTGACGCCCGAGACGGCCAGCGGATGGCAGAGCGGGATGAGCTCCGGGGTCTTCTTGGCGCCCATGATCCCGGCGATGCGCGCGGTGGCGAGCGCGTCCCCCTTCGGGACGCCCTCGCCGCGCAGCAGCTCGATCACGCGCGGCGATACCAGGACCCGCCCGCTGGCGCGCGCGGTGCGGGACGTGACGTCCTTCGCCGATACGTCGACCATGCGGGCCGCGCCCGCCTCGTCGATGTGGGTGAGACCTTGCTGCGTGCTCATGGCCGTGACACTCCCGGTCGCTGTGTGAAGGACGACACCGTACATCCAGCGTCGCCCCCTCAGCCGAGGAGGACCACTTCCAGCTCGGCGCCCGGCTCCACGCTCTCCGCCTCCTCCGGGACCACGAGCAGGCAGTCCGCGTGCGCGAGGGCCGCGATCAGGTGGGAGCCGGCACCGCCCACGGGTGTGACCGTGCCCGCCTCCGGGTCGTACGTGCCGCGCAGGAACTGGCGGCGGCCGGCCGGCGACGACAGGGCCTTCTCCGCGTCGAGCACCGCCCGCACCCGGGGCCGGTGCAGGTCCTCGACGCCCATCAGCGCGCGGATCGCGGGCCGCACGAACAGCTCGAAGGAGACGTACGACGAGACGGGGTTGCCCGGCAGGGCGAGCAGCGGGATCTGCTCGGCGCCGACCGCGCCGAAGCCCTGCGGCTTGCCCGGCTGCATGGCCAGCTTGCGGAAGTCGACCTGGCCGTCGGCGGTCAGCGCCTCCTTCACCACGTCGTACGCGCCGACGCTCACCCCGCCCGTCGTCACGATCAGGTCGGCCCGGATGAGCTGGTCCTCGATGGTGGCGCGCAGCGACTCCGCGTCGTCGGCGACGGCCCCCACCCGGTACGCCAGGGCGCCGGCGTCCCGCGCGGCGGCGGCGAGCGCGAAGCTGTTGGAGTCGTGGATCTGGCCCTCGCCCAGCGGCTCGCCGGGCTGGACGAGCTCGCTGCCGGTGGACAGGACGACCACGCGGGGGCGGGGGCGGACCTTCACGCTGCCCCGGCCGATCGCGGCGAGCAGGCCGATCTGCGGCGGGCCGAGGACCGTGCCCGCCGCGAGGGCGAGCTCCCCGGCCCGTACGTCGCTGCCGGCCCTGCGGACATGGGCGCCGGCCTCGGCGGACCGGTGGACCCGGACCTCGCCGCCCGCGCCCTCGGGGGCGGTGCTCGCGGCGGTCATGCCGGTGGCCGCGCCCCCGCCCGTACCGCCGTCTGTCCACTCGACGGGGACGACGGCCTCGGCGCCGGGCGGCAGCGGGGCGCCGGTCATGATCCGGGCGGCCTGGCCGGGGCCGACCTCGGGCAGGCCGCCGGCGCCCGCGGCGACGTCGCCGATGACGGTGAGGACCGCGGGGAACTCCTCGGTGGCGCCGGTGACATCGGCGACCCGGACCGCGTACCCGTCCATGGAGCTGTTGTCGAAGGGGGGCAGCGCGGCCGGCACCGTCACGTCCTCGACGAGGACGCAGCCCTGGGCGTCGAGGAGTTGCAGCTCGATCGGTTCGAGCGGGGAGACCGTCGCGAGGATGTCGGCGAGGTGCTCGTCGACCGACCACAGGCCGCGGGCCGGGCCCGCGCAGGGGTCCGCCGCGCCTGCCGCGTGGTCGTGCTCGTGGCCGTGTGCCGCGCTGCTGCTCAAGGTCCTACATCTCCTCGCTGACGTATCTCCGGAGCCAGGCCCGGAAGTCCGGTCCCAGATCTTCACGTTCGCACGCGAGTCTGACAATGGCACGCAGATAGTCGCCGCGGTCGCCGGTGTCATAGCGGCGGCCCTTGAACACGACGCCGTGCACCGGGCCGCCGATCTTCTCGTCCGAGGCGAGTTTCTGCAGGGCGTCGGTCAGCTGGATCTCGCCGCCGCGGCCCGGCTCGGTCTCCCGCAACGTGTCGAAAACGGCCGGATCCAGTACGTAACGGCCGATGATCGCGTAATTGCTGGGCGCCTCGCCCGGGTCCGGCTTCTCGACCAGATCCGTCACCTTCACCACGTCCGAGTCGGCGGTCGGCTCGACCGCCGCGCAGCCGTACAGGTGGATCTGCGAGGGCTCGACCTCCATGAGGGCGATGACGCTGCCGCCCTCCCGCTCCTGGACGTCCACCATCCGCGCGAGCAGCGGGTCGCGCGGGTCGATCAGGTCGTCGCCGAGGAGGACCGCGAAGGGCTGGTCGCCGACGTGCGGGGCGGCGCAGAGCACGGCGTGCCCGAGGCCGCGCGGGGCGCCCTGGCGGACGTAGTGCATGGTGGCCAGGTCGCTGGACTCCTGGACCTTGGAGAGGCGTTCCGCGTCGCCCTTCCGGCTCAGAGCTTCCTCCAGCTCGTAGTTCCGGTCGAAGTGGTCCTCCAGGGGACGCTTGTTCCGGCCGGTGATCATCAGAACGTCCGAGAGCCCGGCCGCGACGGCCTCCTCGACGACGTACTGGATCGCCGGCTTGTCGACGACCGGCAGCATCTCCTTCGGCGTCGCCTTGGTCGCCGGGAGGAAGCGGGTACCGAGACCGGCGGCGGGGATGACAGCCTTGCTGATCCGGCCGAGCCTGGGGAGCGACTGATTCATGCCGTGCACCTTAGTCGGTCGGAATGAGAAGAAGATGTGCCTTCGGTTAACTTCCTTCACATAAAGACAGTTACGAGAATTTCGTTTATGCACACGAGGCCGTCATGACACCCGAGATGTCCGAAAAGACCATGCTGCGCAGCCGACTTCTGGCCGCCCGCGCCGCACTGACCCCCGAATCCCTCGTGGAATCCGCCGAATCCCTCGCCCGGCACGGCATGGAGCTCGCCGAACTCGCCGAGGCGGCCACCGTCGCCGCCTATGTGTCGGTGGGCCGCGAACCGGGCACGCGCGCGCTGCTCGACGCCCTCCACGCGCGCGGGGTGCGGGTCCTGCTCCCCGTCCTGCTCCCCGACAACGACCTGGACTGGGCGGCGTACGAGGGACCCGAGGCGCTCGCGAAGGCCGGGCGCGGCCTCCTGGAGCCCACCGGACCCCGACTCGGCCCCGAGGCCGTGTGCGCCGCCGGCGCCGTGCTGCTGCCGGGCCTCGCCGTCGACGGGCGCGGGATGCGGCTCGGGCGGGGCGGCGGCTCGTACGACCGGGTCCTCGCCCGGCTCGCACGCGCGGGCGTGGATCCCGCCCTGGTGGTGTTCCTCTACGCGGACGAGGTGGTCGCCCGGGTCCCGGAGGAACCGCACGACCACCCCGTGCACGCGGTGGTGACCCCGGCGGGGGTCACCCGCTTCAAGGCTTGAGCACCAGCGTGTCCTTCGCCGCCGCGTCGACCGCCGCCTTGCCGTAGGCCCAGTCGTACAGCTCGCCCTTCGCCCAGGCGTCCGTCTGGTCGGTGTAGTTCGAGTGGAAGGCGTGCCCGGAGGCACCGGTCAGGTTGACCCACCGGGACTTGTCCCAGTCGCCGACGTTGACGACCATCCGCATCGACGGCACCCAGATGACGTCGTAGCCGCCGGCCGCGTTCCAGCCGGTGGCGTCGACGGCCGCCTCGCCGCCGCCCAGGTTCCACGGGCCGCGGTTGAGGAGCTTCTGCACGACGCCGGGTCCGGCGGTGCCGAGGGTCTGGTTCTTCAGGGTCAGCTGGTGCAGCCGGCCCCAGCTCCAGGTGGAGACGTCCTTGCCGAGCTTGGCGGTCAGCTCCCAGCGGGCGTCCTTCATGGCCTGGGCGAGCAGCTGGTCACGGGTCTCGGTGGGCGCGTCGAGCCGGTTGCCCGGGGTGACCCACCACTCGCTCTTCTCCTGCTTGAGGAGCGGGCGGACCACCTCGTACCAGCGGTCGCCGCCGTCCGGCTGCGCCGAGTCCGGGTCGCGCTCGCCGCACTCGCGGACGAGCTTGTTCTGCTCGTCGACCGGTCCGGTGGCCTCGGCCGGGCGGACGCTGATGCAGTCGCCCTCGGCGCGCAGCTCCTTGGGCAGCTTGTTGCCGAAGGCCAGCTTGAGGACGTTGCGCCAGACCGCGTTGAAGTAGGCGGCGGCCGCCGAGTCGGGCTCCTGGGTGTAGTCCCAGCCCTCCAGGAGCTTCTGCGCCTCGCGGACGGACGGGTCGGCGATGTCGACCTTCAGCAGGAGCGGGTTGAGCAGCGTCGCGATCTCGCTGCGGTTGTCCGTCTGCATGGCCCGCATGTCGTCCGGCGAGATCTTGCCGCCGTCCTTGGTCTTCGACTCGATCAGGTCGTTGATCCGCTGGCTGCGCGAGCCGTAGCCCCAGTCCTTGGTGAGCAGGTCGGGGTAGGTCTTCTCGTCGATGACGGCCTGGTTGGCGGTGACGATGTAGCCGCGCGCCGGGTCGTACTCGTACGGCAGCTTCTCGAAGGGGATGTAGCCCTTCCACTTCCACGAGGAGTCCCAGCCGGGCGCGGGCAGGGTGCCGTCGCCCTTGGAGCGCTGCGGGATCTTGCCCGGCGACTGGTAGCCGATGTGACCCTCGGTGTCGGCGTAGATCAGGTTCTGGGACGGGACCTCGAAGTTCTTCGCGGCGGCCCGGAAGGTGGTGAAGTCCTTGGCGCGGTCGAGCGCGAAGATCGCGTCCATCGACCTGCCCGGCTGGAGGGCGGTCCACTGGAGGGAGACGCCGTAGCCGGTGCCGCGGTCGGGGGCGGCGTTGCCGACGGGGGCCTTCCGGCCGACGGACTCCAGCTCGGAGGAGCGGTCGGAGACGAGCGGTCCGTGCCCGGTGGAGCGGACGGTGATCTTGCGGTCCTCGCCGCCGGCGACCTTGATGGTCTCCTCGCGGCTCGTGAACGGCTTGACCTTGCCGTCGACGAGGTAGCCGTCGGGGCCGATCTTCTCCAGGTAGAGGTCGGTCACGTCGGCGCCGAGGTTGGTGAGACCCCAGGCGATCTTGTCGTTGTGGCCGATGATCACGCCGGGCATGCCGGAGAAGGTGTAGCCGGCGACGTCGTAGCGGCAGGTCGCCGAGACCGAGCGGCAGTGCAGGCCCATCTGGTACCAGAGGGACGGCAGCTGGGGCGCGAGGTGCGGGTCGTTGGCGAGCAGCGGCTTGCCGGAGGTGGTGAGCCGGGGGCCGACGACCCAGGAGTTCGAGCCGATGCCGTTGCCGTTCGGGCCGAGCAGCGCGGGGACGGTGTCGAGGACCTCGGAGAGCGCGCCGAGCTGGGAGGTGACGCCGCCGGACGAGGAGCCGCCGGGGCCGGTGCCCGGGGTGTCGCCGGTGGTCGTACCGTCACCCCCGCTCGCGTCCGCCTTCGGGTCGAACGCGCCGGTGGACTGGTCGACGGCGCCCTTGTCGACGATCGGCTGGTGCAGCGCGTACGGGTACTCCGGGTACAGCTGCTTGATCTGCTTCGTGCTCAGCCGGCTCGTCATCAGCGAGCGGTCGATCTCGTCCTGCATGTTGCCGCGCAGGTCCCAGGCCATCGCCTTGAGCCAGGCCACCGAGTCGACCGGGGTCCACGGCTCGATCGTGTAGTCGTTGGTGAGGGCGAGCGCCGCGTACTCGACGGACACGTCCTTCGGGGCGCGGTCCTTCAGATAGGCGTTGACGCCCTCCGCGTACGCCTGGAGGTACTTCTTCGTCTCCGGCGACAGGACCTTGTCGTACTCCTCCTGCGCGACCCGGCGCCAGCCGAGGGTGCGCAGGAAGGCGTCGGTGTCGACCTGGCTCTCGCCGAACATCTCGGAGAGCCGGCCGGCGGTCACGTGCCGGCGGACGTCCATCTCGTAGAACCGGTCCTGCGCCTGGACGTAGCCCTGCGCGCGGAAGAGGTCCGCCTCGCTGTCGGCGTAGATCTGCGGGATGCCGTTGGCGTCCCGCTTCACCTCGACGTCGGCGGAGAGCCTGTCGAGGCGGATCTCGCCGGTCGTCTGCGGGAACGAGGCCCGGACGGTGCTGACCCCCCAGTAGCCGCCGAAGCCGATGCCCACGACCAGTGCGAGGACCAGGACGAGGAGGAGAAGGCGGGCACGCCGCCCTTTCTTCTTGGCGGTCTTCTTGCCGGGGGGCGCGGACGTGTTGGAGGGCATCGCTGTCCTTCGAGGGGCAGGGTGATCCTGGAGTACGGGAGCAACCTTAGGCGCAGCGTCCGGACGGCCCGGACGCGGTGTCAGGAAGAGAACCGTACTGGTGAGCGACGAGACGCAAAGAGAGCGTCAAGAAAACGTTAAAGATTAGGTAAGGTAACGAAGTACCGGCCGCTGGAGGAACGATCCAGCCGCACGTGAGGGGAAGGAACGGCCACTGACTGTCCACCAGCTCAACGAACTCCTGCTCGTCTGCTCCCTCGTCCTGCTCGTGGCCGTCGCGGCCGTGCGGATCTCCTCCCGGAGCGGGCTCCCCAGCCTGCTGCTCTACCTGGGCATCGGCGTCGCCATCGGGCAGGACGGCATCGGCAACGTCGCCTTCGACAACGCGGAACTCACGCAGGTCATCGGCTACGCGGCCCTCGTCGTGATCCTCGCCGAGGGCGGCCTCGGCACGAAGTGGAAGGAGATCAAGCCGGCGCTTCCCGCCGCGGTCGTCCTCTCCACCGTCGGCGTCGCCGTCAGCGTCGGCGTCACCGCCGCCGGCGCCCACTACCTCGTCGGCCTCGACTGGCGCCAGGCCCTGATCATCGGCGCCGTCGTCTCCTCCACCGACGCGGCCGCCGTCTTCTCCGTCCTGCGCAAGGTGCCCCTCCCGCCGCGCGTCACCGGCGTCCTGGAGGCCGAGTCCGGCTTCAACGACGCCCCCGTCGTCATCCTCGTCGTCGCCTTCTCCACCGTCGGCCCCGTCGAGCACTGGTGGGTCCTCGTCGCCGAGATAGCCCTCGAACTCGCCATCGGCGTCGCCGTCGGCCTCGCCGTCGGCTTCCTCGGCGCCTACGGGCTGCGGCACATCGCCCTGCCCGCCTCCGGCCTGTACCCGATCGCCGTCATGGCCATCGCCGTCGTCGCGTACGCCGCCGGAGCCATGGCCCACGGCTCCGGCTTCCTCGCCGTCTACCTGGCCTCGATGGTCCTCGGCAACGCCAAGCTGCCCCACGCGCCCGCGAACCGCGGCTTCGCCGAGGGACTCGGCTGGATCGCGCAGATCGGCATGTTCGTCCTGCTCGGCCTGCTCGTCACCCCGCACGAGCTCGGCCACGACTTCTGGCCCGCCGTCGTCATCGGCCTCGTCCTGACGGTCGTCGCACGGCCCATGGAAGTCCTCATCAGCCTCGTGCCCTTCCGGATCCCCTGGCAGGAGCAGGCCCTGATGTCCTGGGCCGGCCTGCGCGGAGCCGTCCCCATCATCCTCGCCACCATCCCCATGGTGTCCGGGATCGACGGCAGCGAGCGGATCTTCAACATCGTCTTCGTCCTCGTCGTCGTCTACACCCTCGTCCAGGGCCCGACGCTGCCCTGGCTCGCGAAGGCCCTCAAACTGGGCGACTCCACCGAGGCCGCCGACCTCGGCGTCGAGTCCGCCCCGCTGGAACGACTGCGCGGACACCTCCTCTCCGTCGCCATCCCCGAGCACTCCCGGATGCACGGCGTCGAGGTCGCCGAGCTGCGCCTGCCCGCAGGAGCCGCGGTCACCCTCGTCGTACGGGAGGACAGCAGCTTCGTCCCCGGGCCCTCAACCGTCCTGCGGCACGGCGACGAACTCCTCGTCGTCGCCACCGACCCCGTACGGGACGCCACCGAACGGCGGCTCCGGGCCGTCGGCCAGGGCGGCAAGCTCGCCGGCTGGCTCGGCACCGGGGGCGCGACGGCGGCCTCGGCACCGTCGGCGACGGGACGCTTCCACCTGCCGGGCGGCGACCGCCAGAAGCCGCCGGGCAGCGACCGACGCAAGGAAACCTAGAGAAACTCGGGGTTAATCCCAGGCATTAATTCAGGTGCGGGAGCGTTTTCCCAGGATTCCCAGGCGGGAAGACGCTCTTCCCTGTACCATGAAGGCACACCATCGAACCAACTCTGCCTGACGCAGAGCTGGCGCGACCGTATGGCGGCCGTGGCGCCCCTCCGCAGTGGGGCCGGCCCGGTATCTACCGCAGTAACGCGCATGAGGACAGCTCTCGGCGACACCCGCACCACCGTGCAGGGAGCGCGCTACCAGGCGGCAGAAAGGCAAGGACCGTGGCGTCCACGGTCATCTCGGACAAGCGGCCCGGCTACGGGCAGCTGCTGCGCACACCCGGCGCACTGTCCTTCCTGCTCCCCGGCTTCGCCGCCCGGCAGCCCTTCGCGATGCTGACCATCGGCATCGTCCTGCTCGTCCAGCACACCACCGGATCCTTCGGCAGCGCCGGCGCGGTCGCCGCCGTCACCGGCGTCTCCATGGCGCTCTTCGCCCCCCAGAGCGGCAAGCTCGCCGACCGCTTCGGCCAGCGCGCCGTCCTGATCCCCGGCGTCCTCGTCCACACCGCCGCCGTCTCCCTGCTCGTCGCCCTCGCCCTGGCCGGCGCCCCGCTGTGGGCGCTGTTCCTGGCCGCCGTCCCCGCCGGAGCCTCCGTGCCCCAGGTCGGGCCGATGGTCCGGGCCCGCTGGGCCGCCAAGCTGGACGGCACCCCCCTGATGCCGACGGCCGCCGCCTTCGAATCCGTCACCGACGAGTTCACCTTCGTCGTCGGCCCCGTCCTCGCGACCGCCCTGTGCACCGGCATCCACCCCGCCGCCGGCCTGATCGCCGAAGCCGCCCTCACCCTCGTCGGCGGCCTGTTCTTCGCCGCACAGCGCGCCACCCAGCCCGCGTACGGCCTGACCGCCGCCGGCCACGGCAGCGGCGAACCGCGCCGCTCCGCCCTGTCCATCCCGGGCGTCCGCGTCCTCGTCGTCGCCTTCCTCGGCATCGGCTCCGTCTTCGGCGGCATGCAGGTCTCCCTCACCGCCTTCACCGAGGAGATCGGCAACCCCGGCGCCAACGGCCTGCTGTACGGGATCTTCGCCGCCGGCAACATGCTCGCCGGCATCGCCATGGGCGCCATCGCCTGGAAGACCGGCCCCCGCCGCCGCCTCATCCTGGGCTACGCGGGCCTCACCGTCGCCGCCTCCCTGCTGTGGACCGCGCACTCCGTGCTGCTCCTCGGCGCCCTGGGCCTCGTCGTCGGCCTGTGCATCGCCCCCGCCCTGATCACCGGCTACACCATCGTCGAGACCCTGATCCCGGCCTCGGCCCGTACCGAGGCCTTCACCTGGCTCACCGGCGCCGTCGCGCTCGGCCAGGCCGCGGCCGTCACGGTCGCCGGCCGCCTCGCCGACGCACACGGCGCGAGCACCGGATTCCTGGTCCCGATGGCGGGCACGGCCCTCGCCCTGATCACGCTCCTCGCCCTGCGGTCGCGGCTGAAGCCCCGCGAGGCGAGCCGGGTCGCGGCACGTGGTATCGGTCACCGCGTGCCCGTGGCGGTGGACTGAACCTCAGGAATACGTCACTATGGATCGTCGTTAGCACTCGATGAGTGTGAGTGCCAGGAGGAAGTCAAGTGCCGACCTACCAGTACCAGTGCACCGAGTGCGGCGAAGGCCTCGAGGCGGTGCAGAAGTTCACCGATGACGCCCTGACCGAGTGCCCCAGCTGCCACGGACGCCTCAAGAAGGTGTTCTCGGCCGTCGGCATCGTCTTCAAGGGCTCCGGCTTCTACCGGAACGACAGCCGCGGCTCGTCGTCCAGCAGCTCGCCGGCCTCGTCGAAGTCCTCGACCTCGTCGTCGTCCTCTTCGACGTCGTCTTCGTCGTCCTCGTCGGACTCGAAGCCGGCCGCCTCGACCGCTTCCTCCTCCTCGACGTCCTCGTCGAGCACCGGAAGCTCGGCCGCCTGATCGTTCTTCACCGAGGGCCCCGTCGCCGTGTGCGACGGGGCCCTCGGTGTTTCCGTACGCCCTCGGTGTCTCCGTACAGCGCGCGCCACGGGCCCTCGGTGTTTCCGTACGCCCGCGCTTCCGCGAGTCCTGCGTAGGGTGACCGGCATGGCCAACCATGACGTGTACGCGGACATCGGCGTGATCGGCGGCTCCGGGTTCTACTCGTTCCTGGAGGACGTCACCGAGGTGTCCGTCGACACCCCGTACGGCAGCCCCAGCGACTCCCTGTTCCTCGGCGCGATCGCCGGCCGGCGGGTCGCCTTCCTCCCTCGGCACGGCCGCGGCCACACCGTCCCGCCGCAACGGATCAACTACCGCGCCAACCTCTGGGCCCTGCGCTCCGTGGGCGTACGCCAGGTCCTCGGGCCCTGCGCCGTCGGCGGGCTGCGCGAGGAGTACGGGCCCGGCACGCTCGTCGTGCCCGACCAGCTCGTCGACCGCACGAAGAGCCGGGCGCAGACCTACTTCGACGGGGAACGGCGGGCCGACGGGGCCGTGCCCCACGTCGTCCACGTGACCTTCGCCGACCCCTACTGCCCGGACGGGCGGCGGGCCGCGGTCAAGGCCGCCCGGGGACGCGGCTGGGAGCCCGTCGACGGCGGCACGATGGTCGTCGTCGAGGGCCCCCGCTTCTCCACCCGCGCCGAATCGCGCTGGCACGCCGCCGCCGGCTGGTCCGTCGTCGGCATGACCGGACACCCCGAGGCCGTCCTCGCCCGCGAGCTGGGCCTCTGCTACACCTCGCTCGCCCTCGTCACCGACCTGGACGCGGGCGCCGAGACCGGCGACGGCGTCTCGCACACCGAGGTGCTGCGGGTCTTCGGCGAGAACGTGGGACGGCTGCGGGAGGTGCTCTTCGACGCGGTGGGGGCCCTGCCGGCGACGGTCGACCGGGACTGCCTGTGCACACGGGCGCACGAGGGCTGGGACTTGGGGATCGAGCTGCCGTAGACGCCCAGGGGGTGCGGCTGTAAACCACCCTGGCGAGTGGGGAGGTTGTCCACAGGCGCGGGGTGATCCCCAGGCCGGAGCGGGGCGGGGGCGGAGTCGGGAAAGTGGGAGCACATCCCGTTCCCGACAGGACAGGCGGCACCCCCATGACCCTGACGACGACCTCCCCTTCCTCCGTCCCTCCCCCGTGCGCGGTGCCGGCGTTCGAGCCGCTACGGGTCGGGGGCGCCCGGCACCGGCTGCGGCGGGCGCTCCGGCGGGGGCGGCTCGTACCGGCGCTGCTCCTGGCCCTGACGGCGGGCGCGCTGGCCGTGGCGACCACGGGTGCCGCTCCGACCGCACCGCATCGGCCGACGCCCGCCCGCGCGCGGCCGCCCGCCCCCGTACCCCTGGTGTCCGCGCCGGTACGGATCGCCGACGCCGCGACCGTACGGCTGCTGCGGCCCGGAGACCGGGTCGACGTCATCGCCGCGCCCGACTCGCCGCTGGGCGGGGAGAGCGAGGCCCGGGTGGTCGCGACGGGAGCCCGAGTGGCCGAAGTCCCACGGCCGGGCGAGACGCGACCGGACGGAGGGGCGCTCGTCGTCCTGTCCGTGCCGCGGTCGGCCGCGGCGGTGCTGGCAGGTGCCGGTGTCACGTCCCAACTGGCGGTGACGGTGTGCTGATTCGCACTGACTCACTGTCAAGTCACCGTCCCGTGTGTACGGATTGGACGCCCTTGCACAGTTCACGGCCTAATGGCTCCGCACAGAGCCGTACACACGACGAAAGGCACCTCGGTGGCCGAGAAGAAGGAAAGTTTGATGGCGGGCTTCAAGGCCTTCCTGATGCGGGGCAACGTGATCGACCTGGCGGTGGCGGTCGTCATCGGTGCCGCCTTCACGAACATCGTGAACTCGGTGGTCAAGGGGATCATCAACCCGATCGTCGGCGCCTTCGGCACCAAGGACCTGGAGGGCTACGCGTCCTGCCTCAAGGACCCCTGCCGCGTGGTCAACGGCGAGATGCAGGGCATCCAGATCCAGTGGGGTCTGGTCCTCAGCGCGGTCCTGAGCTTCCTGATCACCGCGGCCGTCGTCTACTTCCTCATGGTGCTGCCGATGGCGAAGATCCTCGCCAAGCGCGCCGCGGCCGAGAGGGCGAAGGAGGGCGTCGAGGAGGTCCTGGAGGTCAGCGAGCTGGAGGTCCTCAAGGAGATCCGGGACCACCTGGTCTCCCAGCGCGGCCCGTCCATGAACAACACGACGCCGGGCTCCGCGGTCTCCGGTGGCGGGAGCGCGGGGGCGCACTCCACCTCCTGACCGGCGCGGGCCGGTGTCAGAGGTGGTGCGGCGGCTTCTCGTCGAGGAAGCGCGCGAGGTCGGTGGCGCTGTCGCCGCCGGCCGGAGGCCGCTCGCCCCACCCGCGGTCCGTGTCGTCCGCGGATTGCTGGTCCAGCGGATCGTCGAAGACGAGTACCGGCTTCTTCGGAGTGTTCTCGGGGCTGGACTTCATGCCGGGCTGCTTCGCGTCTCGCGGTCCGTGGGCGGGGGCGGTGCTCATCTCTTCAGACTACGCCTGCTCAACCGCCCCGTACCCCTCTGATCAGCGGTCTTCCGGGTCGATCGCCCACAGGCCCAGGACCACCAGGAACGACAGGACGAGGAAGCCCGCGCCCCACCAGGCGGTGCCGGTGTTCCCGGACATCCACTCGTCCACCACGACGGTCAGCCCCCAGAGCTGGCCGATCACCACCGTGAGCGCCAGCGCCAGCCGCGCCGACAGCTTCGACGACCGCTCCGGCTCCTGCTCCGTACCGGCCCCGGGTCCCGGCCCGGTGTGCCGGATCCGGGGATCGCCGTACCCACTGGTGGCCCGGATCTGCGGGTACCGCTCGTGCACGGGCCGGTTCAACCGGGGGTCGGTCATGCGCGCCCACTCCTCTCGGCCCCGCCGCGCGTGTCGGCGGCCGCGCGCTCCTTGGGCGTGTCGGTGGCCTCGCCCTCCAGGCGGGCGCAGAGGGGGCTGCCGGTGCCGCGCTGGCGGCAGTAGCCCTCCTGGAGGCTTTCGCCGGAGCGGGCGGTGCCGATGGCCCAGACGCTGCCGTCGACCTGTTCGATCAGGATCACCTTGGGCAGGCCGCGCGGGGGCGGGCCGGCGGTGACCTCGCCCGTGCGGGCGTCGAAGACGCCCTCGTGGCAGGGGCAGTACAGCTCGCCCTCGCTCCCCCGGTCGCTGCGCCACAGGACGGCGCAGGCGAGGTGGGTGCAGACGGCGGAGTAGCCGGCGAGGGTGCCGTCGTCCATGCGGACGGCGATCGCCCGGTCCTCGTCGCCCGGGTAGCGGAAGGCGAGCGACTCGCCGGGTTCGATCCGGTCGGCGATCTTCTTGATCGCGGGGAGGCCGTCGGGGTCGCCGTGCCGGTGCAGGATGCCGGAGGCGACGGCGACGCCGCCGACGGCGAGGCCGCCGGAGACGGTGGCGACGATCCGCAGGTAGTCGCGGCGGGTGGTGAGGGAGTCGGCGGCGATCCGGTCGTGGAGCGCTTCCCTGGCCGCGTCGGTGCGCGGGTCGGGTGCCGGTGGCTGCGGGTCGGTGACGCTCAACGTACGTCCCTTCCGTTGATCTCGACGACGGGGAGCCCGCCGGGCACCGGCCACTGGACCTTGTCGGCGGGGACGACCATCGCCACTCCGGTGGTGACGGTGGTGCCGCCGAAGGTGAAGGAGTCGGCGACCTGGACGCCGGGCCGCTCGGCGCGGAGCTCGTCGAGGGTTCCGTAGAAGAGGGCGCCGGTGGGGCAGACGGTGGCGCACATCGGGGCGAGGCCGGAGGCGGTGCGGTCGTAGCAGAGGTTGCACTTCATCTGGAGCTTCGCCTGGAGGTCGATCTTCGGTACGCCGAAGGGGCAGGCGTTGACGCAGTTGGCGCAGCCGATGCAGCGGGTGGTGTCGGCCTGCTGCACGACGCCGTCGGCGGTGACGAGGATCGCGTCGGCGGGGCAGACCTCGGCGCAGGGGGCGACGGGGTCCTCGCAGTGCATGCAGACGGTGGGGAGGGAGGCGACGGAGTGGCCCTCGTCGGGGTAGTCGAGGTGGATCATCGATTTGCCGCGGTGCGAGTCGCATTCGCGGCAGGCGGAGACGCAGGCCTGGCAGCCGATGCAGCGGCCGGGGTCGATGAAGATCGTGCGGCCCATCATGTGCGGGTCAGCTCCTCTCCGCGGTGCCGCGGCCCTGGGGTGAGGTGGGGGGCAGCGGGTCGGTGCGGGAGACCTGGGTCTCCGGGTAGGCCTGCTGTCCGGGGGCGGTGGGCGGGGCGGGGACCTCGTCGACGCGGTCGGCGGCCTCGATGCGGGCGGCGCACACCTTGTACTCGGGGATCTTGGAGCGCGGGTCGAGGGCGTCGATGGTGAGGGCGTTCGCGGCGGTGGGGACGGGCCAGTGGTAGGGCACGAAGACGGTGTCGGGGCGGATGGCCTCGGTGACGAGTGCGGGGAAGACCTCGCTGCCGCGGCGGGTGACGACGCGGACGGGGTCGCCGTTGCGGAAGCCGTGCGAGGGGTGGACCTCGACCCAGGGGCGGGGGGTCTGTTCGACGAGGGCGCCGAGGCGGCGGGTCTGGTTGCCGGAGAGGAAGTGGGCGACGGTGCGGCCGGTGGTGAGCGAGAGGGGGTACTCGTCGCTGTACGGGTCCATGGGCGGGTGCCATGCGACGGTCTGCAGGTGGATCCTGCCGTCGGGGTGGTAGGTCCGGCCGTCCTCGAAGAGGCGGGGGGTGCCGGGGTGGTCGGTGGAGGGGCAGGGCCAGGCGATGCCGCCGGTCTCCTCCAGGCGTTCGTACGTGATGCCGTAGTAGTCGTTGACGGTTCCGGCGGAGGCGGTGCGGAGCTCCTCGAAGACGGAGCGGGAGTCGGGGAAGGCGAACTTGTCGCCGGCGCCGAGCCTTTTGGCGAGTTCGCGGATGACCCAGGTGTCGGTGCGGACGCCGGCGGGTGGTTCCTGGGCCTTGTTGTGCTTGACGACCCGGGCCTCGGCGTTGGCCATGACGCCTTCGTCCTCGGCCCACACGGTGACGGGGAAGACGACGTGGGCGTTGGCGGCGGTCTCGGAGAGGAAGAAGTCGAACTGGGCGTGGAATTCGAGGGTGTCGTAGCCGTCCTTGACGGTGGCGTAGTTCGGGAGGGAGACGAAGGGGTTGTTGCAGATGCCGATGAGGCCGCGGATCTCCTGGCGCTGCATCTGCCAGACCATCTCCATCATGGAGGTGCCGGCGGGCGGGAGTTCGGCTTCGTCGATGCCCCAGATCTCGCAGATCTGGCGGCGGTGCTCGGGGTTGGTGATGGAGCGGCCGCCGGGGAGGAGGTCGGATTTCTGGCCGTGTTCGCGGCCGCCCTGGCCGTTGCCCTGGCCGGTGATGGTGCCGTAGCCGGCGCCGGGCCTGCCGATGTTCCCGGTGGCGACGCAGAGGTTGATGATCGACAGGCAGTTCTCGACGCCCTGGGAGTGGTGTTCGACGCCGCGGGCGTGCCAGGCCATGGCCTTGTCGGCGCCGGCGAACATGCGGGCGACCTGGACGATCTGTGCCTCGGGGACGCCGCAGATCTCGGCGGAGCGGGCGGGCGGGTAGTCGGCGACGGTCTTCCTTACCTCGTCCCAGCCGGTGGTGTGCGCGGCGAGGTAGGCCTCGTCGGTGAGGCCTTCGGCGACGACGACGTGCAGGACGGCGTTGAAGAACGCCGAGTCGGTGCCGGGTTTGAGGGCGACGTGGACGTCGGCGGTGCGCGCGATGGCGGTCTCGCGGGGGTCGACGACGATGAGGGTGGCGCCCCGGTCGCGGGCTCCCCACAGGTACTGGGTCATGACGGGGAAGCATTCGCCGACGTTGGAGCCGGCGATGAGGAGGCAGTCGGTGAGGAGGATGTCGGAGAAGGGGTTGCCGGCGCGGTCGATGCCGAAGGCGAGCTTGTTGGCTCCGGCGGCGGAGACCATGCAGAGGCGGCCGTTGTAGTCGACGTGCCGGGACTTGAGGGCGACGCGGGCGAACTTGCCGACGAGGTAGGTCTTCTCGGAGAAGAGGCTGGCGCCGCCGAGGAGCCCGAAGGAGTCGTTGCCGTGCTCGCCCTGGATGCGGCGGATCTCGGCGACGGTGTGGTCGAGGGCCTCTTCCCAGCTGACCTCGCGGAACTCCTCGTCGCGGCTGCGGCGCATGAGGGGTGCGGTGAGCCGGTCGGGGTGGTTGACCTGCTGGTAGGCGTTGATGCCCTTGGGGCAGAGCCGCATGCGGTTGATGTCGTGGTTGCGGGGTTCGACGCCGAAGACCTTGCCGTGGTGGTCGACGCGGAGGTACATGCCGCACTGGACGCCGCAGAAGCAGCAGTGGGTGGGGACGAGGGTCTCGCCGTGCTGGTCGGCGTGCCAGCGGTCGGCGGGGATGCCTCCGGCGTCGCGGAAGTTCCGGGTGCCGGGCGGGGCGAGGGAGGGATCGAGCGGCAGCGGCCGGCCGGGGGTGGTCGCGGGGTCGGTCGCGGTCACTTGAAGCCCTTCTTCACATGGTCGAGGTAGGCGGTGCCGCGGAGGACGCGTTTGCAGCGGGGGCAGTACTCGGCCCATTCGTCGAAGCCGAGGTCGAGGTCGCGCATGGTGCCGCGCAGGTTCGCGACGTACGGGGCGGTGTCGATGGGCTCGTGGCAGCGGCGGCAGGCGAGGACCTCGTCGTCGCCTTCGCCCTGGCCGCGGGAGGTGTACTTGAAGAGCTGCATGCCGACGGCGGCGGGCCGCTGGACGATGTGGAAGAACTTCCCGAAGGGGATGTAGATGAGGGTGAAGACGACGGACACCATGTGGAGGACGGCGAGGAACTGGTAGCCGCCGCCGTGCAGGAAGATCGAGGAGAAGGTCAGCAGCAGCCCGGTGACCGAGATGACGACGAGGGCGATCAGCGGCACCAGGTCGTAGGCGAAGCGCTGGCCGGTGATGGCGCCCCGGTCCTTCATGCGGCGCCAGAGGAAGTAGGCGGCGCCGGCGATGACGAGGACGGCTGCGATGTCGAGGCCGTGGAACATGAGCCAGCCGACGGCGTCGAGCGCGTCGAATCCGATGATCTCGAAGCCCCAGATCCGCATCTCGTAACCGGGCCCTGAGCCGGTGGCGGACGTGAAGGTGAACCAGCCCCAGGTGAGGGGGAAGGTGATGAGCGCGGCCAGGACGCAGCCCCAGAAGAGGAGCTGATGGGCGGCCCAGCGGGCGTGCGAGCGGGCGCCGAGGAACTTCTGGAAGCCGAGGTAGGTGGCGATCATCCTCGGCAGGGCGGTGGGCGCCCTGCGGAAGTTCGCGGCCGAGAAGAAGGAGCGCAGGCCCTGCCGGAAGAGGCGGCGGGCACCGGGGGCGGAGACCCAGACCGTGTAGCGGTAGGCGACGCCGAAGGCGAGGAAGACGGTGGCCACGGCGTAGGGCAGGAGGGCCGAGTCGAAGTCGCGGAGCAGACGGCTGCCGAAGACGATCGCGAGGATCAGCAGGACGGAGACGGCGGTGCCGGCGAGGACGGCGCGGCGGCGCACGGCCGCGGGGGTCTGCGGCGCGGGCGCGCCGGCCGCCGTGACGCCGGGCGCGGGGCCGGGGGCGGGGGCGCCGCCGGACGGGGGGCTCGGCTCGGCTGTCTGCGGTGGCTCGGTCACGCGGCCACGGTAAAGCCGTATGCCCCGTTGAGTCCTGTTTTGACTACTTTGAGAGTGATGTACGCCGGGCGTGGCAGGTGGGCGGGCCCGCCGCCCGCTCTGCTGTGCTGGGGCGCATGACACAACCGTTCCTGCCCCTCACCGCCCGCTCCCGCGAGGAGTCCCACCGGGTCGCCACTCCCCTGGAGCTCTTCTTCGACCTGTGTTTCGTCGTGGCCGTCGCCCAGGCGGGCGCCGAGCTCGTGCACGCGGTCGCCGAGGGCCACACCAGCCAGGGCATCGCCAACTACGCGATGATCTTCTTCGCGATCTGGTGGGCCTGGATGAACTTCTCCTGGTTCGCCTCGGCCTACGACAACGACGACGTCCTCTACCGGGTCATCACCCTCCTCCAGATCGCCGGCGTCCTCATCCTCGCCGCGGGTGTCACGAACGCCTTCGAGGAGCACGACTTCCTCGTCGTCTACCTCGGCTACGTGGTGATGCGGCTCGCCATGGCCTCGCAGTGGCTGCGCGCCGCCCACCACGCCACCGCCCCGGCCGAGCGGACGATGTGCCGCCGGTACGCGGGCGGGGTCCTCGTCGTCCAGATCGGCTGGCTCGCGCTGCTCCTCGCGCCCGAGCCGGCCCGCCCGTGGGTCTTCCTGGTCATGGCGCTCGCCGAGATGGCCGTACCGGTGTACGCGGAGAAGGACGCCCCCAGCACCTGGCACCCGCACCACATCGCCGAGCGGTACGGGCTGTTCACCATCATCGTGCTGGGCGAGACGGTCGCCGCGGCGACCGTCGCCGTGAAGACGGGCATCGCGGAGAACGACGCCCTCGGCGAGGTGCTGCCGATCGCCGCGGGCGGTCTGCTGCTCGTCTTCGCCGCCTGGTGGATCTACTTCGTCGTGCCCGCCCACGACCGGCTGACCTCGAGCCGCCAGGGCTTCCTGTGGGGCTACGGCCACTACGTGATCTTCGCGTCGGCCGCGGCCATCGGGGCGGGCCTGGAGATCGCCGTCGAGCAGTCCGTGGGCAAGGCCCACCTCTCCACGCTGGCCGCCTCCGCCGCCGTGACGATCCCGTCGGCCGTGTTCCTGCTGTCGGTGTGGCTGCTGCACGCCCGCTACTTCAAGGTCGGCATCGCGCAGCAACTGGTCCTGCCGGTCGCGTCGTTCGCGATCCTGATGTGCTCGTTCGCGGGCCGCTGGGCGGTGCTCGCGGCCGGGATCGTCGCGGCGGTCACGGTCGCGGCCGGGGTCACGCTGACGGCACGCAACCCGCGCACGCGCGCGACGGCGGAGGCGACCTGACGGGCCGCCGCCCGCCGGGCCACAATCCGCACATGATCTTCCACCTCCTCGGGCCGCTCGCGATGACGGACGTCACCGGAGCGCCGGTCCCCGCCGTCGGCGGCCCCAAGGTCCGGGCGCTGCTCGCACTCCTCCTCCTCGACGCGGGCAGGACCGTCCCGGTGGAGCGGCTCGTCGACGGGCTGTACGGGGACGAGCCCCCGGCCGGCGCCCAGGGCGCGCTCCAGGCCCAGGTGTCACGGCTGCGCCGGGCCCTCCCGCCGGGCGTGACGGTGGAGTTCTCGCCGGCCGGATACCGGCTGACGGTCGGGGACCCGGCCACGGACGTGGACGTCCTGCGCTTCGAGGCACTCGCCAGGGAGGGCACGAGGGCGGGCGACCCCGGCCGCGCGGCGGGCCTGCTGCGAGAAGCGCTCGGACTCTGGCGGGGACCGGCCCTGTCCGACGTCATGCACGCGCCGTTCGCGCCGGCCCAGGCGGCCCGACTTGAGGCCCTCCGACTCGACGCCGTGGAGGCGTGGGCGACCGCCGAGCTGGACGTCGGCGGCGACCTGACCGACCTCGTACGGGAGTTGGAGGAGTCGGTACGGCAGCAGCCCCTGCGGGAGCGGCTGCGGGGGCTGCAGATGCGGGCGCTCGGCGCGACGGGACGGCAGGCGGAGGCGCTCGCCGTGTACGAGAAGGTGCGGGCTGCCCTCGCCGAGGAGCTGGGGGCGGATCCGTCGCCGGAGCTGTCGGCCGTACACCTGGAGGTGCTGCGGGGCGGGGCGGCGGCGCGGAACCGTTCCGTCCCACCCCTGCCGGCGCCCCTGACGGACTTCGTGGGCCGCGCACGGGAACGCGAACGACTGGCCGCACTGCTGGGAGCCGCCCGCCTGGTGACCCTGGTGGGCCCGGGAGGCGCGGGCAAGACCCGCCTGGCGCTGGAGGTGGGGGCGGGGCTGCCGGGGGAGGTGGGGTTCGTGGACTTGGGGGCGGTGGGAGGTGCGGGCCCGGGTTCCGTTTCCGGTGAGGTCGGGGAGGCGTTCGCGGCGGCGCTCGGGGTACGGGGGGCGGCGCGGCTCGAAGCGGCCCTGGCCGGGCGGCCGGCGCTGCTGATCGTGGACAACTGCGAGCACGTCGTCACGGAGACGGCGCTGCTCGTACGACGGCTGCTCGCCGTCTGCCCCGGGCTGCGGGTGCTGACGACGAGCCGGGAGGCGCTCGGCATCACCGGGGAGTCCCTGCTGCCGCTGGGCGCGCTGGCGCCGGACGCGGCGGAGGAGCTGTTCGTGCGGCGGGCGGCGGCGGTCAGGCCCGGTTTCACGGGCCACGCGCGCGTGGCGGAGCTCTGCGCGGGGCTCGACGGGCTGCCGCTCGCGGTCGAGCTGGCGGCGGCGCGGATGCGGACCCTGTCCGTGGAGGAGCTGGCGGACGGTCTGGGGGCACGGTTCGAGCTGCTTTCGCGCGGGGACCGCACCGCGCCGGAGCGGCACCGCACGCTGCGGGCGGTGGTGGAGTGGAGCTGGTCGCTGCTCGAACCCGGCGAGCGGGAACTGGCCGCGCGGCTCTCGGTGTTCCGGGGCGGGGCGACGGCGGAGGCGGTGGCCCGGGTGTGCGGGGCGGACGCGGACGCGCTGGCGTCGCTGGTGGAGAAGTCGCTGGTGGAGGTACGGGACGACGGCCGGTACCGGATGCTGGAGACGATCCGGGCGTACGCGGCCGAGCGGCTCCCGGAGGCGGACCCGGTGGCCGCCGCCCACCACGCGTACTACCGGGAGCTCGCCGAGGCGGCCGATCCCGAACTGCGGGGGCCCGCCCAGCTGGAGTGGCTGGCCAGGCTGGACGCGGAGGACGCGAACCTGCGGGCGGCGCTGCGGCGCGGCACACCGGAGGACGGGCTGCGGCTGGTGGCGGCGCTCAGCCCGTACTGGTGGCTGCGCGGGCTCCGGGGCCGGGTGGCGGCGCCGGTCGCGGAGCTTCTGGACCGGGTGGAGCCGACGGCGGAACTCGGCGAGGAGTACGCGCTGTGCGTCCTGGCGGCGGGCCTGAGGGAGGGCGAGCAGGTGGACCGGGCACGGGGATTCCTCGCGGCTCGTACGGCTCCGCTGCGGCAGCCGTACACGGCCTTCCTCTGGTCGACGTCCATCGGCCCCGTGGAGGGCCTCCGCCTGGGCGACGACCCCTGGTCACACGCGTTGGGCCTGGTGGGCCACGCCCACCTGACGTCCTCGACGCCCCTCTTCACACAGGCCCTCACCGAATTCCGGGCACTCGGGGAACGCTGGGGCACGGCAACCGCCCTGGAAGGCCTCGCGGCCCACTCCCCCGCTCCCCTTCCCCTCCTCGCGGAGGCCCTGGCCCTCTTCGAGTCCCTGGGCGTCGCCGAGGACATCGTGGACCTCCTCCACCGCCGCGCCGCCGTCCACGAGGCGGCCGGTGATTCGGCGTCGGCGGCGGACGACCGCGCCCGCGCGACGGAGAGGGCCCGCCGCGCGGGACTTCCGGTCTGACCACCCCGCCGAACCCACCGGGGCGCACCGCCGACCCCCGTCCGGTGCGAGCCCGTCAGTGGCCGTCAGGCCGGCGTCAGTGGTTCGTCAGCGCGCCGCGCCAGTGTTCCTCCCGTGTCCCGGGGAGACGCCCCGGGCGCAGGCCCGAGGAGAACGCCATGCAGCAGCCCCGCACCGCCCTCGTCACCGGTTCCTCCCGCGGCATCGGGCGCGCCATCGCCCGTCGCCTCGCCGCCGACGGGATGGTCGTCGCCGTGCACTACGGGCAGGACGCCGCCGCCGCGCAGGAGACCGTGGACCTGATCGTCCGGGACGGCGGGCGGGCGTTCTCCGTCGGGGCCGACCTGGCCTCGCACGACGGCGTGTCCGCGCTCGTCGAGGGTGTCCGGGCCGGCCTCGCCGCCCACACCGGTGAGGCGGCACTCGACGTCCTGGTCAACAACGCCGCCGCGACCGCCTCCGGCGGGCACCTCGCCGACGAGACCCCCGAGCAGTTCGACCGCGTCTTCGCCGTCAACGTCCGGGCGCCGTACTTCCTCGTGCAGGGCCTGCTGCCGATGCTGCGGGACGGCGGCCGGATCATCAACATCGGTTCGGCCGTCACCCGCATCGCACTCGCCGACGAGCTGGCGTACGCGATGACGAAGGGCGCGATGGAGACCTTCACCCGCACGCTCGCCAACGTCGTCGGGCCGCGCCGGATCACCGTCAACACGGTCGCCCCCGGACCGACGCAGACCGGTGATCTCACCGCCGCCCTCGCCGCGATGCCGCAGCTGGAGGGCATGCTGATCGGCGGTCAGGCGCTGCCGTGGGTCGGGCAGCCGGAGGACATCGCCGACCCGGTGGCCTTCCTGGCCTCGGAGGACGGCCGCTGGATCACCGGCACCGTCGTCGACGCCTCCGGCGGCACGTACCTCGGACCGAAGCGCTGAGCCAAGCACCGTGGTAGGCAGGGGACATGACACCTCCCGAGGAGACGAACGGTCAGGACGACGGCATCACCGACGTGGGCGGGCTGCGCGTGGGCCACGCGCGCGTGGCCGGGCCCGGGGCGCTGAGCGGCACCACGGTGGTCCTGGCGCCGGAGGGCGGGGCGGTCGCCGCCGTGGACGTGCGGGGCGGCGGTCCCGGCACGCGGGAGACGGACGCCCTGGACCCGCGGAACGTGGTCCAGCGGATCGACGCGGTCGTCCTGACCGGCGGCAGCGCGTACGGCCTGGACGCGGCCGCCGGGGTGATGGCCTGGCTGGCGGAGCGGAACCGGGGCGTGCGGGTGGGCCCCGACCCGTCCCACGTGGTGCCGGTGGTGCCCGCCGCGTGCGTCTTCGACCTGGGCCGGGGCGGCGACTTCACCGCCCGCCCGGACGCGTCGACGGGCCGGGCCGCGGTGGAGGCGGCCGCCGCGAGCGGGGACCACGCGCGCGTGGAGACGGGCGCGGTCGGCGCGGGCACCGGGGCCGTGGCCGGCGGACTGCGCGGCGGAGTGGGGACGGCGAGCACCGTCCTGGAGTCGGGGATCACGGTCGGCGCGCTCGTGATCGTGAACGCGGCCGGCTCGGCCGTCGACCCGACGACCGGCGTCCCGTACGGCAGCTACTTCGAGCCCGGCCGGCCCGCCTTCCCGGCTACCGAGGTCCACGAGGCGGCCCAGCGGCGCCTCGCGGAGGCGCGGCAGGCGGCCGCCCCACCCCCGCTGAACACGACGCTCGCCGTCGTCGCCACGGACGCCGCACTGACCCGGGCCCAGGCGCAGAAGGTCGCGGGCACGGCGCACGACGGCATCGCGCGCGCGGTGCGCCCGGTGCACCTGATGAACGACGGGGACACGGTCTTCGCGCTCGCCACGGGGGCGCGGGAGCTGCCGGAGGGGCCGGGGCCGCTCGCCCTGAACGAGATCCTCGCGGCCGGTGCGGACCTCGTGACCCGGGCGATCGTCCGCGCGGTCCTCGCCGCCCCCGGCGGCCGGCGCGGGCCGGGCGGCGACTTCCCCTCGTACCGCGAGCTGTACGGGACGGACGCCGCCGCGGGGGCGTACTCCCGGTAAGCCCAAGGGAGTTGGAGGAAAAGGGCGGGAACTTCCCGAGCGGGCCCTTCGTTTTCCCGAACCCCGGACCAGATGTCAGACCCAGGGACTACGTTAAGCAAGCACCAAGTGACATGCGGCGACGGCCTGGAGACCCTCTTGAACGATCCGCAGGATCCTCACGATCCGTACGAGACGACCGAGACGCACCTTGAGCGGCTCCTCGGCCGGGCACTCAACTCCTTCGACCTGCCCGACTCGACCGTCGAGCGCCTCGGCACGGCGCTCGCCCACTCCAGCGCGCTGCACTCCTCGCACCACAGCGCGTCGCTGCACCGCACGACCCACCGCCACACGTATCTGCTCGCCGACGGCAGCGCGCTCAGCCTCTGGGAGCTCACGCACAACGCCGGCCGGGACGGCACCGAGCAGTTCGAGCTGTACGCGGAGGAGTCGGAGGCGCGGCTCGCCGCCTCCCGTCTCCCGACCGGACCGCTGCCCGGCTGGACGGCCGAGCACTCCGACGGCCGCGTCCTCGACGAGGACGACGACCTGGAGCTGCTGAGCGCGCTGCTCGCCCGCCCGATACCCGCCCAGCCCCGGATGTACGTGCCGGACAACTCCGCCGACCACGCGCGCCGCGTCCTGCGCCGCGCGGAGAACGCGGACCGGCCGGGCGAGCGGACGGCCCGCCGTCTCCGGCTGGCCTTCGCGCACCACATCACGCAGGCCTTCGGCCGCCCCTGCCCGGTGGAGGGCGGCCGGGACGCCGGCTTCACCCTCTACGAGCACCAGTTCCTGCTGCTCGACGGCAGCGAGGTCAGCCTCTGGGAGGTCGAGCACACGGCGACGCCGGACGGCCGGCACATGTGCGAGGTGTACGAGGACGAGCCCACGGCGCGGGGAGCGATGGAGTCCCGCTCGCGGGTGCGCTGACCTCGGACCGGGTACGGCGAGGGGGGGGGGGGGGGGGGGGGGGGGGGGGGGGGGGGGGGGGGGGGGGGGGCGGGGGTGGGGGGGGGGGGGGGGGGTTTTTTTTTTTTTGTCCCTTTT
>NZ_JBVJWR010000008.1:0-136626 GCF_055602235.1 Streptomyces sp. NPDC037410 | reverse complement strand
TGCCCCACAGAGTGCGCCGCGACGGGCCCCGCCCCCCCCCCCCGCCCCCCACCCCCCCCCCCCCCCCCCCCCCCCCCCCCCCCCCCCCCGCTACCACCGGCTCAGTGTGCGAGCGCCGGCTCCTTGTCGACGTCGACCGTCACGGCCTCGGCGCCCTCGTCGCCGCCCTCCAGGTGCTGCTTCGGCTTCGCCGGCAGCGCGAACATCACCAGGAAGATCAGGGCGAGCACGCCCGCCGCCCAGCCCAGCGAGTTCTGGAAGGCGTTCGTGAACGCCGTCCCCACCTCGGCCGGGGCCTTCGCGAGCTTCTCGTCGTCGATCGTCCCGAAGAAGACCACCGACACCAGGCCGAGGCCGAGCGCGTTGCCCATCTGGCCGGTCGTGTTGATCAGGCCCGAGGCCGAACCGGCGTGCTCCTTCGGCACCTCCGAGAGCACCGCGTCCGTCAGCGGAGCCACGATCAGGCCCATGCCGAGACCCATGACCACCAGCGGCGGAATCATCTGCCAGGAGTGGATCCCGGTCTCGTACCGGCCCGCCACGAAGAAGTAGAGCAGGATGCCCGCGATCATCGTCAGTGCGCCCGCCTGGAGCACCTTCCGGCCGAAGCGCGGCACCAGCTTCTGCACGGACATGCCGGCCGCCACCGACACCGAGATCGAGAACGGCACCCCGGTCAGACCCGCCTTCAGCGGGCTCCAGCCGAGCCCGATCTGCATGTACAGCGTCCAGACCAGGAAGAAGATCCCGAGCACGACACCGAAGGTCAGCTGCACCGCGATACCGGCCGCGAAGCTCTTCACCCTGAACAGCGACAGCTCGATCAGCGGCGAACCGTCCTTCTTCGTCTTGTACTTCTCGTACGCCACGAGCGCGCCGAAGACGAGCAGGCTGCCGGCCATCATCAGGTGGCCCCACAGCGGCCAGTCCAGCTCACGGCCGCGCGTCAGCGGGTAGACCAGCATCAGCAGCGCGGCCGTCACCAGGAGCACGCCGACCATGTCGAGCTTGAGGGCCTTCGGCGCCTTCGACTCGGTGATGAACTTCCGGCCCAGGATCAGCGCGGCGATGCCGACCGGCAGGTTGATCAGGAAGATCGGGCGCCACTCCAGGTCCGCGATGTTCCACTGGGTGAGCAGCGCGCCGAGCAGCGGGCCCGAGACCGCGCCGAGGCCGATGATCGCGCCGAACATTCCGAAGACCTTGCCGCGCTCGTGCGCCGGGAAGGTGACGTGGATGATCGACAGGACCTGCGGCACCATCATCGCGGCCGCCGCGCCCTGGAGCAGGCGGGAGCCGACCAGCATCTCCTGGTTGGCCGCGAAGCCGCAGAGCGCCGAGGCGAGGGTGAAGCCGGCGGTGCCGAAGAGGAAGAGGCGCTTGCGGCCGTAGATGTCCCCGAGCCGCCCGCCGGTGATCAGGCCGGCGGCGAACGCGAGCGCGTACCCGGCGGTGATCCACTGGATCGCCCCGAACGAGGCGCCGAGGTCCTTCTCGATGCTGGGGATCGCGATGTTGACGATCGTGGCGTCGACCAGGTCCATGAAGGCGGCGGTCATGACGATGGCGAGGGCGATCCAGCGCCGCTTGTCGCCCGCCGTGGCCGCTTCGGTGGCGGCGTCGTGTGAACTCATACGAAGAAGATAGAAGTCATATAGGTCAGGTCGTGTCCTAGATGGGCCGCATCCTTGAAGACATGACGGACACCCCGGCACGACTCCTGAATCTGCTCTCGCTCCTCCAGACCCCGCGCGAGTGGCCCGGAAGCGAGCTCGCCGAACGGCTCTCGGTCTCCCCGCGCACCATCCGCCGTGACATCGACCGGCTCCGCGACCTCGGCTATCCCGTCGAGGCGACGATGGGCGCCGTCGGCGGCTACCGCCTCGTCGCCGGTACGGCCATTCCGCCGCTGCTCCTCGACGACGAGGAGGCCGTCGCGATCGCCGTCGGCCTGCGGGCGGGGGCCGGGCACGCCATCGAGGGCGTCGAGGAGGCGTCCGTGCGGGCCCTGGCGAAGCTGGAGCAGGTGCTGCCGTCGCGGCTCCGGCACCGGGTCTCGGTCCTCCAGAACGCGACGATCCCGCTGACCCGGGGCGACGGCGCCACCGTCACCCCCGCGACCCTGACCACGCTCGCGGGCACGGTCACGGCGCACGAGCGGCTGCGGTTCGGCTACCGGGCGGGGGACGGGACGGAGACGAAACGGCTCGTGGAGCCGTACCGGCTGGTGTCGACGGGGCGGCGCTGGTACCTCGTCGCGTACGACCTGGGGCGGGAGGACTGGCGGACGTTCCGGGTGGACCGGGTGAGCGAGCCGTTCGCGACGGGCGCGCGGTTCGCTCCGCGGGAGCTGCCGTCGGGTGACGCGGCGACGTACATGGCCCGCTCGATGGCGCGGGCCCATGGCGAGGTCGACCTCGACGTGTCCTTCGCGGCGCCGGCGGAATTCGTGGTGGCCCGCCTCCCGTCCCACCTGGTCCCGGTCGCGGAGGGCCCGGACCGCTGCCGGCTCCGCGCCCGCGTCGCGGACTCCGTGGAATGGCTGGCCCTCCGCCTGGCCCTGATAGACGTCGACTTCACGGTCCACGGCCCGGAGCCTTTGATCACGTACATGCGGGACCTGTCGGCACGACTGGCGAACGCGACGGACGCCTGACGCCGCCCGTTGTGGGCGGCGCTTCTGCGCCCCCGTTGTGGGCAATCGTTCCGCCGGGCGCGGGGCCCACACGGGGGGGCGCAGGCCCAGGCGGGGGCGCCACCCGCCCAGCTGGTGCTCGCCCGTCCCCGGTTCGCCGGCCGCTCTAGGCCACCGCGTCGAACCCCGTGTCGTGCGCCATCTTCTTCAGTTCGAGCAGCGCGTGCTTCTCGATCTGGCGGATCCGCTCGCGCGTCAGCCCGTGCTCCTTGCCGACCTCCGTCAGCGTCCGCTCGCGCCCGTCCTCGATCCCGTACCGCATGCGGATGATCGACGCCGTGCGGTGGTCGAGCTGGCCGATGAGGTCGTCGAGCTCCTCGCTGCGCAGCAGCGTGAGGACGGACTGCTCCGGGGAGACCGCCGAGGTGTCCTCGAGCAGGTCGCCGAACTGGGTCTCGCCCTCGTCGTCGACCGACATGTTGAGGGAGACCGGGTCCCGCGCCCAGTCGAGGACGTCGATGACGCGCTCGGGCTTCGAGCCCAGCTCCTCCGCGATCTCGGCGGGCTCGGGCTCCCGCCCGTGCTCCCGGTTGAACTCGCGCTGCACCCGCCGGATCCGGCCCAGCTCCTCGACGAGGTGGACGGGGAGCCGGATGGTCCGGGACTGGTCGGCGATGGACCGGGTGATGGCCTGGCGGATCCACCACGTCGCGTACGTGGAGAACTTGAAGCCCTTCGCGTAGTCGAACTTCTCGACCGCGCGCACCAGGCCCGCGTTCCCCTCCTGGATCAGGTCGAGCAGCGGCAGCCCGCTGCGCGGGTAGCGCCGGGCGACGGCCACCACGAGCCGCAGGTTGGACTTGATGAAGAGGTCCTTGGCCCGCTCGCCCTCGGCGACCAGCGCTTCGAGCTCCTCGCGGGTCGCCCCGGCGGCTTCACTCTCTGCGCTCCCGTCGAGTATCTGCTGGGCGTAGACACCCGCCTCGATCGTCTGGGAGAGCTCGACCTCCTTGGCGGCGTCGAGCAGGGGCGTGCGCGCGATCTCGTCGAGGTACATGCCGACCAGGTCGCGGTCGGCGATCTCCCCGCCCACGGCGCGAACGCTGCTTGCCCGTGCGGCCCCGCTCTGGGCGGAGGTCTGACGACGGGCGACGGCACGGGTTGCCATGCGTGCTCCCTTGCTGAGTAGGTCGCGACACCCTTGCGGGTGCCCTGCATCCGACGGAAACAACGACTGGAATCAGGACAGAATTCCCACCCGGCACATGGATTTTGGCGATCATGCAGTATCCTGCGCGGCCGCCACCCCCGCGGACACGCCGCGGATACCCACGGAGGTGCAGGTCAGACCGGCACGGAGGGTGCAGCGGCGCCCTTCGCGAAGCCCACGACCACACTGTCGGTGAGACCGCGATCACATGCGGCGCCACCCCTTCAGACGCCCCGGCGTGATCAACGGTTGCCCCGCCACCCCTCCGCCCTGCGGCCTAGGTCCCCAGCCCGTTCCCCCGCCCCGCTCCCCCGGCCTAGCGTCGCCCCATGACCGACACCACCGGCACCCTCGACGAGGCCCTCGAACGGCTCCACACCACGGGGCCCGAGCGCGACGGCCGGCTCACCAACCACGCCCCCATGGCCGTCGAGGCCCTGGTCCGGCACGGCCAGGCCCCCGCCGTGCACCGCTGGCTCGACCACTACGCGCCCAAGCTGGAGGAGGCGCCCGCCCCGCTCACCCCGGTCACCGCCGCCGACTGGCGGGAGGCGCTCGGCGACCCGGCCCGGATCACCGACTGGACCCGTTTCTTCTCCCGCGAGCTGGCGGACCGCCCCTGGCGGGAGGTCCTCGCCGAGTGGTGGCCCCGGCTGCTGCCCGGCATCGCGGGCGGGGCGACGCATCCGGTGATCCGTACCGGTCATGCCGTACGGACCCTCCTGAGCGCGGCGGAGACGGCGCCGCGCCGCGCCGAGCTGGCGCACGCCCTCGGGTACTGGGCGGCCCGCCACCAGCCGCTCCCGCCGCTCGCCCCGCTGGCCCCGGCGCCGTCCGCGGCGGCCGCGCTGGACGCCGTACCGCCGGTTCCGGAGCAGGACGGCGGGATCCGGACACGGCTCGCGCAGCTGACGGGGTTCCCGGTCTGGGGTGAGGCGCCGGATCCCGACGCGGCGAAGGCGCTGCTCACCGAGCTGGTGACGGCGGCGACGCACCGGTACGCGACGCACGGCCACGGACAGCCGATCATGCTGGTGCACGCGGCGACCGCGCCGAACGCGGTCCTGCGGGCCCTGCCCGCGCTCCCGCGCAGGCTGTGGGTGCCGAGCGTGGCGGCGGCCTGGGCCGCGGCGGCCGCGGTGACGGCGGCCTACACACCGCGCGAGGCCGCCCCGTACGAGATCACGGACCTCACCGCCGAGGAGGTCTTCGAGCGGGCCGCCGCCCACGGCGACGACCACACGATCAAGTTCACGGACACGGCGCTCGACGTGGCCGACCCGCTCGCGCTCGCCGCCGCGGTCCGCTCGATCGCCCTCAATCCGCCCCTCCCGTAGGGGATCAGCCGAACTGGACGGAACGCTTCGCGAGTCCCATCCAGAAGCCGTCGATCACCGACTTCTCCGCGCCGAGGTCGCCGGCCGCGTCCGCCGCGCCCATGGCGACGAAGAGCGGGGCGAAGTGCTCCGTGCGGGGGTGGGCGAGGCGGCCGGCGGGCGACTTGTGCTCGAAGTCCAGGAGGGCGTCGACGTCGTGCGCGGCGAGCGCCTCGTGCCCCCAGGCGTCGAACTCGGCGGACCAGCCGGGGACGCCGGGGCCGGTGTGGCGGAGGGCGGCGAGGTTGTGGGTGAAGAAGCCGCTGCCGACGATCAGGACGCCCTCGTCGCGCAGCGGGGCGAGCTTGCGGCCGATGTCCATGAGCCGGCGCGGGTCGAGGGTGGGCATGGAGATCTGGAGGACGGGGATGCCGGCGTCGGGGAACATCTCGACGAGCGGTACGTACGCGCCGTGGTCGAGGCCCCGGTCGGGGATGTCCTGCACGGGCGTGCCGGGCCCGTGGAGCAGCTTGCGGACGGCCTCGGCGAGCTGCGGGGCGCCGGGGGCGGCGTACCGGACGCGGTAGTAGTGCTCGGGGAAGCCCCAGAAGTCGTAGACGAGGGGGACGGTCTCGGTGGCGCCGAGCGCGAGCGGGGCCTCCTCCCAGTGGGCGGAGACCATGAGGATCGCCTTGGGCCGCGGCAGGCCGGCGGACCAGGCGGCGAGCTGGCCGGGCCAGACGGGGTCGTCGGCGAGCGGCGGGGCGCCGTGGGACAGGTAGAGCGCGGGCATCCGTTCCTGCGTGGCGTCCATGACCACTCCGTTCTTGAAACTTCAAGCGTTTTGAGTTCAGCGTAAACCTACATAGTTCAACTTTCAAGAATGAGTCGTACGATGGGAATCATGGGAGACATGGGAACCGAGGGAGACATGGCCGAACCCCGCTGGCTGACCGACGAGGAGCAGCACGTCTGGCGCGCGTACCTGCACGCCACCACGCTCCTGGAAGACCACCTCGACCGCCAGTTGCAGCGCGACGCCGGGATGCCGCACGTCTACTACGGGCTCCTCGTCCAGCTCTCCCAGGCCCCGCGCCGCCGGCTCCGGATGACCGAGCTGGCCCGCAGCGCCAAGATCACCCGGTCCCGCCTCTCCCACGCGGTCGCCCGCCTGGAGAAGAACGGCTGGGTACGGCGCGAGGAGTGCCCCTCCGACAAGCGCGGCCAGTTCGCCCAGCTGACGGACGAGGGCATGGAGGTCCTCCGGCGGAACGCCCCCGGCCATGTGACGGCCGTCCGCCAGGCCATGTTCGACCGGCTCTCCCCCGAGCAGGTGCGGCAGCTCGGCGCGATCATGCGCGTGATGGCCGAGGGCCTCGAACCCCAGGACGCGGACGCGGACCTGCCCTGGCTCCGCTGAGCGGAACCAGGGCAGGGCGGCGTACGTGGTGCTCGACGGTCAGTGCGCCATGACCGGCACCTTCACCTCGTCCTCCGAGCCCTCGCCGGACCCGGCGACCGGGCCGCCGCCCGGCTTCCCGGTGGTGATGAACACGAAGGCGATCGTGGCCGACAGGGCCAGGATGCCGACCGCCCACCAGATGGCCGCCGCGTACCCCTCGACCATGCCCTGGAGCTGGAGCAGCTTCTGCGCGGCCGGGGCGGTCGCGCCGGCGGCGTGGTCGGCGATGTAGGCGGTGGTCGCCGAGGCGGCGATCGTGTTCAGCAGGGCCGTACCGATGGCGCCGCCGACCTGCTGCGAGGTGTTGACCATCGCGGAGGCCACACCGGCGTCCCGCGGGTCGACGCCGATCGTCGCGAGCGACATGGCCGGCATGAACGCCGTGCCCATGCCCAGGCCGAGGAGCAGCTGCGCGGGCAGGATCAGACCGGCGTACGAGGTGCCGATCTCCAGCTGGGTCAGGAGCAGCATGCCGACGCCCGCGGTCAGGAAGCCCGGGGCCATCAGGAACCGCGGCGGGACGCGGGTCATCAGGCGGGTGCCGATCTGGGTCGAGCCCGTGATCATGCCGACGATCATCGGCAGGAACGCGAAGCCCGTCTTGACCGGCGAGTACCCCTTCACGACCTGGAGGTAGTACGTCAGGAAGAGGAACAGGCCGAACATCGCGATGACGGCGAGACCGAGCGACAGGTAGACGCCGCCGCGGTTGCGGTTGGTCACGACGCGCAGCGGCAGCAGCGGCGACTTGACCCGCGACTCGGTGAGCGCGAAGGCGAGGAGCAGCACGCCGGAGGCGACGAAGAGGCCGATCGTGCCGGCGTCGCTCCAGCCGGCGGACTCGGCGCGCGTGAAGCCGTAGACGAGCGAGACCAGGCCGAGGGTGGAGAGGATCACGCCGGGGATGTCGAGCGGCGAGCGGTTGCGGCCGCCGGCCGGCTCACGGACGACGAGGTACGCGCCGGTGGCGGCGACGATCGCGAACGGGATGTTGACGAAGAAGGTCCAGCGCCAGTTCAGGTACTCGGTGAGGAAGCCGCCGAGGATCAGGCCCACGGCGCCGCCGCCACCGGCGATCGCGCCGTAGATGCCGAAGGCCTTCGCGCGCTCCTTGGCGTCGGTGAAGGTCACGGCGAGCAGGGAGAGCGCGGCGGGCGCGAGGAGCGCGCCGAAGGCGCCCTGGAGCGCGCGGGCACCGAGCATCATCGCCTCGCCGGTCGCGGCGCCGCCGAGGGCGGAGGCGGCGGCGAAGCCGATCAGACCGGTGACGAAGGTCCGCTTGCGGCCCCACAGGTCGGCTATGCGGCCGCCGAAGAGGAGCAGGCCGCCGAAGGCGAGGGCGTAGGCGGTGATGACCCACTGCCGGTTGCCGTCCGAGATCCCGAGGTCGTGCTGGGCGGAGGGCAGGGCGATGTTCACGATCGTCGCGTCGAGCACGACCATCAGCTGGGCGAGGGCGATGAAGATGAGGGCTTTCCAGCGTCCGGGGTCGGCCTGGACCGCGGTCGTCTCGGGGATTTTCGGCATGGGGGTAGCCACCTCTTGGCGCGTACTGGTGAAAAGGGCGTAAGTCGTAAGGGGATGCGGGTTACTCGGAGGAGGGCCGGGTCACGAGGAGCAGGCGTCGCGCCTCAGGTCCTCCAGGGTCGCGGCCTTCCCGGGCAGCTCGGAGCGGGCGGGCGTCTCCAGGCCGTCGAGGAAGAGCTGCAGATGGCGGTGGACGAACTGGTCGAAGGCCCCGCAGCCGGAGCCGGGCAGCGGGCGGGTCAGCTGGGAGAGCGCCACCATCAGGTCGCCGACGCCGACGTCGGTTCGGAGCCGGCCGGCCGCCTGCGCCCGCTCGACGAGGCCCTGGACGGCCTCCTCCAGTCGGTCGCGCTCGGCGAGCAGGTCGGGGTGGTCCTTGTCGAAGGCGCCGTCGAGCATGGGGCAGAGGGCGCCGACGCGCTCGTCGGCGGCGCCGTGGGTGAAGCGGCGGAGGGCGGCGAAGGTGTCGTCCTCCTCCTCGGCGGCCCGCTCGGCGACCTCGGTGACCCGGGCCATGAGCGAGAGGACGACCTCGTGGACGAGGTCGGAGCGCTCGGGGAAGTTCCGGTAGAGCGTGGCGTTCCCGACTCCGGCGCGGCGCGCGATCTCGTCGTACGGCACCTGGGAGCCGAACTCGACGAACATCTCGCGGGCCGCCGTCACGATCCGCTCGCGGTTGCGCAGGGCGTCGGCCCGCGGGCGCGGTACGCGGCGGGCGGGCGCGGTGGCGGGGGTGCTGGTCACGCCACGACCTCCTCAAAGTCGACGGACCCGAGATCACGAAGATCAGGTCCATGTACGGATCCACGAACGAATCCGGGGAACGATTCCCCACTTGCAGCGACACAGGTGTAAACGGGGACCCAGTCCCCGGTTATTTCCCGCCCTCGATGTGACCTGAGTCACACCCACCCCCCTCCCCGGCGAATACCCACGATCGGGCCACCCGGCGCGCGCACCCGGATCACGCGCCACAGGCTGATCGCACAGCGCTGACCCGCGGAAGGGGTCGCGGCGCCGACCTGCCCCCACCGGAGAGGCGACGTATGCAGCACCCCCGCCGACGGATACGCAGACCCGTCGCCCTGGCGGCGACCACGGCGCTCTCCCTCGCCCTGCTCGCCTCGGCGAGCAGCACCCTTCCCGGGCCCGCCCCGGCCTCGGCGGGCCCCGTGGCCGCCGCGCCGAGCGGCGCCCAGCTGGGACCGTGCCGCATCGCCACCACGATGGGCGTGCAGATGTCGGAGGGGCTGCCCACGGCCCCCGGATACGTACGCTCCACGGGCCGCGTCAGGGCCCTCAACCTGATGGTCGACTTCCCGGACGCCCCCGGGGACGGCCCGGCGATGGGCCGCTTCCGCGAGTTCTTCCCGCAGACCGCCGACTGGTTCCGCGTCAGCTCGTACGGGCGGCTGCACTACCAGGCCGAGGCGCCGATACCCGACTGGCTGCGGATGCCCCGGCCGTTCTCCTCGTACGGCATCGAGCGCGGCTCACCGTACGAACCGGGCTACCGCTCCCTCGTCGAGGACATCGTGAAGGCCGCCGACGCGCGGGTGGACTTCAGCGCGTACGACCTGGTCAACGTCCTCGTCACGCCGAACGCCGGGCCCTCCGCCCTCGACACCGTGCTGTCCGTGACCTTCTCCGGCAACGACGACGCCCCCTACGCCGACGGCGTGCCGCTCGCCAACACGTCCTTCGTCTACAGCCGCCAGGACGACGGCTCCGGCAGCTTCGCCGAGACCGGCTACCGCGTCCTGCCGCACGAGAACGGCCACGTCTTCGGCCTGCCCGACCTCTACACCTCGGACGGCGGAGGCACCGTCGGGCACTGGGACATCATGTCCGAGGACTGGGGCGCCGACAACGACCTCCTCGGCTGGCACAAGTGGAAGCTGGGCTGGCTCGACAACGACCAGGTCAGCTGCGCCTCCGCGCCCGGAACCGGCGACTACGGCCTCACCCCGCTCGCGATCCCCGGCGGCCCCAAGCTCGTCTTCGTCCCGCTCTCCGGCACCTCCGGATACGCCGTCGAGGTCCGCAGCAAGGACGGCAACGACGAGGCGGTCTGCAAGCAGGGCGTCCTCGTCTACCGGGTGGAGTCCGACGTGGACACCGGCCACGGCCCGGTGACCGTCGCCGACAGCGACCGGTCCAGCGGCGGCTGCACGCGCCGGGCCAACGTCCACGCGGAACTGTCGGACGCGCCGTACGGCCCGGGCGAGACGTTCACGGACCGCGCGAACGGCATCCGGATCGAGGTCCTGGACGAGGACGAGGCGGGAACGTACCGGGTGCGCGTCACTCGCCGCTGACCTGCTCCCTCAACTCCCGCTTGAGGATCTTCCCGGTCGGATTCCGGGGCAGCTCCCCGTCCCGTACGAAGACCCGGGCGGGCACCTTGAAGCCGGCCAGCCGCGCCCCGACGTGCGCCCGCAGAGCCTCGGGCCCCACATCCGCGCCGCCCCGCAACCGCACGACGGCCGCAACCTCTTCCCCGAGCAGCGCGTGCGGCACCCCGAACACCGCGGCGTCGACCACATCCGGATGCTCGTGCAGCACACCCTCGACCTCGACGCAGTACACGTTCTCGCCGCCGCGGATCACCATGTCGGTGAGCCGGTCGACGATGCTCACCCGCCCGTCCCCGTCGACGCGGGCGAGGTCACCGGTCCTGAACCAGCCGTCCTCGGTGAAGGCGGCGCGGGTGGCGTCAGGATCCCCCCAGTACCCACGGACAAGACACTGCCCCCTCAGCGACAACTCCCCCACCCCCTCCGCGTCGGGCCGCTCGATCCGCACCTCGGTGACGGGCGAGGGCCGCCCGACGCTCCCGGGATGGGCCCGGTATTCGGCCCCGACATTGGACAGAACCCCTCCGCAGGTCTCGGTGAGCCCGTACCCGTTCCGGGGCTCGATCCGCTCCCCGTACCCCTCGGTGAGCCCCCCGACGATCCCGGGCGGGGCGGCGGAACCCCCGGTACTGAGGAGGGTGAGGCTCTCCAGCGGATCGCGGTCGCGGCGGGCGAGCGCGAGCAGCTGAAGGGCGGTGGTGGGCACCCCGGCGAAATGAGTGACCCCCTCATCCCGAATCAGCTCAAGAGCTCGCGCGGCATCCCACTTCCGCATCATCACGAGGGTCCCGCCGGCGGCCATGACGGCGTAGAAGGAGGTGAAGGCGGCGACGTGGAAGAAGGGAAAGGTGGTCAGCGAGACAGGCGCGCCGCCCACCCCCGGCACCTCGCCGCGCGCGAGGGCGGCGGCGGCGGCGAAGTAGCGCGGGTTCATGGCGGCCCCGACCTGCGCGAGATGCGTGGCGACGGCGCCCTTGGGGCGCCCGGTGGTGCCGGAGGTGTAGATGACGGTGGAGTCGAACTCGGGCAGAACATCGACGAGAGGCGGCCCAAGCGCCGGATCGTCATCAGCGACGTAACAGACGAACCCCTCCTCGGCCTCCCCCCGGAAAACGATCCCCGGCACCCCGTTCCGCACGGCCCAGTCCCGCACGCGCGCGACCCGCTCGCCGTCGACGAGCAGCACGCCGGGAGAGCAGTCGTCGAGCGCGTACGCGAACTCGTCCTCGGTCCACCAGGCGTTGAGCGGTACGGCGACGAGCCCGGCGAGCTGGGTGGCCCAGAAGGCGACCTGCCACTCGGGCAGGTTCCGCATGGCCACGACGGCCCGGTCCCCCGGCCGCAGCCCGTACTCCCCGACGAGCCGCCGGGCGAGCCCGCAGGCGGCGTCGAAGAACTCCCGGTAACTCATCCGCACGCCCTTGGCCACGAGAAACGTCCGGTCCCCGTACCCCCAGGTCACCTCGACGAACTCCCGCAGCGTCCGCGGCCCGCCGACGTACACCCCGCCCTCGACGGCGAAGGGCGCCCCGGGCGCGCAGAGCCGCTCGACCCCACCAACCACCACCACAAACCCCTCCTAAGCGCCCGCTCGCCCAGCGCGGCGACGCTATGCGGCTCCCCGCCCCGGGTCAACCCGTCACAGGGGAACACGACCACCTGCGACGTTCGGCGACAACAGGGGCGACCCGCCCAACCCCCATCCGCTAGGCTGTCAGCGGTCACTCGACCTCCAGGGCACCTGCCCGGGAGACCGCGTCCACGCCTTCGTAGCTCAGGGGATAGAGCACCGCTCTCCTAAAGCGGGTGTCGCAGGTTCGAATCCTGCCGGGGGCACCATGCAGTACCGCTCCGACCTGGGGTTTATCCCCCAGGGAGGGGTCTCACTCGGCCTCGGACGCCTCGTCCGGGGCCGTTTGCGTGAGCGCTGCGTGAGCGGACGGGGCGGCAGCCCCCGAAATTCCTCCCAAACGATCAGCACCATCCGGCACGTCGCGAGGGGCGCGTGCGCGCGGGACGAGACGGGCCGCAGCCTCGGCGATCGCAAGATCCGCCTCGGGAAGCAGACTCGTGTACGTGTCCGCTGTGATGGTGATCGAGGAGTGGCCGAGCATCTCCTGGATGTCCTTCAGGTCGGCGCCCGCCGCATGGGCGAGGGTCGCCGCGCCGTGGCGCAGGTCGTGGAGCCGGACCGGCGGGAGGCCGATCTCCTCGTACAGCTCGATGAAGCGGCGGGTGACATTGGCGGGGTGGAGCAGTTCCCCGTTCTCACGCGTGAAGACGCGGCCGGTCTCCACCCAGGCAGTCCCCCACTTCTCACGCTCCTCGTCCTGCCGAGCGCGATGCCGGCGCAGGACCTCGACCGTGTCCGCGTCCAGGGCGATGGTGCGCGCACCCGCGTCGGTCTTGGGGTCGTCCTCGTAGACCTCCCAGCCGTCGACGACGAGCTGCTTGGCGACGGTGATGAGACCCGCGTCCAGGTGGGTGTCGGTCCACTTCTGCCCACACGCCTCCCCACGCCGGAGCCCGCGGAACGCGATCAGGTGGAACAGGGCGTACAGGCGGTCGTCCGCCGCATGGTCGAGGAAGAGGCCGGTGTGCTCCGGCGTCCAGACCATGACGGACGAGGACTTCTCGCCGGTGCGCTGCCAGTGCAGGACCCGTTCCTCGGTCCACACGAGCGCCTTGGGCCGCTTGCCCGCTTCCAGTTCGACGTGAGCGGCCGGATTGAAGGTGATCATCTGCTGCGCAATCGCGGAGTTCAGAGCGGCGCGCAGCGTGGAGCGGACGCGCTGGCGCGTCGCCGGCCCGACGATGCGGCGGTACGGCTCCATGTCGGCGATGGCCGCCTTCATCGCCTTGCGGCGAGCGCGCGGCTCGCGCCCCTTCCACGGGATGCGGGCCAGGTCCTCGAACGCCTTGCGCCGGGCGGCGTTGCCCTCGGCGATCTCGACGTTGTCCTCCGCGATGGCCTCGAACATCTCCGAGAGATGAGAGACGCGAAGGCGGTCGAGTCGCAGGTGACCGATGCGCGGCTTGAGGTGGACGCGGATGTTGCTCTCGTCGCGGCTGATGGCGCTCTGCCGCCCCTTCTTGCCGGCCAGCCACATGTCCAGCCACTCACCGACGGTGAGCCTGCTGATCAGGTCCAGGCCGTGGCTGAGGCGGCGCCGGGTCGACTCGATGTTCGGCAGCGGCGCCTTCTCGGCGGCCACGGTCTCCAGAAGCTGGGCGATCTGGGCCAGGGCCTCGGGGTCGTCGGACTCGGCCAGCGCGAGGAGCGAGCGCACGTGGTCGAGGTCGGCCTGGGCTTCCTTGAGGCTCTCGTAGCCGGCGCGGCTGAAGGAACGACGGGTGCCGTCCTCACGAGGGGGAAGCTCCTGACGTATGGAGTAGGAGCCGTGCTTGCGGCTGGAAAGCTTGGAGCAGCTCTTGCCGAGCGGCTTGCCGGTCTTGGGGTCGCGGCAGTAGCAACGGCGGTGGGTGGAGCCCTTCAAAGGCGTTCCTCCGGGGTGGGGTCGGTTTCGGGTTCGGGCGGGTCGACGTCGTTCAGCGCGACTGGCAGGTCGGGTGGAGTGGCGCCCTCTTCGCGGAGTTCGCGGCGGAGATGGCGGAGGTTGTACTTGGCGGAGATGGCCTGGTCGGCGTAGGCGGTCTGCTTGCGTTCGGCTTCCTCCCGCTGGGCGCGGCTGGTGGCCTGCTTGGCTGCGAAGCGGGCGTTCTCCTCCTCTTCGAGGGCGGCGAGCGCGGTGCGGACGAGGCTGGCGTGGCGTTCGAAGTCGGGGACGAGGCCGGCGTCGTGCCCGGGCACTTCTGTCTCGCCGGTGAAGCGCCGCAGGGCGTCCCAGGTGGGCACGAGCCTCTGGAAGGGGAGTTCCTGGGTCTCCTCGACGTAGCCGACGGGGAAGATCAGGTGGGCCGGGTACGTCTCCAGGGCGGCGGCCAGGACGATGACGTCCACCAGGGGGAGGACGGCACGGCGGCCGGACTCCATGTTGGCGATCACGTTCCGCGGGATGGGGTGCCCCAGCTCCTCGCAGCGGTCCGCCAGGTCCTGTGCGCTCCACCCCATCTCCTTCCTTCTCCGACGGACTTCTCCGGCCACGTTGGCCTTCACCCGGTCCACCCACTCGGGGAAGTCGTCCGCTTCATCGTCCACATCGCGTTGTGTCATGCAGACACATTAGCTTCTCCATCATGGTTCTTGCTGGCCTGGAGTCGGACGCGAGAGTCGTGTTCGCCGAGGGCTGTGACGAGAGGGGCGCCGCGTGCGCGACGACATCGCGGAAACCGGCCCGAAGGGCATGAGCCGGGAGGAGCTGCTGGCCCTGCCGGTGGCCATTGACCTGGACACGGGCAACCGTGCGCTGGGTCTCGGACGGAGCAAGGGCTATGAGCTGGCGAAGCGGGGCGAGTACCCGTGCAGGGTCCTGCGGCTGGGAAACGCGTACCGCGTGGTGACGGCGGACCTGCTCAGCCTCTTGGGGCTGGCCGCTTGAGGGCGGAGAAAGGTAGCAGACGGTTCTGCGCTGAGCTGACACAGAATCGCTGGACTGTCGCCGGGGGTGGACGTACGGTTCGTGGTCCCTCGCGGCGGCCTGCTGCCCGCGAGAAGGAGAAGGGCCCCCGGCGGTGCGACGCCGGAGGCCCGAGCAACCCCGACCGGCCCTGGAAGAACCAACCCGGCGGCACGGGCGTGCGAGCCCGCCACCGCCAGACGAGGAGCTGCCCCGTGGAACATCCCGAAACCCCGTTCCATTCCGCCCCCGACGAGCCCGACTGGCCGCCGACCGCCGTCCCGGGCAAGCCCGGCGAGTACACCGACCGGCCTCCCGCCGCCGACCGCACCCAGGACGCCCGGATGAACGAGCCCGTAGAGGAGGAGGCCCCCGAGCCGACCGTCGGATCGGCCCTCCTGGACGAACTCCGATGGCAGATAGCGAAGTTCGTGATCCTCCCCTCGCCGGAGGCGCTGGACGCCGTCACCCTGTGGGTGGCGGCCACGCACCTGCAGACGGCCTGGCAGCACGCCCCGCGTCTCGCGGTGGTCGGGCCCGCGAAGCGGTGCGGGAAGTCGCGCCTGCTGGACGTGGTCACCGAGACGGTCCACAACCCGCTGATCACGGTGAACGCCTCGGCCGCCGCCGTGTTCCGGTCGATCACGGAGAACCCGCCAACGCTGCTGGTCGACGAGGCCGACACGCTGTTCGGGTCGGCGAAGGTGGCGGAGAAGAACGAGGAGATGCGCGGTCTGCTCAATGCCGGCCACCAGCGCAACCGGCCCACACTCCGGGTCTCAGGGCCGAACCACGAGGTGGCGAAGTTCCCGACCTTCGCGATGGCCGCTCTCGCCGGGATCGGGGACCTGCCCGACACGATCATGGACCGGTCGGTGGTGATCCGGATGCGGCGCCGCAGGCCGGGCGAGAAGGTCGCCGAGTTCCGCACCGTACGGGACACCCCCGCCCTGCACTCCGTGCGGGACTGGCTCATGTCCTGGCTCGGCCCGCTCCACGACACCGCGATGGAACTCACCCCGGCGATGCCGGTCGAGGACCGGGCCGCCGACACCTGGGAGCCACTGATCGCCATTGCCGACCTCGCCGGCGGCGCCTGGCCCGAGGCTGCTCGCGCCGCCTGCCTGGCGATGACGAAGCACGAGGCCGAGCAGGACCAGGACAACAGCGCCCTGAACATCCGGCTCCTCGCGGATGTCCGCCGTGCCTTCGCCTCCGAAGGAAACCCGGCCTTGCTCCGTACCGGCCGCCTGCTCGGCATCCTCAACGACGACACCGAGTCGCCCTGGCCGGAGTACAAGGACAAGGGGCTGACCGCGCGCGGCCTGCAGCTCCTGCTGAAGGACTACGGCATCAGCGCGGCCAGTCACCGCTTCCCCGACGGCTTCCAGGCCAGGGGTTTCGCCCGCGAGCAGTTCGCCGACGCCTGGGCCCGCTACTGCCCCGAGCCCTCACCGGGCACCGAACCGCTGCTCCTGCCGGGTCACACGACCGGCGCCTGACCCGCCGCCACCCGTCCCGACCCGTCCCCTCGCAGGTCAGGGCAGGGACGGGTCACCTGCCCGTGACGGGTCAACCCGATGTCACCGACCTGACCCGTACCTGCTCTGACCAGGCACGCGACGGGTCGCGACAGGTCACCACCCGCCACGCTCCCCGTCGAGCCCGGGGCCTGAGCCTCCCCGACTCGTCCCACTCGTCCCCGCGCGGGTCAGCGCGGGGACGGGTCACCGACCCGCAACGAGTCGACTCGACATCACCGCCCACCCGTACCTGCCCTGACCAGCGGCGGGACGGGTGAGGCGAGTCCCCACCGCCCGCAGCCGCCCACGCCACGGCGGCCACACCCTTCCCCACCTGGAGACCCCCGCCTTGCACTTCCCTGCCCCAAGCACCCCGGCAGCCATACGCAGCATCCGCGCCCGCATCGCGCGGCTCACCTCGGCCGCCGAGGACCAGGCCCTCAAACAGGACGACGATCCTGACGACGCTCGCCGAGCGCCCGCACCCGCGCCCGATGGGGGTCGTCGCGTGAACCGCGCGGGACGCTTCATCCTCGTCCTCGGCCTGGTGGCCGTCGTCCTCATGGCCTTCCGGGTCTCGTGGAACGCGCTGTCCGACGTGGCCCGCGCCATCGGCGCCGACTCCACCGCCGCCCTGCTCTACCCGATCGTGGTCGACGGACTGATGGCCCTCGCGCTGATCGCCACACTCGTGCTGACCGGCACCAACCGGAAATTCGCCCTGCGGGTCCTGGCGACCTACACGATCGCCAGCCTCCTGCTGAATTACGTGCACGGCCTCGTACCGGCCCTGCACACCGACTCGATCCAGTGGGGCCGACTCACCGACGTGGACCTCGCGAACTGGGCCCTCGTACTGCTGGCGACCTCACTCCCGGTCGGGTCGATCTACTTCGGGTCGGACCTCGTGGCCAAAGTGCTGCACCACAACCCCGAGTCGGCCGACTCCCCCGAAGCGGCCTCTGCCCAGTCGGCCGACGAGCAGGCCCCACAGTCGACGCCTGACCGGCCCGAATCTGCCTCCGAGCAGCTGACCGAGTCGGCCCCCACGGAGGTCACCGAGGCACCCATGACGGAGCCGGCCAAGGAAACCGAAACGATCCCCGCCACCCGACCGCCCTGGTCGGCCACAGCGGCGGAGACGACCGGATCCGCCCCGCGTCGAGCAACCGGTCGGATCCCCGCCGCCACCGAGTCGGCCGCCGACCTCACCGGCATCTCGCCCGAACTCCTCGACAAGGCCCGACTCCTGACCGCCGACTGGACCGACGAACAGCTCACCGCCGTGCGGCTGCGCACCGAACTACGGATCGGCCAGAAACCCTCCCGGCTCCTGCGCGACCAGCTGCAGGCCGAGCGCACCCGTCAAGCCCAGCCCGCCACCGACAACGTCTTCGAGGCCAGGTCACTCGACGAACTCAAGGAAGCCGTCTCCGCCTGACCCCCACAAGGCAGGAAAGCCCCACCCTTCCGGCTGATCCCGTGCCCCCGTGCAACCAAGCGCGGGGACACGGGGGTCGCACGCAGCCAAGCCCCCAGCACCCCGCGGAGAACCGATCCATGCGCGACCCGAAGCATGAACTCCCCATCCCCACCACCCAGGAGGAGATGATCACCGACCTCAACGGCGCAGCAAGTTGTCGGGTAAGGAGTCCTTACCCGGCCTCCGCCCCGGGGGAGGCGGAGGCGTCCGGCGCCGAGGGGGCGCCGGTGTCGGCCGGCCCGGGGGAGCCGACTCGGGGAGAAGCCACGCAGTCGCCTAGGCCGCGCCGCCGTCTTCGCGAACCCACGCTGCGCGAGAAGCGCGTCCACCCGCGCTACAGCGACGACGAGTTCACCCTGCTCGCGAAGGCCGCCGGCCTCAGCCACATGTCGGTCGGCGGCTACGTCGCCGAGACTTCGCTGGCCGCCGCCCGCTCCGACGACCCCACCGCCGCGGTCGCCGACTACCGCGCCATGGTCAAGGCGCTCATGGCCGCGAACGGGCAACTCGGCAAGATCGGCGGCAACCTCAACCAGCTCGCCTGGCACCTCAACAAGGACGGCGCTTGGCCCGCTTCGGACATCGTGGCGCGACTCCTTGACCGGATCGAGGCATCGATCGCCGACATCGACGTGGCCGTCGCCCACGTGACCTCGGGGCGGTGACCACGTGATACCGAAGATCATCCTCGGCAAGGGCGCACGCGCCACACGCCGCCTCATCGGCTACCTCTACGGCCCGGGCAGCGCCAACGAACACACCGACCCCCACCTCGTCGCGTCCTGGAACGGCTTCGCCCCCGACCCCAGCCGCAGCCCCCACCGCAACCCGAAACAGGTCGAGGACCAGCTCGCCGCGCAACTCGACCAGCCCGTGAAGATGCTCGGCGACAAGGCACCGACGACCACGGTGTGGCACTGCCCGGTCCGGGCCGCACCCGAGGACCCGATCCTGACCGACGCCCAGTGGGCGGACATCGCCCGCCGGATCGTGGCCGCCGCCGGCATCGCCCCCGAAGGCGACGAGGAAGCCTGCCGGTGGGTCGCGGTCCGGCACGCCGACGATCACATCCACATCGCTGCCACCCTCGTACGTCAGGACGGCCGCCGTCCCCGCCGCGATCACGACATCCGCGCCGTCCAGCGCGAAGCCCGCCAGATCGAAGCCGACCTCGGCCTGCGCCGTCTCAACGCCGGCGACGGCACCGCCGCCAAACGTCCCACCAGCAAGGAGCACTTCAAGGCCAAGCGCCAGGGCCAGGACACCACCACCCGCGAGATCCTGCGCATGCGCGTCCGCCAGGCGGTGGCCGCCGCCTCCAGCGAAGCCGAGTTCTTCGCACTCCTGGAAGTGACCGGCGTGAGCGTACGTCCCAAGACCGGGCCGTCCGGCGATGTCCTCGGCTATAGCGTCGCCCTGCCCGGCGACCTCAACAAACACGGCGAACCGGTGTGGTTCTCCGGCTCCACCCTCGCCGGCGACCTCTCCCTGCCCCAGATCCGCCACCGCCTCGCCGACACCGGACCCGAACCGCTCACTGCCCGGCCGGCCGACCCCTGGCACCAGGCCACCGCCGCCACCGAACGCATCCCCCACCACCTCACCCACAGCAGCGACCCCATCGCCCAAGGCCAGCTCGTCGCCCTCGGCGCAACCCTCGACCTCCTGCCCCTCACCGCACCAGCCGCTGCAAGGAGCGAGCTCGAACGTGCCGCCGCCGTCTTCGAACGCGCCACCCGCTCCCGTATCACCGCCGATGCCGACAGCGCACGCGTCCTGCGCCGCAGCGTCCAGGCCATCTTGCGCACCCCCGCCGCGACAGGCGACGGAGCCGGGCTGGCAATGCTCCTGGACGCCGCCCTCATCGCCGTGGCGTTCGCGAGGCACTGGCACCGCACGCACCAGCACGCCCAGCAGGAGGCGGCAGCCCAGCAGACCCTCGTCCACCTCCAGACCGCGTATGCGCGCGTCGCCGTCCCGGTCCTGGACGATCTCGCCCACCGCACCCCTGGCATCCAGACCAAGCAGCGCTACGCCCGCCACCTCCAACAGGCCATCCCCGAGCACGCCGATCGCATCCTGCAGGATCCCGCCTGGGACTCCCTCGCCACTGTCCTCGCCGACGCGGAGACGGCCGGCCACAACCCGGCCGCCCTCCTGGCCCAGGCCCTCGGCCAGCGCGCCCTGGACGACGCCCGCAACCCTGCCCGCGCCCTGACCTGGCGCATCCACCGCCTCGGCCAACGCCACGCACCCGGCCTCCTCGCCCAGGCAGCCATGGCCCGCAGCACCACACGACGCCCCACCACCCCGACCCACCCGCTGGCAGCCCCACCGGCCGCCGCACGGCAGCAGCCGCAGGTACGGCGGCGTTGATCGGCCCTCGTGTTCCCCGAGGGAACAGAGAAAGCGTTCCCTCGGGGAACACCCGATTCGTTCCCTCAGGGAACGGGGCGCGTCCCGTTCCCTGAATGAACGCCGGTCGTGTTCGGAGAATGAACGGGACCACCATTCATTGAATGAACAAGGTGGCCGGCCCCAGACGCTCGGCCCCACCGAGACAGACCAGTGATCCTTGTGCGTCTGCACGGCCGACTCCCGTATCGTCGCCTGGGTGACCGACGCGAACGTGGCGGACAGGACGCACCTCCCCGCAGACGATCTTGCCGAGCTGATCCGGGCATACGAAATCGACGAAGTGCTGGACCGACAGCACCTGGCCGATGGCCTCATGAACGTGAACTGGCGGCTGGACACCCGGGCCGGGAGGTTCGCCCTCAAGCGGGTCACGGACGTGCCGCTCGATCGACTGCGTCGCAACCTCGCGGTCCTTCCCGTCCTGGCTTCGTACGGCGTCCCCGTATGCGCCCCGCTCCCCACCGTCCATGGCGATGTGATCGCCGAGGCCCGCGGTGGCGTCTACTGCCTCTTTCCCTGGTCGGCCGGGGAACACGTTCGCGGAACCGACCTGTCGCTGACGCAGACGTCCAAGCTCGGCACACACCTCGCGGGACTCCATACGGCACTCGGCCGTGCTGCCGATGAGGCCGGGATGCCCGCCGTGCCGGCCTCGGTCACCGCTGAGGTGACCGAGGCCGGCCGAGCCGTCCAGAAGGCTGACCGGCTTGCCGGAGCCGTGTCGGCCCGGGGTGCGGGCGACGCTTTCGACCAGGCTGCCGGTACTGCCCTCGAAGAGCGCAAGATCCTCCTCGACAAGCACGCCCACCTGCGCCCCGAGGGAGACACCCCTGCGGGCCCGCATGGCTGGACGCACGGTGACTTCCAGTACCGGAACCTCCTCTGGGCGGACGGCGGACTGGTTGCCGTCCTGGACTGGGATCGGCTCGGAGTCCGCCCGTACGCGGAAGAAGTCGTTCGTACGGCGCAGGTGCAGTTCGGGGTGGAGGGCGTGTTCGACCTGGAGCGGGTGGCGGCGTTCGTGGCCGGCTACTGGTCGGTGATCCCGTTGGAACCGGCCGCATTGCTCGACGCCGCGCGACGACTGTGGTGGAAGCGGATGACGGACTTCTGGCAGCTCGAGTTCCACTACGACCGGGGCGACCACTCCTGCGACGAGCTGTTCATCGCCGACGAGGCGCTTCTTCACTGGTGGACGGAGCGGCTCGACGCGGTGGAGCGGGCATTCACCGGATCTGCCTAGATCCCCAGCTCCCGAAGCTCGGGCAGGCACGGTCGCGTGAACGTGACCGCCTGACGCCGGGCCCTCATGCCCAGCGCCTCGTGGTCCGCCTCCCGGATCGCGCGCGCCCACGTCTCGGGGCCCGCTGCGCTCGGCAGGACGATCCCGGCGTCGCCGATGGCTTCGGGGATGCCACCCCGGTCGGTCCCGATGGTCGGAACACCGTGGAGCGCGGCCTCGATGATCACGCGAGGGAAAGCGTCATCCACAGTGGAGGGGACCAGCAGCAGGTGGTGGCTGCGGTACAGAGGCCCCATGTCGTACACGCGGGGCACGTACGTCACGTTCGGGTAAGTGGCGAAGTCGGCAGCGGTGTCCCACCAGCCTTCGACCAAGGTGAAGTGCTGTTCCGGCATGATCCGGATGAGCTGGTGCAGTAGCTCGGATCCCTTGGCGGGGATGGGGTTGATCATGAGTACGGACGCGGTACGGGCCTCGCCCGAGCTCTCGCCGGGCAGCGCGAACGGCGGGTACATCACGGCGAGGCGGGTGCCAGGCGTGTGGGGTGCGCGTGCCCGGACGAACTCCGACACGGCGAGGCCGTAGTGGGGTCGGCTGGCGAGGACCCCCAGGCCGGTGGCCGAGACGGAGTGCAGGAGGCCGGCAACGAGCGCGGTCGGTCTGGCCTGCGCGGCGAGCTGCGCCGAGCCTTCCTGCGAGGTGAACACGACATCGGGGCGGAGCTCTCCCAAGAGGCTGCCCAGCGCGTGCTCCACGTTGTTCTGCATGAACGCCGCACACTCGACCCCGTTCCATCGGTAGCGCAGGGTGCCGTCGGCCTCGTCGTACGGGACGCGATGCCTGTCGAGGTGGGCTCGCATGTCGGGGAGCTGGGTGGCTCCGTCCCAGGGCGCCTCGTGTGAGCCGAGGTAGGTGACGTGCCATCCGGCGGCGGCGAGTTCCTCGGCGAGGAGTTGCTGGGTGACCTCGGCGCCGCCGATGAGGAAGGGGGGCGGGGTGCGGCGCCAGGCGAACAGGGCGGTGGGCATCTTCCGTCACCTCGCCCAGAAGGTGACGAGGGCTTCCACGGCCCGGGCGACATCGTCCGGCCCCGCGTCGGCGGCCAGGACCGTGAGCTCTCGCGTCACGGGCCGGCGGGGCGTGTGGACGAAGTAGTCGCGGGCGTGGCCGAGGAAGCCCGGTTCGTGGAGGAAGTACTCGGACTCGGCGGCGGTGTGGCCGGCGGTCTTGCGGCGGAGGTGGAGCGTCTCCGCCGGTACGTCCAGGTAGAGGGTGTGGTGAGGGCGCAGGAACGGGAGCGTCCTGAGCCGATCGCGGAGCTGGTGGTGTACGCCGTACCCGAACAGGGCGTCCAGGGCATACGCGTGGGCGAGGAGGGTGTCCACGGACCGGTCGAGGATGACGAACTGCCTGCCGCTCGCGGCGGCCTCGGCGACGCGGGTCGCCTCGATCTCCATGAACCTCTCGAAGGCGGCGAGTTGGGCAGCAGCCGAGTCGGTACGGGCCGGAGGGATGTCGTCGCGGTGGGCGATGTGCCTGACGTAGCAGTCGGAGACGAACGCCCTTGAGCCGAGGGCGGTGCGGCGGAGGTGGCGTATCGCCGTGGACTTGCCTGCGTAGGAGGGACCTTCCAGGGCGATGATCAGCACGTCGGCGCCTCCGTCCGGTAGAACCGCTCGGCATAAAAGCCGGGCCCGTCGACGAGGTCGGCCGCTGTGGTGAAGGCGTGCCGGATCGGGCGGTACATCTTCCGGGCCGGGTACATCTGCGAGCCGTGCATCCGCAGGACCGTGACCTTGTCGAGTACGACGTCGGTGATGTCGACGAGCTCGGGCCGCATCGTCGCCCGCGTACGCGTACGGAAGAGGTGCTGGTCGCAGCCGGCGAGCGCGTACGTGGACCAGAAGGCCAGGTCCTCCCAGAACCAGGTGCAGCCGAGACGGACCGCCGCCTCGTGGACGAGGAGGTGGTCGGGGTGGCGGGTGACGGCGGCGGGCGCGAGGAGTTCGGCGCCTGGGTGGGCGGCGATGATCCGGCGGAGTTCGTCCGTGATCTGGTCAAGCAGTTCGGGGTCGTACGGACGGTACGGGGACTCGGCGTCCTTGTGGCCGAGGAGGTGCCGGCGGGCGGCGAAGAGGGCGAGCGCGGCAGCGCCCTCGCGGTCGCGCAGCTCGGAGACGGTGTCGACGTCGGCGTACGTGGTCTCCAGGGCGGGGTGCACGCTCCGGGACCGGCTGAAGACGGTGACCACGGTCAGCCGTCGGGGGTGAGCGAGGAAGGCGCCCGAGGCGGAGAGGGCGAAGTCGTCGTGGTGGGGCTCGATGACGAGGACCGGGTGTCCTGCGGGGGTGCGGGCTTCGAGGTAGTACGGGACGCGGGTGTGGGGTGCCGTGACGTCCAGGACGCGGTGGTCGTGGGTGCGGTGGCGGGCGGCGAGCTGCTGGGTGTGCGCGTGGTGGGCGCGGTGGAGGTCGTCGGGGAAGGTGTAGATGCCGGTTCCGTCCGGCACGGGCAGGGTCAGGTTCGGTTCCACGGTGGTCCCCTTCGTCATCGCACGGTCGTCTCGTACCAGTGGCGCCACATGCGGGGCGACCGGAGGCGCAGGCGGGCGGTCACGGGGTTCTGCCACCAGAGCATCCGCAGGCTCGACCACTGGTCGTAGCGGCGGGTCGACGGGCGCACGCGCAGCTCGTCGAGGATGGTCACGGGCCGGTCGGTGGCCTGGCCGTGTGCGGTGAGGCGGGCGAAGAACTCCACGTCCTCGCTCATGAACAGGTCGTCCCGGTATCCGCCGACGTGGTGGAAGGCGTCGGCGGTGCAGAACTGGTTGACGCCCTGGGCCCCGCCGCGCCGGGTGCGGTAGTGGTCCCAGTACGCGCACAGCAAGCGGGCGCCGAGCCGTTCGGGCGTGTAGAGCGGCGGGATGGCGCCGCCGACGGCCCCGGCATCCATGGCGGCAGCAGCGGCGGTGACCGCCTCCAGGGGCAGCGCCACGTCGGCGTCGGTGAAGAAGAGGCGTCCACTGCGGGCGGCGCTCGCTCCGGTGTTGCGGACCCGGCCGATGTTGCGGACGGACTCGGTGACGACGCGGACGCCGAAGGAGGAGGCCATGTCGGCGGTGGCGTCGGTACTGGCGTTGTCGACGACGATCACCTCTCCTGTACGGCCGGTGATCTCCTCCCAGCGGGTGAGAGAGGCGAGGACGGAAGGCAGGTAGCGGGGCAGGTAGGCGGCCTCGTTGAAGGCCGGGATCGCTACCGACAGGGCGGGGGTGCTCATCAGCGCGTCCTTTCCGGGCGGCGCGTACGGAAGAAGTGCGGGGTCCGTCGGCTGAGGTCGTCCAGGCGACGGGACCACAAGACGCGGTCGTCGCCAGGGGAGGAATGCGCCCAGGAGCGCAGGGTGTGGAGGACGACCCAGGCGCCCAACAGGTGGTGATCGAGGGCAAGGGGGTAGGCGTCGGTGACCGTGCGGGCCCGGAGAGTCGAGAGGGCGCCGGTCATGACGAGGGTCTGGGCAACGTCGGATTCGCGGGGACCGGCCGCGGCGTCGGTGAAGTCGACCAGGTGGCGGATGGCTCGGGGGCCAGCGATCACGACGTTGTCGCCGTGCAGGTCGCCGTGGCACCACACGGGCGCCGTGTGGACGGCGTCGGCGATGGCGGCCAGCGCGGGCGCGATGCGGTCGAGGCTGCTGGGCGGGCAGCGGCGGCCCAGTGAGGTGACCTGCTCGTGGAGCGGTCGGCGCGGGGCCCACGGCCGGACGGGCGCCCGGTGCAGGCGGCCGAGCAGGCCGGCCAGATCTTTCAGAGCTCGCTCGTCGGAGATCCGGCCGGAGCGCATGGCGCTGCCGAGGGTGAGCGGGCCGAGGTCGGCGGTGACCAGGGCGGTCGCCTCGTGGCCCGGAACGTGGCCGTATCCGATGAGGGCTGGTACGGGGACGTGGTCGGCCACGGCCCGGACGGCGGCGCTCTCCGTGATCGCGTTGCGGCGTGCGGTCGCCGCGTACAGCTTGATCACGACACCGCGTCCGTCGGCCAGGCCCGCCCGGTACACGACGGTGCGCGTACGTGCGGACAGCCGGCGGGCGGTAAGGGCCGGTACCCCGGTCAGGGCGAGGGCAGCGCGCGAGACAGCGGGCGGTACCCCCGCACTCACCGCACACCCGCCGGTTCCACGCCGACGGCACCCAGACGCCGGACGTGACGCATGGCCCTTTCCAGGTGCCGCCGGTATTCGACGACTTCCTCCGTGACGGGGCAGTCGGCCTGCCACGGCTTCTCGGGACCGACGAAGTGCACGAGGGCGGCAGCCGGATCGGGCTTCGGCGACCGCGTGACGACCCGGCGCACCCAGTTCCCGCGTTCCAGGAATCGGCCGACCTCGAACCGGTTGAAACCACCGGACACCGGGCGCACTCGGCCGGATCGCAGAAGCCACAGGTTCAGGGCGTCCTGGTCGTTGTGGAGGATGTGGCGCCGGGCGTGGATCAGGGCCTGCTCGACGCCTCGGCGGATGCGGGGCATGTGGTCGGTGTGGGCCCAGAGCACGCCCGCGTTGAAGTACGGGCGTCCGCGCAGGTGGGGCCAGCGCTCGGCGGCTCCGGGCAGCGCCGGGCACTCGCCGACGGTCGGGTTGAACTCGTCCCGCACGGCACCTGTCTCGTCCGGCGCGAGGGAGCCGAGCGGCTCGCTCACGTCTCCGCGTACGAGTACGTCGGCGTCCACGTAGATCAGGTAGGGGCGGCGGACGAAGCCCAACGTGAACTCGAAGCGCAGGTAGGTGGTGACGGTGATGTACCAGGCGTCTGCCATGCGCGAGGAGCGCAGAGGGGCGCATCGACGGAGGTCGAAGGAGCCGAAGCCCGCCCGCTTGGCGAGGTCGGCGAGCAGGAGGGCCTGCGACGGGGCCAGGTCGAGGGTGAGCACCCGTACGGCAGCTTCGCGGCGGGCCGCCGGGGTGACGCTGTCGGCCAGGCCGGCGAGGGCGGCGAGGCCGGGGACGAGGTACTGCTGGTCGATGCAGAGGCCGAACGCGTACACGGGGACTTCGCCTTTCGGGCGTGGTGCACGGGCGGGACGGAAGGGTCGGCAGCGAGCGCGGTCGCTCACGGCGTATCCCTGGCTTCGGAGCGGGCGAGGATTTCGAGGCTGTCGGGGTCGTCGGTCTCCCAGTGGGGGCCACCGCCGGTCGGCGGCCGCAGCACCCACACGGTGCCGCCGGCACGGACGTCGGTGACGATCGCCCGCCGTCCGCCGCCGTCCCGGACGAGGTCACCGACCCAGGCGCGCCGGGCGCTCACGAGCCGTCCTCCTCGTACGTGCCTGTCTGCGTGAACCAGCCGGAGGCCGCGTCCGCGATGTCACGGCGACGACGGGCCTGGCCGGGGGTTCGACGGGTCGGGGTACCACTCGACGCGTCCGCGAGGAACCCTCCCCGGTCGCGGAGGAGAACTCCGAGAGCCGCGAACTGGGCGGCGTCGGCGGCGACATGCGTCAGGCCGCTGACGACGACACCTCGGATCATTCCGGCGGACAGGGCAGCCGTGACGGCCTGCCAGCCCGGCCGCTCCATGAGCGGCAGCGACGGGGCGGGGTCGGACCAGACGCCGGCGACGTGCCAGTGCCGGGCGTCGGCGTAGTAGCGGCCACGCTCCTCGCTCTCACCGAGGGCGGTGGAGGTGGTGGCGCAGGAGTAGACGGCGACGGGCACGTGCCCGAGGCCGCCGGGCGGGTTGGTCGGCATACCCACAAGGCTGCTGGGCTGCGGAGTCGGGGCCCAGGCACGGCCCGTCGCAGTGGAGAGACTCCGTATCCGGTCGGACCGCCACGCCGCGTGGCAGCGGAAGCAGGGTCGCCCGAAGGTGTGCCACGCCCCGTAGCAGTCGCGCTGATGGCGCGCCCGTACCTACTACGGACCGTGGTACTTCGGCTCGTAGGTCAACGCACGCCGAGGGGTACGCCCGCGGAGTTCGCCAGTCCTCGCAGTCGGTTGACGGACACCCCGGCGAGTCGACTGATGATGACGCCGGGAAGCATCTGGTGACGCACCCATCCCGGGGCCGTCGCGCAGACGGCCTGGAGGGTGTCGGCTGCGGCCTCCCACCGTCGGCATTCGACCTGGGTGAGCGCTACGTCCAGACCGTAGCGGGCCCGAGTGGCCAGGGGCACCGTGTCGTCCAGGCGAACGGTGTCCATGAGCCGCAGCGCTCCAGCCGTATCACCGAGGGCCACGGCGATACTCATGGCCTGCGTTGCGGCGTACATCGGTCCGTACGGCTGGGCGTGCGCGCCACGGGCATGCTCGTCCCCGATTCGGGCGGCGACGGCGTGCGCCTGGGAGAGGTATTCGCGGGCGTTGTCCGAGCTCGCACCGCCCCGGGACGCGGCGACGGCGGCGTTCGTGACGAGCTGCCCGTACACGCTCAGCCGGTCCGGGTTGTGCTCGCTCATCTTGGGCTCGATCCGGTCGGCTTGTGCTGCGGCAAGGAGGAAGCCCTGCTTGGTCCGGCCGTCGCGGAGGTTGACCCACGCGGTGGTGGCGGCAAGGTGCGCGTCACGGAGATCGTCTCCGCCCTGCACGGCGATCTGCCGTCCGTACGTCAGCGCCGCATACGCCAGATCTCGTGATCCGAGCACGTTGGCGGCCATGCCCGCCGTCTGGAAGGTGTCGATCAAGACGCCGGCGGCGGCCTCCCGCTCATCGAGGCCGGCCATGTCGAACCTGGCCCGCGCCTCGGGTAGGAGCCGCCCAAGGAGAGTGCCGAGCTCGGTGTACCGGCCTCCCCAGTACGCGGCGTCCGCACGACGGACGACGGCGCGGAGCTCTTCGACGGTGCCTGGCTCGACCTCGGCGGGGATGCCGATGGCCGCGTCATGGGTGGCTGCGGAGACCAGGCGTAACGCGGCCCGCTCGTCGCGGTCCATGGACCGCCGTGGCGCCTGCTGACCGAGGAGCACGGCGATGTCCGTACCGAGCGCGTCGGCGATCGACAGCAGGGACGGCAGGGACGCCGTTCCGCCGCGTTCGAGCTTGCGGACCACGCCGACGGACACGCCGGCCGCCTCCGCCAACTGCTCCTGTGTCATGCCGCCGCGCAGCGCCTTCAAGCGCTCAGAGGTGGTGTACTCCGACCACTGCATGCTCCAGAACCTCCGCGTGATGGGCCCCACACGGACAGTACTGGCTGGAGCGGTGGAGCCGACAGCCTTTGATCAGACCGCAGTTGGGTTCACGCGGCGAGCACCGCTGTGACACCGAGGAGGGCCTCCAGCTCGGTCACGGCCGCATCCTCGTCCGTGACGTGGACCGTGGCGATGCCCAGATCGGCGGCCGGCGGAAGGTTCACCGCGTGATCGTCCACGAAGACGCACCGCTCGGCAGGCAGTCCGATCCGCTCCAGGGCGAATTCGTAGATCGCTGGATCGGGCTTCGCCATGCCGACCAGCTCGGAGACGACGTGCACGTCGAACAGGTCCCAGATGCCGACGTGTTCGTAAGGGTTGAACGGGTCGAGGCCGAAGCTGTTGGACAGCAAGGCAAGCCGGTGACCGGCGGCACGCGCGGCACGTGCGAGCGCGACCATCCGACGGGCTGCGGGCACCCCGGCCCAGGCCCGCCCCATCAGGTTCGCCGGATCCACATGCGCACCCAACAGTGGCGCCGTGCCCTCGTTCCACTCGGCCTGCCCGATCTCCCCGATCTCCAGGGCCGCGTACAGGCGACGCCCTTCGGGGTGATCGTTGAGAGTGCTGCGCCACGCCTCAGGAGCCAACCCTTCGGACACGCACCACTCGCGGTGGACCGTGAGGGGGTTGGCAGTGAGCACCCCGGCGAAGTCGAGGATCAGGCCACGCTGTTCGCGGCCGACGATGGCATCAGTGCATTGCGGCATCCGGCGACCGTCCCTTCCATGGTGGGGGTTCCGTCGGTGACGCTACCGCGCTGCGGCGCAGACCTACGGCCTCAGGTTCTCCGCCGAGGACTCCTAGCCGGAAGAAGCGGCGGGCGCATCGGCCCGTCCGCGCGTGACTCATCGAGACCGACATCGGCAAACCGAACCTTCCGCCAGTCGAAAGCATCCACCAGGCCGAAGCCCTATCCCGGGACACCCGGCACGAGGCCGCCGGCAAGTCCCTCGGCCGCTGCTACGACCTGTGGGGCGCACACCGCGAAGGCGACCGTCCCGACTGGCTCGACCGGTACGGCGAGGCCCAACTCAAGTCGACTGAAGGCAAGATCATGCTGCGCTCCGGCTTCCCCGAGCGAGCGACCAGCGCACTCGCTGTGGCGGTGGACCAAGCGGTCCCCCGCGTCCGTGCCGTACGCTCCGGCCGCCTCGCCACGGCACGCATGGCCGCCCGGGACCTGGACGGGGCCTTGGACGCCGCCAACCTCGGCCTGGAACTACTGGAGAACCGAGTCCGCTCCGACCGGGCACACGTCCGGCTAACGAAGTTCAGCAACTACCTCGAACCGCACTCGAAGGTGCTGACTGTTCGGGAATTCCGCGACCGCCTGCGGGCTCTCCCCGCTGCTGTCTGACGGCACGGAAGGCATCACTCTATGGTCACCACGCGGTGGTTCTGCGCAACTGCCATGTGCTGCTCGGCGTGCGACTGGCACGTCTGATCGGAGTGCGTGGCACTGTGCATCCTCTCACCAACGATCCGGTCACTTACGGAGCTTGATCAAGCCCTGTGTTCACCGCGATCTCGCTCACACCGAACATCTCAAGACAGAAGGGAACCCTTGGCAGTGATCACGGTCGAGGAGAAGCCGGTTCGTTCCCTGACGGACGATGCCAGGGAACAGTGGATCCGGAAGTGCGTGGACGCGGCCCCGCCACTGACTGACGCCCAGCTCAAGCGCATCGGTACGGTGCTCGGCATTTGTCTCACCCGGAGGCTCACCACAACGGCTTGAAGCTGATCAGATCCGGACTACGTGGCCGTTGAAGCTCTCTCCTTTCCCGCCGTCAACCTCGCAAATTGGCCATCCTTTTTTGCGCCACATAAGCGAAAGAGGTCGTTCCTCTTGAAGGCTTTTGATTGGCCTGCTTGAGTTGCCGGTCTCGTCTCGTCCGAGTGAGTTTTGGCGGCTTTCTCTGGGGCTTCGTCAGCCCGGGAAGGCTGAATCCGTCATTCCAGGAGGGGTCCATCTTACATAGAGGAATCGCCAGCAAGTTGTTACGCGCGGTGGGCGTAGCCACGGCTGCTTTGACGATGGCCGCTGTAAGCGCATCGCCCGCCAGTGCGCACGTCGTCTACACCTCCGATGAGATGTGGTCGAACACGGACAGTTCGAAGTGTCTGTACAGCAGGTCCGAGATTTCACACGGTGCGGGAATGGGCTACTTCAAGGGCCGTACGATGGCTTCGAAGGACGCCGAGTTGTGGCCGGCCGACTGCACCCTGCCCTGGTACCGTTCCCCGGGCTATCTCGCGACGAGGCTATACATATTCAAGTGGAACGCCAGTCAGGGGAAATGGCTCGTCTGTAGGAGTACCCCTTGGCTTTACAACGGTGGGACCAACGCGTCGTTCACCGTCCAGGCGACGACGAACACTTTCACCAGTCCGCCCTGCGGTAACGGGTGGTACGGAACCTCGACCATCTCTTCCGTCTCGTATGGCGGCACGTGGTACGGCAACGTCGGCCTGTGGTCTGGGTCCCACTACCTGCCGACTACGGCGTCACTCGCGTCTCCTCAGGCGGACATCGCTCCGGACTGGGTGGACGAGGAAGGCCGAGTGGACGCAGAGCGGGTTCCCAGCCAGATGGGCGTCGCGGGAAGCGACGGAAGCCCCCTCCTCAACGACGAGGGTGAGCCCGTGACCGTCCCCACGGACCTGGCAGGGGCCGAGCCCGACGGCGATCCTCTGAGGTACCAGGAGGACGGCATGCACCACGAGACCGTCACGGACGAGAACGGCGAAACGGAAGAGATCGCCTACGTCCCGCTGATCGATTTCGACGCTGTGTGAGCATGATGGCCGCGCGCTGAGCGGGTGGCGGCAACGCCTGGCGTAGCCGCATGGTGAGCCGTCGATCCGCGCCCTGCTCCTACCGGTAGCGGGTCGACGGTTAAATCATGCAAATTCCGCAAACTATTCCATCTCGCCGCGAATGGGTCGGGGGCTCCACCCGCTCCGAAGGCTAGAGGTGAGCGCAGGGAGGCGATACGCTGAAGCGTATGAACTCTAGAGCGTTATCCCGTGCGTTCGGAAAGATTTCACTCTTCACCCTAGCCGCCTTGGTTTTTGTTACTGCGGTGCTGGCAGGTCGAGGGTTGGATTTCGCCTACGAAAGGCTTGTTCGCGACGCGATTGCGTTCCCCTTTATTGCGATCTCTGTTGTGTTCGCTGCGCTTGGATTGATATTTAAGTCTCGCGAATAGGGATCTCGTGAGATAGAAATCTGTGGATTCTCATCTCTAGGCCACCCCTGGGTTGCGGACTGGAAGCTCGATATTTCGTCTCACTCGGAAGTGCGCCACACAGGCTTGAGTAGCTCGTAGTCGAACGCCTGGTTTCCCTCGCTGAGGTCATGCGGTTCACCCGTGCCATCGCCCCTGTGAACGTGCTGGCAGGCAGTAGAAGGGTCTACGCGGCCGTCGCGGCCTGGACACTGATGGCACCGCTGTGGGTGGCGGCCGCGATGGGTGTGGTGGGTGGATCACCCTGCCGCTGACGACAGCGCCGCGCAACGGCGAGCTTCCGAGCTCGACGCTGGCTCTGGTGGTGGGTGCGCTCGCCACGCTGTCCGCGGTGATGGCCATGTTCGCGGCACGGGGCGCGATACGCGAGTCGGAGCGCTGGCGACCCCATCACGACTGAACCGGCCGGGCTGGCGGCCATGGAACGGGTCCTTCTCAGCAGTGAGAAGAGACCAGCCGGTGGATAGTCCGCCTGCGTGCGCAATGCGTGAGCGGACGGGCCGACACCAGACGTCACATGCCGGATCGGGCACCGTGCCGCGCGGCGCTGATCAGGCAGAACAGCACCGCGCGGCACAGTCTGGAACCGCCCGGCACGGATTCGATCCCACTCCTAAAGCGGGTGTCGCAGGTTCGAATCCTGCCGGGGGCACAACGTATGACCGCTCCGACCTGAGAATCATCCCGGGGAGGGGCCCGCTCGGCCTCGGACGACTCGTCCGGGGCCGTTTGCGTGTGCGGGATACCCGGCCGAAGGGGTCACCCACAGATGAACGGGGAGATCACCGCACCGAAGCGGCCCTCTCCTCCAACGCCCATCACCGCCTCCTCGTCCACCGGCTCAGAGCGCCCGGCCCGCCGCCGTACCTGGGCACCCTCACCGGCACCCACCAGGCCGACCTCGTCGTCGCCCACCCCGACCTGGGCCAGCGCCTGCTGCTCGTGCTGCCGGAAGTCGTCGGCAGCCTGATCCTGCTCCTCGTCCTGGCCCTTCTCCTCCAGATGGCCGGGACGCTGCGCGACGGAGACGTCTTCGTGCCGCAGAACGCCCGCCGCCTGAGCGTCATAGGACTCACGGTGTTGGTGCAGGCCGTCCTCTCCCCCGTACTGCCGGCGCTCACGACGAAGCAATTGGTCAGGGGCACTCCCCTGGCCGGGCAGATCCCCTCGTCGGTCACCTTCACCGGGGAGTACGTCCTGCTCGCCTTCCTCATCCTGGCCCTGGGCGAGGTGTTCCGACGCGGTACGAAGCTCCGCGCCGACACCGAGGGGCTGGTCTGATGCCGCCAGAGGAGGAACACCGGGTCAAGGTCCACCTGGACCGGCTCCTGGCCGAACGAGGCATGACCTTGTCCGAACTGGCGACCAGGGTCGACGTCACGGTGGCCAACCTCTCCGTCCTGAAGAACGACCGGGCGAAGGCGATCCGCTTCTCCACCCTCACCGCGATCTGCCGCGAACTGAACTGCCAGCCCGGCGACCTGCTCAGCGTCCGCGAGGACTGACTCCGATCACTCGTCCGAGAAGGCCCGTAACCGTGCTACTAGACAAGGGATTGCTCATGGAGACGACCTCTGGCCGGCGGCTGGCACAGGCCGGCGTGATCGCCGTGTGCGCGGCCGTACTCGCCGCATGCGGGTCCTCCTCGCGTGACTACAACGTGTCGGGAGCCCCCGGGGGTGACAGCGCCGCGTGCTCCGGTCTGGTGAGCAAGGCACCGCAGAAGCTGGCGGGGCACGAGCGCGACGACGCCGACCAGAAGGGAACGGCCGTGTGGGGAGACGGAGATGTGGTTCTCCGCTGCGGGAACATCTCCGACGTCCCGGAGTCGGCCGCGTGCACGTCGGTCAAGGGGATCGACTGGGTCGTGAATCCGGAGAAGACGCGCGACGGGGTGAAGACGGTCCTGTCGTACGGGCGCAGTCCCGCGGCCGAGGTCACGGTGTCCGAGCGGATCAAGGACAAGGACGCCGTGATCGCCGAGATGTCCGGGATCGTTTCGGGGCTGACCCAACAGAAGGCGTGCGCGAAGCGAGCCTGAGCCGGTGCGGCCCGGGCTGGTGCGGCTCGGACCGGTGCGGCCAGGGCCGGTGCAGCCCGGACCGCCCCTACCGGACGACGACGTTGTGCGCCGGAATGATCGTGGGCCGCGCGTCGGCGTGGCCGAGGGCGGCCAGGATCGGGCCGAAGGTCTTCGCGTGGGCCGCGAGGGCCTCCTCGCTCTCCCAGACCTCGGTCACGCGGAATCCTCCGTCGACCGGACCCGCGGCGTGGGAGACGAGGCCCGGATCCCCCACGTCGGCGAAGCGCGTGAAGCCCTTCCCGCCGGTCACACGCGCGATGACTTCGTCGTAGACCTCCTGCCCGGCGCCGGGGAGGTCGAAGGTGACGATGACGGCCATGCGAATGCCCCTCTCTCCAGCCGCCGCGCTACTGCGGCGGCGCCCGCGATCCTAGCGGTCGGTAATCGCGCAGATCCGTAGAGCGATGATGCGGGCCGTGACGCCGGCTGGCGCCGATTCTATCCTGGGCTCCTTACCGGGGGAAGGCGGGGGAGAGCCGTGGACTGGTTCTGGTGGGTGCTCATTCTGTTCTGGAGTGGCGGGTTCGCTTGGGCCGCTGACAATGTGCGGACCGCGCTGCGGCATCGGCACGAGCGGAAGATGGAGGTCCTGGAGGCGGCCAAGCAGGAGCGGTTGGCGCTTGAGGCCTCGCAGCGGACGCCGGAGCCCGTGTGCGGGTGCACGCATCATCTGGCGAAGCACGACAAGCAGGGGCGGTGCCACGAGCGGGTGGAGGTGCCGACGGCCTGGGACGAGAACAAGAAGCCGGTGCGGTACGAGGCCGGGACGTGCAACTGTCAGCGGTACGTGGGGCCGCAGCCGCTGTCGCAGGTGTTCGCCGAGGAGCTGACGGATCTGGCCTGAGGCCCGTGCCTCAGCGGAGTTCCTCCGGACAGGCCGTGCCGCGGGAGAGCTTGTACGGGGCCGCCAGGCGGTAGGTGCCGGGTTTCGGGGCGATCAGTTCCGTCCATTCGTCGCCCTCCGGGTCCGCCTCCGTCTTGAACAGGCAGCCCTTCTCGTTGGCGAAGACCTTCGGGAGTTCCGTGTCCGAAGCCTCCCGGGCCAGTTTCGAGGCCTCCGTCTCCTTCGGCGGTTCGATCTTGGCGCCGTTCTCGTCGACGAGCGCGAGCCACGGCGAGTACGGGACGCGGATGAGGACCCGGCCGGGGCGGTCGACCCGGATCACGACCTCGTTCTCCTCCGCGCTCTGCACCTGGGCCGGCGGGTCCGCCAGCGGGGTCGGGTTCTCGACCTCGTACAGCCGCCAGTTCTCGTCCGACCAGACCTGGTTCAGGTACGGCAGGCCCTCGCGGACCAGTTCCGCCTCCCGCTCGGCGCCCGAGTCGGGGGCGCCGGTGGGCAGGACGACGTAGTGGACGGCCCAGCGGTCGAGCCAGTCCTGGTAGTTCGCGGCGTTCAGCGTGTCGTCGTAGAAGAGCGGGTTGCGCTCCATGTCCGCCTGCCGGTTCCAGCCGCGCGCCAGGTTGATGTACGGGCTGAGCGCGGAGGACTCGCGGTGGCTGGACGCCGGCACGACCTCGACCCGCGCCTTGCCCGCGTCCCGGACCTGGAGCTGGTTGACGAGCGGCGCGAGCTCGCGGGCCCAGGACGCGTCCGGGGCGGTGCGGATCACGTCGTCGACGCCCTTGAAGCCGATCCAGAAGTTCAGGCCCGCGACGGCGAGCAGCAGCGCGTACCAGCGGCGGGAACGCGGCGCCGTGTACGGCAGGGCCGCGAGCAGCACGACGCCCGCGAAGAGCATCGGCAGCCGGGAGATGTTCGAGCCGATCTGGGAGTCGATCAGCCAGGTCAGGAGCGTGCCGATCGTGTAGACGGCTGCCGCTGTGCGGACCGTTCGCCAGGTCTTCGGGACCAGGACGAAGGTGAGCACGCCGAAGAGGAGCGGCAGGACCGTCGAGCCGAAGGCCATCGGCTGCGTGCCCGAGAACGGGAACAGCCAGGAGGACAGGGCCACGACGGCCACGGGGGCGAGGCCCAGCGCGTAGGCGCCCGGGCGGCGCTTGTTCAGGAACAGGGCCGCCGCCGCGACTCCCAGGAACAGGCCCGCCACCGGGCTGCACGCCGTCGCCAGACCCGCCAGCGGGGCGGCGACCGCCGCCTTCGCCCAGCGTTTGCGGCGCCAGCGGTACGGCCAGCAGAAGACCGCGGCGACCGCGCCGAGCGCGAACATCATGCCGAGGCCGAACGTCACCCGGCCCGAGAGCGCGTTGCACAGGAACGCGAAGACGGCCGCGATCGAGCACGCCATCGGGTTACGGACCGCCCGCACCCGCACCAGGATCAGCGCCGTCAGGCCCGCCGACAGCGTCCCCGCGACCATCATCGTGCTGCGGACGCCGAGCACCGACATCAGATAGGGCGAGACCACGCTGTACGAGACGGGGTGCATCCCGCCGTACCAGGCCAGGTTGTACGCGGAGTCCGGGTGCCGCCCGACGAACTCGGCCCACGCGTCCTGCGCGGCCAGGTCCCCGCCGCTGTTCGCGAAGAGGAAGAACCAGAGGACGTGCGTGAGGGCGGCGAGCCCGGTGGCCGCCAGGACCGTGTAGCGGCGCTTGCGCCGCCGGACGGGGGTGGGGGTGGCGCTCGCGTGGGTGGGCGGTGCCGGGGACGGGGCCGGCCGTTGCGTCGGGAGCACTATTCGCGAGGGCGAAGAGGGGTCGGTATCCGTGGGCGGCGCGATGCCGTCGGCGTCCCTGTCGTCACGAGCGTCACGGGCTTCATGGGCTTCATGGGCTTCACCGTAGACGTCGGGGTCGGAGTCCGCGCGGTCGGCGCGTGTCGGCTCGGCGGTGGTCACTGCGGCCCTTTCCCGTGTTGCCCGTCTCGCTTCTCGCGTGGGTCACGCGTGTCCCGCGTACGTCACCCGTGCTTCTCGTCCCCCCGGAAACGCTAACAGCCGGGCGCCCCGGAGAACCGGGGCGCCCGGCCGAGCGGGTGGCCTCTCAGCCCAGGCGGGTCAGCTTCTTGTCGAAGCCCGGCTCCACCAGGTCCTTCTGGAGGGCGACCGGGGAGCTGACCTTCCCGGCGCCCGTACCGATCGACACCTGGCCGACGACGTCGCCCGCCTTCCCCGTGTGCGGGAGGGCCTTTCCGCCGTCCGTGAGCTCCAGCTTCACCTGGAGGCCCGGCCAGCCGACCGCCTTGAGCTCCTTGGTCGCCACGACCGGCACCCGGCCGCCGAGACCGTCGTCGACATAGCCCAGGACCTCGCCCTTCGTGACCACGGCGGCCGAGGTGACGTCCTTCTGGGCCTGCTGGATCAGCTTGAGGCTGTTGTCGATGGCGAGCTGGAGCTTGTCGATGAGGCGCTGGGCGTCCTTCGCCCCCATCACGATGCCGAGGATCCGGCGGTTCTTGCCGTCGACCTTGGTGTTCGCCGCCCAGAGCAGGTTGCCGCCGGCGGGGGTGGAGGAGCCGGTCTTGATGCCGCTGACACCGTCGTGAAGCAGGATGTTGTTGTTGTTCTCGATCCGGCCGGGGATGCCCTCGACCGTCACGTTCGGCATGTTCACGATCTCGCGGAACACGTCGTACTGCATGACCGCCTTCGCCAGCTTCAGCTGGTCCTGCGGGGTCGACATCGTGCTGTCGAGCAGACCCGAGGGGTCCGTGTACGTCGACTGGGTCATCCCCAGCTCCTTCGCGGCGGCGTTCATCTTCTCGACGAACGCGGCCTCCGAACCGGCGTCCCAGCGCGCGAGCAGCCGGGCCACGTTGTTCGCGGAGGGGATCATGAGGAGCTCCAGGAGCTCCTTCTCCGTGTAGGTCTGGTTCTCCTGGACCGGCGCCGTCGACTCCGAGTCGTGCTTCGCCTGGTCGGCGGCCTTCTTGTCGATCGTGATCCGGGGGCCTTCCTGGTTCCCCTTGATCGGGCGGTCGCGGAGGATCACGTACGCCGTCATCGTCTTCGTCACGGACGCGATCGGGGCCGGCTTCTGCGCTCCGTACATGCCCATGGAACCGACGCCCTCGACCTCGACGGCACCCTGGCCCTCGGTGGGCCACGGCATCTTCAGCTCGCCGCCCTCGAAGGTGAACGTCGGATCGGCCGACAGGGTCAGCGCGGGCGCGGGCAGCGGGCGGACCATCTGCACGATCGCAAAGACGATCAGGAGCAGCAGGACCAGCGGGGTCCAGATCCGGACGCGTCTCAGGGTCGTCCGCAGCGCGTTCGGCGCCGGGGGCGGGGTGTTCGTCAGCTCCGCGAGCAGGTCGAGCGGGGGCAGCGGCGGCAGCGGCTGCTGCCGGGTCCGCTCGGGCTCGGAGAGGCCGGATCGCGACCGTACGGAGGCGGGGGCGGGGGCGGGCGCCGGCGCGGGCGCCTTGACCTCGGGAGCCTTGGGCGCGGCCGCCTCGGGGGCCTTGGGAGCCTCCTGGGCGGCCTTCCCGGCCTGCGCGGCCTTCCCGGCCTGTGCCGCCTTCTCGGCCTTCTGGTCGGCCGGGATGTCGGGACGCAGCGCACGGAAGACGCTGGTGCGCTCGCTGTCGGAGTCCCCGGTCAGGGCGGACGGGAGCTTCAGGGCGGTCGTCGGCTGGTCCACGACCGGCGGACGGACCATCTTGAACATGGTCGTCGGCTGGTCGACCGGCTCGTCCTCGTCGCCGTCCTCGTCGCCGTCCTCGTCCTCGGCCTCGGCCTCGGAAGAGGAGGAAGGGGCGTCCGAGGGCTTCTCGTTCGCGGCAGGCTTACGCGCGGCGAACCAGGACCCGGAAGGTGCTTTGTCCTCTACGTCCTCGACCGGCTCGTCGTCCGCCTCGTCGTCGGACGCGTCGTCCGTCTCCTCGGGGCCGTCCTCGGGCTCGTCGTCCGGCTCGTCGTCCAGCGGCTCGGCCTCGGCCTCGGAGTCGTCGGCCTCGGCCTCGTCCTCCGGCTCGTCCTCGCCCGCGTCCTCCGGCTCGGCCTCGGGCTCGGGCTCCTCGACCGACGCTTCGGTCTCCGAAGCCTCGATCTCCGGCGCCTCGGTCTCCGAAGCCTCGGCCTCCGAGTCCGTGGACTCCGACCCCTCCGGCTCCTCCTCCGTCGCGACCCACGCCGCCACGGCCGCCTTCAGACGGTCACCCTCGGCCTCGCCCCCGGCCTCGGTCTCGCCCCCGGCCTTCGGCTTCGGCTCCGCGGCCGTCGTCGGCTCGTCGTCCTCCGGCGTGCGCGGTGTCAGGGTCTTGAACACGGCCGTCGGCTGGTCGACCCGGACCGCCGAGGACGGCGCGGACTCTGACTCACGGATCACGGAAAGCCTGGGATCCCGGCCGCCGCCGCCCGAGGCCGCCGTCTCCTGCGACGACCCCTGCTGCTCCGCCTTGTCGGGGGACTCGCCCGCCACCGTGCCTCCTCCATGCGTCATACGTACGTCCGAACCGTCTACCAGTGTCCTGTGTGAACCCCTTGGCTCCCGTGCTAGACGAGAACGACATACCTACTGGTTCCCGGATGAAGCACCCAGGCACTCTCGACAGATGAATGTGAGAGGGGTCACCCTGTCATTCATCCACGCGGGGAGGCATGGATGGGCAGGAGCCGCAGAACCATTCCGGAAGAGCTTCTGCTGCTCGCTCTGGACCCGACCACGGGTACCACAGCGCAGCCGCAGTCGCTCGACCTCGGTCTGGCCGGAGCACAGCTAGTGGAGCTGGCTCTGGCAGGCCGGATAGCCCCTGACGGGGATCGTATCGCCGTGGTGATGCCACGGCCGACCGGAGATCCGACACTGGACTCCGCACTGGAGCTGCTGCGCAGGCGTGGCAGCCCGGTTCGGGCCGTCCACTGGATCGGCGGGCCCCGGCTGGGGCTCCGTCAGACGTATCTCTCGCATCTGGAGCGATGCGGCATGGTGCATGCCGTGGAGGGCCAGATGTGCGGGGTGTTGCCGACGACTCGCTACCAGGCGACGGACACGGCGATCAGTCGGGAGATCCGTGCCCGGCTGGACAGTGCGATCCGCACCGGCGTACCGCCGGACCCGCGGACCGCGGCGCTTGCCGCGCTGGCCCACGCGGTCGGTCTCGGCAAGCACCTCTACCCCGGCAACGAAGGACGGTCGTCGCGGTCCCGGCTGCGCGATCTGATCCGGCACGACCCCATGGGCGGACTCGTGGCGCACGCCGTGATGGACGTCCAGAACGGTGCGGCCGCACAGCCGCGCCGGAGCGCCCCGGGCGCCCCGGGCGTCCCGGCACAGCCTCGGGGCAGCATGGCCCGCGCGGCCGCGCACTGACCTGCGCGCAGCCAGCACAGCGCGGCCCGCGCCGGGCGACCACGTACCACGTACCACCTGGAACCATCCCGGGAGCCGCACAGGTGTGCGGGGCGGTCTGGACGGCCGCTCCGCACATGTGCGTCGTCCGGGTTTCCCGTTGTCCAGGTTTTCCAGCGCGCACCCGGCCTTTGGTGGCAATCTGCCAAGCGGTAGATACTCACAGCTACGCAGCAGACAGCCGGAGGTGCAGTTTCCGTGGCGTCCAACGTCAACCCCACCGTCAGGCGACGCCGATTGGGCCAGGAGCTGCGCAAGCTCCGCGAGGCGAAGAACATGACGGCCGAGCAGGTCGCCGAGCGTCTTCTCGTCTCCCAGTCCAAGATCAGCCGCCTTGAGAACGGCCGTCGCTCCATCAGCCAGCGTGACGTCAGGGACCTGTGCGGGGTGTACGAGGTCGAGGACGAGCGCATGGTCGACTCCCTCATGCAGATGGCCAAGGACTCGCGCCAGCAGGGCTGGTGGCACGCCTTCGGCGACATCCCGTACAGCGTCTACATCGGTCTGGAGACCGACGCGGAGAGCCTGCGGATGTACGAGTCGCAGATCATCCCCGGACTGCTCCAGACCCCCGCGTACGCGGAGGCGGTGATCTCCGGCGCGATGCCCGAGTCGGCGCCGGTGGACATCGAGAAGCGGGTCACGGTGCGGACCCGCCGTCAGGATCGGATCCGGGACGAGGAGCGTCCGCTGCGGCTGTGGGCAGTCATCGACGAGGGCGCGCTGCACCGGATCGTGGGCAGCCGGCAGCTGATGGTCGAGCAGCTGGAGCACCTCATCGAGCAGTCCCACCTGCCGCACGTGACCGTGCAGGTGATCCCGTTCGAGATGGGCGCTCACCCGGGGATCAGCGGGCAGTACTCGATCCTCGAGTTCCCGGACACCTCGGACTCCAGCGTCGTGTACATCGAGGGCGTGACGAGCGATCTGTACCTGGAGAAGGCGCAGGACGTCGGCAAGTACTCCGTCATGTACGAGCACCTCAGGGCGCAGGCGCTGAACGTGGACCAGACGCGGGAGTTCATCTCGCAGATGGCGAAGAAGCACGCCCAGGGATGATCGCCGCGGGGCGGGGCAGGCACCGTACACCCCGTGATCGCTCCCACGGAAGCTCAGTTGGAATATGCCACTCGGACGTGTGAACGCCGGTCCCGCCGCCCGGGACCGGCGAGTAGCGTCGATCACGCCATCAAGAACGTTGGCGCGACACACTATTCGACAGAACCGGAGTGAGCGGCATGGCGATTATTCAGGGCGGAACGGACACCTGGACGAAGTCCTCGTACTCGGGCGGGAACGGGGCCTGCGTCGAGGTGAAGTCCCCCGTCGTGTCGGCGATCGCGGTGCGGGACTCCAAGGCCCCCGAGGGCCCGTCCCTCTCTTTCGGCCCGGGATCGTGGAACGCCTTCGTCGGCGAGGTGAGCAACGGGGCCCTCTGAGCCCCGGTGCGCGCACGCCGTCACCAGCAGTACGTATGAGCCCTCTCGACCGGTCCGCCGTCCTGGCCGAGGGGGCTCGGCTCTTGCCCGGGAGACGTCACCGCAGCTCGTCGACGTAGCGGTCCGTCCCCGGGACCGTCGGGATGAACGGCGCCACCAGCTCCACCCGGCCCGCTCCGGAGGCGAGGGACTCCAGGTCCGCGAAGTGTTCCGCCCAGCACGCGCGGGGGTCCTCCTCCAGGAACCAGAGCAGGGTCAGCCGGGTGTCGACGCCCTCGACCTGCTTCACGTACGTCATGCGGTCGCCGGGCAGCGGGGTCGGGCGGAAGACCGTCACCATCGCCGCCGGTGAGCCGGCGAGGCGTGCGGGGAGTTCGCGGTCGCGCAGCCGGTCGAGCAGTTCTCCCCGCCGCTCCGGGCTCTCCGCGTCGATCACCTGGAGGATCAGGCCCGCGTAGGGGTGGTCGAGGGCGTGGAAGTCACGCGGGCCGGCGGCCCCGTCGCGGTAGACGGTGGCCTCGTGGTCCTGGAACGCGGTGAAGACGTGGGTACGGGCCTGGTGGACGCGGGCGTCGCGGTTGAGGCGCTTGTTGATGCCGACGGTCCACTTCATGTGGTCGTCGTAGCGGCCCTCGGTGATCCAGTACGTGGAGAGGTAGCAGCCGGCGGTGACCGGCTGGGCGACGGCGGACTTCTCCGGGCCGCGCAGGAGCTGGAGCTCGCGGGTGGCGACCCAGCGGCGGCCTGCGTACATCCAGGGCATGGCCATCGCGCCCGCGTAGTAGTGGTCGTCCTCGTACCAGCGGTTGTACGCGTACTCCTGGCCCGGGTGCGGTTCGACCATGGTGATCAGCGCGTGGCCGGGGCGGACCCCGTACGGGCCGACGGCCGCCAGTTCCGCGTACGTCTCGCTGCGGGTCTCGTCGCTCACTCTCGTACCCCTTCCCATGTCGGTTCCGGGCTCCTACTCTGACGGACCGTCAGATACTTGGCCAGGGTCGAGGAGGGACCGGATGCTGCTCCAGGGGAAGACGGTCGTCGTGTCGGGGGTCGGTGCCGGGCTCGGCCACCGGATCGCGGAGACGGTCGTACGGGACGGGGGCCGTGCGGTGCTCGGCGCCCGCACCGAGGCCAACCTCGCCAAGTCCGCCGCCGAGATCGACCCGTCCGGCACGAGGACCGCCTACCGGGTCACCGACATCACCGACGAGCAGCAGTGCGAGGCCCTCGCCGCGCTCGCCGTCGAGCGTTTCGGCGGGATCGACGCGGTCGTCCACGTCGCCGCCTGGGACTCCTACTTCGGCGGCCTGGAGGACGCCGACTTCGGGACCTGGCAGGGGGTCCTGGACGTCAACCTGCTCGGCACGCTGCGGATGACCCGCGCCTGCCTGCCGGCGCTGAAGGAGCGCGGCGGTTCCGTGGTCCTGATCGGCACGCAGTCGGCGGTGGCGGCGCCCACGCAGGTGCGGCAGGCGGCGTACGCGGCCTCGAAGGGGGCGCTGACCTCGGCGATGTACTCCCTTGCGCACGAGCTGGGGCCGCACCGGATCCGGGTCAACACGGTGCTGCCGGGCTGGATGTGGGGGCCGCCGGTCCAGGCGTACGTCCAGTTCGCCGCGCACACCGAGGGGGTGCCGGAGGCCGAGGTGCTGGCCCGGCTCACCGGGCGGATGGCCCTGCCGGAGCTGGCGACGGACGGGGACGTGGCGGAGGCGGCGGCCTTCCTGGCCTCGGACCGGGCCCGGGCGATCACCGGACAGTCGCTGCTCGTCAACGCGGGGGAGCTGATGCGCTGAACACCCCTGTGAGGCGGGTGTTCAGCCCCTCGGGTAGCGCGTCAGCCAGCCCGGCGCGGAGTCCGTGGCGCTGTGCAGGGCCGCGCCCTGCGTCATCTCCATCGAGAAGTCGTCCGCGAGCTCCAGGACCGTCGCGCGGCCCTCCAGGTCGGCCAGCCAGGCCGGCGGGAGGGCCGTCTCGCCGTGCAGGGCGCCGAGCAGCGCGCCCGTGAGCGCGCCCGTCACCGCCGAGGGCCCGTCGTGGTTCACCGCGAGCCGCAGCCCGTGCCGTACGTCCTCGCCGACGAGCGCGCAGTAGACGGCCGCCGCCAGCTGCCCCTCGGCCCGGTCCTCGCCGGCCCCCAGGGCCGTCACCCGGTCCGCGTCCGGCGCCCCTTCCCGTACGGCGGTCAGCGCACCCTTGAGGGCCTCCGTCACCGGCTCGTGCCCCGGGCGGACCGCGAGCTGCTCCAGGGCGCGGGCCACCGCCGTCTCCACGGAGCCGCCGCGCGCCAGGCCGTGGACGGTCACCGCGAACGCGCCCGCCGCGAGTCCGGCCGCCGGGGCGCCGTGCGTCTGCGCGGCGCATTCCACGGCGAGCTGGCAGACGAGCTGCGGCTCCCAGCCGACGAGCAGGCCGAAGGGGGCCGAGCGGGCCAGCGCGCCGGAGTCCCCGGCGTCCGGGTTCTTGGGCTTGTCGAGGGTGCCGAGGGTGTCGTCGCCGAGGCCGGTGAGGCAGGCGCGGGGCGGGTTGCGGCGGGCGTAGAGCCACTCCTCGCGGGCCAGCCAGCCGTTGTCCTTGCGGCGCTCGTCGGGGCCCCAGTCGCGCTGGGTGGCCGCCCAGCGCAGATGGGCCCGGTGGACGTCGCTGGGCGGATGCCAGTGGCCGGTGTCGCGGCGGACCTGGGCGCGGACGAGGCCGTCGACGGTGAACAGGGCCATCTGGGTCGCGGCGGTGACGGCGCCGCGGCGGCCGAACGCGGGCACGGGCTCGGTGAGTCCGTCAGGTCCGTGCGCCTCGCGCAGCTCCTCCAGGCGTCCGTCCGCTCCGGCGCCCAGGGCGTCACCGAGGGCCCCGCCGAGCAGGCAGCCCCGTACGCGGGACCGGAAGTCCTGCTGCTCGGCGCGGCCCCACACGGCTGCGGCTGTCGTGACCACGACGTGCCCTCCCCCCGTAGACCGGTCTGCGCAGCACTGTAATGGACCGGGTACGGCGGATCGGGGTCCAGAACGTTATGTGATCGGACGCCCTTCAGACCACTTTTGACCGCGTTCAGCCGCCGACCGCGGGCCTACTCCTGGACCAGCGGCAGGAGCTCCGGGAGGTGGCCGTCCGAGGCCCGGGCCGTGCGCTGCCGTTCCTCCGGGACCTCGCCGTACAGCGTCGTACGCGGCTTCGCCGGGCGGCCCGCCGCCTCCGCGATCGCCTCCAGGTCGCGGATCGAGCGGTACGAGCCGTAGCTGGAGCCCGCCATGCGGGAGATGGTCTCCTCCATGAGGGTGCCGCCCAGGTCGTTGGCGCCCGAGCGGAGCATCTCCGCCGCGCCCTCGGTGCCGAGCTTCACCCAGCTGGTCTGGATGTTGGGGATGTGCGGGTGGAGGAGGAGCCGGGCCATGGCGATGACGGCGCGGTTGTCGCGGGCGGTCGGGCCGGGGCGGGCGATGCCGGCGAGGTAGACGGGCGCGTTGGTGTGGATGAAGGGGAGGGTCACGAACTCGGTGAAGCCACCCGTCTCCTGCTGGATGCGGGAGAGCGTGCGGAAGTGGCCGAGCCAGTGCCGGGGCTGGTCCACGTGCCCGTACATCATGGTCGAGCTGGAGCGGAGGCCCAGCTCGTGCGCGGTCGTGATGACCTCGATCCAGGTGGCCGTGGGCAGCTTGCCCTTCGTCAGCACCCAGCGGACCTCGTCGTCCAGGATCTCGGCGGCGGTGCCGGGGATGGAGTCGAGACCCGCCTCCTTCGCGGCCGTCAGCCACTCCCGTATCGACAGGCCGGTGCGGGTGGCGCCGTTGACGACCTCCATCGGCGAGAACGCGTGCACGTGCATCCCGGGCACGCGTTCCTTCACGGCCTTCGCGATGTCGAAGTAGGCGGTGCCCGGCAGGTCGGGGTGGATGCCGCCCTGCATGCAGACCTCGACGGCGCCGACGTCCCAGGCCTGCTCGGCGCGGTCCGCGACCTGGTCGAGGGAGAGGGTGTACGCGTCGGCGTCGGTGCGCCGCTGGGCGAAGGCGCAGAAGCGGCAGCCGGTGTAGCAGACGTTGGTGAAGTTGATGTTCCGCGTGACGATGTACGTGACGTCGTCGCCGACGACGGACCTGCGGACGTCGTCCGCGAGGCGGGTCAGCGCGTCGAGCGCGGGGCCGTCCGCGTGCAGCAGGGCGAGCGCCTGGGCGTCGGTGAGCTTCGTCGGGTCGTCGGCGGCCGTGCGCAGCGCCTCGCGCACGTCGGCGTCGACGCGCTCCGGCACCATCCCGGGCGCGGCGGCCTCGCGGAGCGCCTCCCAGTCCCCGTACACGTCGTCGAAGTCCTCGCGCCGGTCGGACGTGCGGCCCTCGGTGTCGATGGTCGCGTGCAGGTCCGTACGGCCGGTGGCGGTGAAGGCCTCGTCGGGCTCCTGCCAGGGCAGTCCGCGGACGGGCGCGTCGGGGTCGGCGAGGCCGGTCTCGGGGTCGGCGAGGGCGCGGACGTGCGGGAGGAGCCGGGGGTCGAGCCAGGGTTCGCCCCGGGTGACGAACTCGGGGTAGACGCAGAGCCGTTCGCGCAGCTCGAAGCCGGCGGCGCGGGACCTCGCGGTGAGCTCCTCGATCTGCGGCCAGGGGCGCTCGGGGTTGACGTGGTCGATGGTGAGCGGGGAGACGCCGCCCCAGTCGTCGATGCCGGCGGCGATCAGGCGCTCGTACGCGGAGTCGACGAGGTTCGGCGGGGCCTGGAGGCAGGCGGAGGGGCCCATGATGAGCCGGGCGACGGCGACGGTGGCGACGAGGTCGTCGAGCTCGGCGTCCGGCATCCCGCGCATCGCCGTGTCCGGCTTGGCGCGGAAGTTCTGGATGATCAGCTCCTGGATCGAGTGGTAGGCCCGGGACACGCGCCGCAGCGCGAAGAGGGACTCGGCCCGCTCCTCCAGGGTCTCCCCGATGCCGAGCAGCAGCCCGGAGGTGAAGGGGACGGAGGACCGCCCGGCGTCCTCCAGGACCCTGAGCCGCACGGCGGGTTCCTTGTCGGGGGACCCGTAGTGGGGGCCGCCGGGCTCGCTCCACAACCGGGTCGCGGTCGTCTCCAGCATCATGCCCATGGAGGGCGCGACGGGCTTGAGGCGCTGGAAGTCGGTCCAGGACAGGACGCCGGGGTTGAGGTGCGGAAGAAGCCCGGTCTCCTCCAGGATCCGGATCGCCATGGCCCGTACGTACGCGATGGTGTCGTCGTACCCGTGCGCGTCGAGCCACTCGCGGGCCTCGGGCCAGCGGTCCTCGGGCTTGTCGCCGAGGGTGATCAGGGCCTCCTTGCAGCCCATCTCGGCGCCGCGGCGGGCGATGTCGAGGACCTCGTCCGGCGACATGAACATCCCGTGGCCGTCCCGGCGCAGCTTGCCGGGGACGGTGACGAAGGTGCAGTAGTGGCACTTGTCCCGGCAGAGCCGGGTGAGCGGTATGAACACGCTCTTCGAGTACGTGACGACCCCGGCCCGCCCGGCGGCCTCGAGCCCGGCGTCCCGCACGCGCCCCGCGGAGGCGACGAGGTCGTCCAGATCGCTCCCCCGCGCCCGCAGCAGCACGGCGGCCTCGGCAACATCGAGCGCGACCCCGTCCCTGGCCCGCTTGAGGGCACGGCGCATGGCGTTCTCGGTGGGTCGTCCTGCCTGGTGATCCGTCATGAACCGAGCATACGAGCGGGCCCGCGAGGGTGAGTTCGGATCCCCGTGGGAAGGAGGTCAGTCGGTGTCCTTGGGATGCCGGGGCGCGGCATACACCAGGTGCACCGTCCGGCGCGGTTCGTCGACGAGATACCGCACGCGGCCACCGGCCGTCACCTCGTACTCCCACTGCGGGTGGACGCGCCCGCCAAGCGTCCCGGTGGCGAGGCGACCACGCAACCGGTGCTGCCGGTCCGGATCATCGCACCGGAGCGGATCCCGGCGCAGGGCTTCGAAGCAGCGCCGCGTGTTTCCCGGGGCCTCGGCGGCGAGCTCGCCCCACCCCTTGGCCGCCTCGTTCGTCGCGAAGCGCAGGCGCCACTCCTCACCGACCGGAGGCGGGGGGACGTCGTCCCCGCGCTTCGGTGTCACGGGGCCGTCACCTCTCCGTGGTCCTCGTCGGGGAGGGGACGCGTGAGCTGAGCCGTGAGGCCCGGGTCGGCGAGGATGCGCGCTGTCGCTCGCCACTCCACGATCGTGCGGTGGAGGGTGGCGTGGACGTCGAGTTGCGCGGCGTCATGCGTCGCGTCCACCAGATCCTGAACGAACTCCCGCTGCTCCTCGGCGGACAGGTGCCGCACCCAGGGGAAGACCGAGGGCAGGGCATGCCCTATGACGCGCGCACCGTCGTCCGCGGCAAGGAGCGCGGCGAGGAGGCGGGCCGTGACGTCGGCCGTCTCCTCGCGCTCCTGGTCGTAGCTGGCGGTGGTGAGGTAGAGGTCCTCCCCGTCACGCCGGGTGACGAGCAGGCGGTACTCGCTGTCGAGCCGTTCGGCGACCCGCTTCGAGTTCTTCGAGAGCTCGGAGAAGGAGACAGTCTGCGTCAGCATGCCTCGACGGTACTTCGGAACGTATTCCGAAGTCAATCGCTCACAGGTACCGCGCGTACGCGTCCAGGACGCCCAGGACCTCCGGCTCGTCGCCCGGTGGCAGCTGGAGGACGACCTCCTCGCAGCCCAGTTCCTCGTAGTGGGCCAGCTTGCCGGGGTTCGGGAGGACCGCGTACGGGACGAGTTGGAGGGTGTCCGGGGTGCGGCCCGCCTTCTCCCAGGCCTCGCGGAGGACCGGGAGGGACTCCGTCAGGCCCCGGCCGCCGATCGGCATCCAGCCGTCCGTCTGCGCGGCGATCTGCGCGAAGAGCTTCGGGCCCGCCGCGCCGCCCAGGAGGACGCGCGGCGCGCCCCCGGCCGGCTTGGGCCAGACCTCCGAGGCCCGTACCGAGACGCCGGACTCCCCCGCGTACGCCGTCGGTTCGGGCGCCCACAGGGCCCGCATCAGGTCCAGGCGTTCCCGGCCGAGCTCCCGGCGGGTGGACCAGTCGACGCCGTGGTCCGCGGCCTCCTCCCGGTTCCAGCCGAAGCCGACGCCCAGCGTGAACCGGCCCCCGGAGAGGTGGTCGAGCGTGGCGACCTGCTTGGCCAGCACGATCGGGTCGTGCTGGGTGATCAGGGTGATGCCCGTGCCGAGGCCGAGCGTCTCGGTCACCGCCGCGGCCTGCCCCAGGGCCACGAGCGGGTCGAGCGTCCGGCTGTACTCCCGGGGCAGCTCCCCGCCCGCCGGATAGGGCGTCTCGCGGGAGACGGGCGTGTGCGTGTGCTCGGGCAGGTACAGCCCCGCGAAGCCGCGCTGCTCCAGCTCGCGCGCGAGCCGCACCGGGCTGATGGTCTCGTCGGTCAGGAAGATCGTGGTCGAGATCCGCATAGCCGCACGGTAGGGGCTGGGACCCGGATTTCCGAGGGGTACGACACGGGCGGCGCCCTCAGGAACGCGCCGGATCCACCGCCCGCTGCACCGCCGCCAGGTCCCCGTACCCGCCGTGCTCCCAGACCCGCTCGCGGAAGCGCTGGAGGGTGAGCGGGGCACGGTCCTCGCCGGGGACACCGGAGAAGTGGACCGTGCCGCAGCGGTGGCAGTACCACCCCTTCGACCAGAGTTCCTCGGCGCGGTGGCGTCCGCGCGTCAAGCGGGCGAAGGCGGCCTTGCGCCGCCGCAGCTCGACGACGACCAGGACGGTGACGACCAGCGCGAGGGCCGAGACCCAGCCCAGGAACCCCAGGTCGGGGCCGAGATGATGATGCGGCGGCGGCCCGAAGGCCACCGTGGGCTCGGGGTCGTCCTCCAGGGCGCCCCCGACGGTGACCCAGCCCATGAACGAGAAGACGCACACGACCCCGGCGACGAGGCCGACGCAGCCGATCGCGTGCTTCGGCGACTCCGGCACCGGCGCGAGCGCGTCCGAGAGTCCGGTCGTCACCGCCCGCGTCACGGTCCGCATGTCGCCCTCGCGGTCCCGCTCCCTGCTGGTGACGGCGTCCCGGCCCGCGAGGTACACCGCGGGCACGGCCTGCACCCGGTCGTCCCGCTCGCACCCCGGACACGTGTGTCCCGTACGGCTCATGGTTCCCCCATTTCCCACGGTCGCGCTGTGGGACGAGAGCGTGCCCTCGCCCGGTTCCCCCCGGTCCGTTCGAAAACCGCCTGCGGTCTCCGCCGCCGCCCCCTACCGTGACCGGGTGCTGAAGCGAATCGAGACGTACTACGACGCCGTCCCCCGCTCCTCCGCCCGCACCGAGGACTTCGGGCCGTTGACCCTCTTCGTGCAGGAGGGGCAGGGCTGGCCCTACTACGCCCGCCCGGCGCTCGGACACGAGGGCGAGGTGTCCGCCGGGGCCGTGGAGAAGGTGCGGGCCCGGCAGCGGGAGCTGGGGGTGCCCGAGGCCTTCGAGTGGGTCGCCGGGACGACGCCGGGGCTGCGGGCCGCCGTGGAGGCGACCGGGCTCACCGTGCACGAGCACCCGCTGATGGTCCTGGACGGCGCGCCGCTCGCCGTACCGGCACCCGAGGGCTTCACCGTGCGGATGGTGGGCGCGGACGACCCGGCCCTGGAGAGCGCCGTCGCCGCCCCGTACGCCGCCTTCGGGGCGGAGCCGCAGCCCGGCGCCACCGCGCGCGTCGCCGACCGGATCACGGCCGGCCTGACCCGACTCGCGGCGGCCTTCGACGGCTCGGGGGACGCCCTCGCGGCCGGCCAGCACCAGCCCGTCGGGGCCGTCTCCGAAGTCGTCGGCGTCGGCACCGTTACGACGGCGCGGCGCAGGGGCCTCGGGCTCGCGGTCACGGCCGCCCTCGTCGCGGACGCCCGCGCCCACGGCACGGAGCTCGTGTTCCTCACGGCCTCGGACGCGGACGTGGCCCGCCTCTACGGCCGGCTCGGCTTCCGCACCGTCGCGACCGCCCTCATCGCGGAGGCCTGAGCGAGGAGGCCTGAGCGAGGAGGCCTGAGCGAGGAGGCCTGAGCGCTGAGGCCTGATCGCTGAGGCCTGATCGGGCCTGATCGCGGGGCCCGGAAGGAAATCTCGAAAAACTTCTCCGGTCGTGTCACATCCTCGGCGCGCGCTCCGTCAATGCAGTGAAAGCGCCGCACGAACGACGGAACACGAGGAGCAGTCACCATGACGCACACGCCCCAGGCCCGCATGACGAACCCCGCCTACCTCCTGGCCGACGCCGGTCCGGCGATCCAGAACCTGGTCAAGGCCACCCGTCAGGGCGGCGTCGACGAGTCGATCCTGGAGCTGGTGCACCTGCGGGCCAGCCAGATCAACAGCTGCGGCTTCTGCGTCGACTACGGCGCCAAGAGCGCCAGGAAGAACGGCGTCAGCGACGAGAAGCTGTTCGCCGTCGCCGCCTGGCGCGAGGCTCCGTACTTCTCCGACGAGGAGCGCGCGGCCCTCGCCCTCGCCGAGGCGGCGACCCGGCTCGCCGACGTCTCGGACGCGGTGCCGGACGAGGTGTGGGACGCGGCCGCCGACCACTTCGACGAGAAGCAGCTCGCCGCGATCGTGCTGATGGTCGCCGTCACCAACCTGTTCAACCGGCTCAACGTCACCGTGCGGCAGCCGGCCGGCGTGGGGTTCTGAGCAGCAGCACGTCCACCGCGTCCTCGGACCCTTCGTTCCCCCCTACACGTACGCAGCCCAAGGAGCCCTCCGTGTCCGCACGCATGCCCAACCCCGCCACCGTCCTGCCCGAGGCCATGCCGGCGATCTTCCAGCTCATCAAGGCCGTCCAGTCCGGCGGCGACGTGCCCGCCACCACCCTGGACCTGGTCCACCTCCGGGCGAGCCAGATCAACGGCTGCGGGTACTGCGTGGTCGGCGGGGCCCTGAAGTCGCAGAAGGAGGGCGAGACGGACGAGCGGCTTCACGCCGTCGCGGCCTGGCGGGAGACCCCGTACTTCACGGAGGCGGAACGGGCGGCGCTGGCCCTCGCCGAGTACGCGACCCGGCTCGCGGACCGCCCGGACGCCGTGCCGGACGCGGTGTGGGACGAGGCGGCCCGCCACTACGACGAGAAGCAGCTGGCCCAGATCGTGCTGTGGCTCGGGGTCACCAACCTCTTCAACCGGATCAACGCGACGACCCGGCAGCCGGCCGGCGCGACCTGGTAGGTCGTAACCCCGTCGGGAGACGCGCGTTACGACGGGCATGAAGAGGATCCTCACCGCAGCCGCCCTGACCGTCTTCGCCGCCGCCGGTGCCGCCGGCGCGGCCGCCGGGACCGCGTCCGCCGACACCGGCGGCATGAACCTTCCCTCGGTCGTCCCGCTCAGCGGCGTCCTGACCCCCAAGGCGAAGCCCGCAGGCACCCCCGACCTGCCGCCCGCCAACGCGGCGGTGGAGCGGCTGCTGCCCGGGCACCACTGAGCCGTACGGAGCATGACGAAGGCGGCGGGCCCCCCACGGGTCCGCCGCCTTCGCGTTTCGGAGACGCCTCCGCGGCGTCAGTCCGCGACCACCAGCGACGGGGTCTCCTTCGTCAGGATCTCGCCGCGGAAGAACGCGGGGCTCCGGCGCTGCATGACCAGCATGATCACCACGCCGAGGAGCAGCAGCCCGACGCCGATCACGAAGACCGAGCCGACGCCGAAGACCGCGGAGCCGGAGCCGTACGCCGGGTCCCACATGTCGTAGAGCGTCTTGCCGAAGACGGCGGTGAGCATCAGGCCGCCGAGGAACGGGATCACGCCCTTGAAGGCGAGGTCGCGGGCGGAGGCGAAGAGCTCCTTGCGGAAGAACCAGACGCAGGCGAAGGCCGTCAGCGCGTAGTAGAAGCAGATCATGAGGCCGAGCGCGTAGATGGTGTCGACCAGGACGTTCTCGCTGACCAGGGTCATCACGGTGTAGAAGACGCCGGTGGCGACGCCGGCCACGATCGTGGCCTTGCCGGGGACCTTGAAGACGGGGTGGACCCGGGCGAAGGACGGCGGCAGCGCCTCGTAGCTGGACATGGCGAGGACCGTGCGGGCGACCGGGATGAAGGTGGTCTGCAGGCTCGCGGCGGCGGAGGCGAGGACGGCGACGAAGAGCGCGATGCCGAGGACGGGGCCCATGACGGGGCCCGCGAGGGCGGCGAAGACGTTGTCGGAGGTCTCCGGGTTGGCGAGGCCGAGGCCCTTGCCGCCGGAGCCGACGACCATCTGGGCGGCGATTCCGGTGGCCAGGTAGGAGCCGACCAGGACGACCATCGAGATGAGCGCGGCGCGGCCCGGGGTCCTGTCGCTGTCGGTGGTCTCCTCGTTGGCCGTGAGACAGGTGTCCCAGCCCCAGTACATGAAGATCGACAGCGAGAGGCCGGCGGTGAAGGCCGCGAAGGAGCCGACGGAGAAGGGGTTCAGCCAGGACCAGGAGAAGCTCGCCCCGGTCGGGAAGTCGACCGAGCCGGCCTTGGAGAAGGCCATGACGACGAAGACCGCGAGGACGGCCAGCTGGAGGCCGACGAGGGTGTACTGCACGCCCTTGGTGGCGGTCATGCCGCGGTAGCTGATCGCGGTCGCGGCGGCGATCAGGGTGAGGCAGGTGAGGATGTGGACGGCCTTGTTGTCGTCCAGGGCGGCGATCGAGGGGTTGCCGCTGATCTCCCCGGCGAGCAGCCAGAAGTACGAGGTCGCGACGCCGGCCAGGTTGGACAGCACGATGATCGTCGCGATGACGAGGCCCCAGCCGCACATCCAGCCGACCTTGGGGCCGAAGGCCTTCACGGTCCAGGTGAAGGAGGTGCCGCAGTCGGGCATGCGCTTGTTGAGCTCGCGGTACGCGAACGCGACGAGCAGCATCGGCAGGAAGCCCGCGAGGAAGACGGCGGGCATCTGCAGGCCGACCTCGCCGGCGGTGGAGCCGAGCGTGGAGGTCAGGCAGTAGACGGGGGCGACGGTCGAGATGCCGATGACGGCGCTGCCGAGGAGGCCCACGGAGTTGCCGCCGAGGCCCTTGGTGCGCACGCCGGAGGCGCCGCCCTGAGCGTCGGCGCCCCTTGCCGTGTCTCCGGCCTGCGGCCGTACGTCCACCTGAGTCATGAACTCGACGTTAAATGCTGCGGTTTCCACATCCGGAGGATCAGAGTCCGCTCATTTGATCGATCACTGCCTTGCATTGCGAGGGTCGAACCGGACACCCGCCAATGATTGAAAGATCGACCATTCGAACGAGCCGAGCAACCGGCAAGCCCGTCGACGGGTGTCCGATATGCGGAAACCGCAGCTGTGCCCCGAATGTCCGCTTCAAAAATTTCCCGTGAAATTTTCGAGACGCTTCTCACCCCGGCCAGACGACCGCCTGGAGCTCGCTGTACGCGTGCAGCGCGTACGAGCCCACGTCCCGCCCGACACCGCTCTTCTTGAAGCCGCCGAACGGCGCCTCCATGTTCCGGCCGATCGTGTTCACGCCCACCCCGCCGGCCCGCAGCCGGGCCGCCACGCGGAACGCGCGGGCCACGTCGCCCGACCACACGTAGTCGATCAGTCCGTAGTCGCTGTCGTTCGCGAGCGCGATCCCCTCCTCCTCGTCGTCGAAGGGGACGACCACGACGACCGGGCCGAAGATCTCCTCCCGCACCACCCGCATCCCGTTGGTGCAGTCGGCGAGCAGCGTCGGGGCCACGTAGAAGCCCTTCGCGAAGTCCGGACGCTCACCGCCCGCGACGACCCGGGCCCCTTCCTTCCTCCCCAGCTCGACGTACGACTCCACCCGGTCGCGGTGGGCGGCCGAGATCACCGGGCCGACCACCGTCCCCTTCTCCGCCGGGTCCCCCACCTTCATGAAGGCCAGGTAGCCGGTCAGCTTCTCGATCAGACGGTCGTGGATCCCGCGCTGGGCGAGGACCCGGGTCGGGGCGGTGCAGATCTGGCCGCTGTAGAAGGCGAAGGTCGTCCCGATCCCCATCACCGCCGAGTCCAGGTCGGCGTCGTCGAAGACCAGCGCGGCCCCCTTCCCGCCCAGCTCCATCAGCTGCCGCTTGAGCGAACGGCCGCAGACCTCGCCGATCGCCTGCCCGACGGCCGTGGAGCCGGTGAAGGAGACCATGTCGACGTCCGGGGAGTCGACGGCCGCCTCGCCGACCGCCTGCGCGGAGCCCGTGACGACGTTCACCACGCCCGCCGGGACCCCGGCCTCCTCCAGGGCCCGCGTCATCGCGTACACCGAGAGCGGGTCCTGCGGGGCCGGTTTCACCACGACCGTGTTGCCCATCGCGAGCGCCGGGGCGATCTTGCCGGCCGGGTTGGCCCAGGGGTTGTTGTACGAGGTGATGCAGGTGACGACGCCGACCGGGCGCCGCACCGCCACCGCGCCGAACACCCCGGCCTTCCCCATCGGACCGGCTTCGTTGATCTGCGGGGGCAGCGCCTGCTCGACCGGCTCCATCGCCCCGCGCGCGTACCGGCGGAAACGGGAGGCACCCACCGCGACCTGCATCCCGCGCGCGGTGCCGGTGGTGGCACCGGTCTCGGCGCGGGCGAGGAGCGTGTTCGCCTCGGCGTCCCGGGCCATCAGGTCCGCGGCCCGGTCGAGGATCGCCGCCCGCTCCTCCGGCTTCGTACGGGACCAGGTCGCGAAGGCCTCGCGGGCGGCGGCGGCCGCCTCGTACACCTGCGCCCGGGAGGCCTCGGGCGCGAGCCCGACGACCTCCTCGGAGGCGGGGTCGATCACCTCGTAGTGCCCGCCGTCGGGCTCGACCCACTCCCCGCCGATGAAGAGCTTCTCTGTTTTCACCTGGTGCTCACCGTCCTCGTGTCACGGCCCGAGCGCAGGACGCGCCCCGGGATCGCGCCGGTCACCTCGTCGTCCCGTACCGTCTCCACGCCGTTGACCCGCACCGACACGATCCCGACCGCCCGCGAGTCCAGGCGCGGGCTGTCGCCCGGCAGGTCGTGCACGAGGGTCGCCGGGCCCGCGTCGATCCGCTCCGGGTCGAAGAGGACCAGGTCCGCGTGGAAGCCCTCCGCGATCCGGCCGCGCTCCCGGAGCCCGAAGAGCCGGGCCGGGTCGTCGCTCAGCATCTTCACCGCCCGCTCCAGGGGGACCAGCTTCCGGCCGCGCAGGCAGTCGCCGAGGAAGCGGGTCGTGTACGGGGCGCCGCACATCCGGTCCAGGTGCGCGCCCGCGTCCGAGCCGCCGAGCAGGACGTCCTCGTGCTGCCAGGTCTCGGCGCGCAGGGCCCAGGAGGCCGGGTCGTTGTCGCTGGGCATCGGCCACAGGACGGTCCTCAGGTCGTCGTTGGCGCAGATCTCGACGAGGGCCTGGAAGGGGTCCTGGCCGCGCTCGGCCGCGATGTCGTTCACGACGCGGCCGGTGAGGCCCTCGTTCGCCCTGCTGTACGTGTCGCCGATGACGTACCGGCCGAAGTGCGCGAGCCGCCGGAAGACCCCGGCCTCCCTGGAGTCCGCGCGCCGCAGCATCCCGGCCCGTACGTCCGGGTCGCGGAGCTTCGCGATCCGCTCGGGGACGGGCAGGCCGAGGATCTCGCCCCAGCCGGGGATGAGGTTGAGCGCGCAGAAGGTGCCGAGGGACATGTTCATGGGGGTGAGGATCGGCATCGTGAGGGCCACGATCCGGCCGCCGGACTTCCGGGCCCGCTCGGAGGCGGTGAGCTGGCGCGGGACGCGCTCGGGGACGGCGGCGTCGATGGTGAGGACGTTCCAGTTGAGGGGACGGCCCGCGGCGGCGGTCATCTCGACGAACAGCTCGATCTCGTCGTCGGAGAACTGGTCGAGACAGCCCGCGAGGATGGCCTCGATCTGGGTCCCCTCGTGCTCGCCGACGGCCCGCGAGAGGGCGATCAGTTCGGCGGGGGTGGCGTGCCGGGAGGCGACGGGGGCGCCGTCGCCGTCGGAGTGCGTGGAGGACTGGGTGGTGGAGAGGCCCCAGGCGCCGGCGTCCATGGCCTCCTTGAGGAGGGTCACCATCTGCGCCAGCTGTTCCTCGGTGGGCTGCCCGCCGACCGCGTCCGCGCCCATCACGTACCGGCGCAGGGCGCAGTGGCCGACCATGAACCCGGCGTTGACGGCGATCCGGCCGTCGAGGGCGTCGAGGTACTCGGCGAAGGAGGACCAGCTCCAGTCCACCCCTTCTTCGAGGGCCTTGAGGGCCATGCCCTCGACCTTCGACATCATGCGGCGCGTGTAGTCGGCGTCCTCGGGCCGGCCGGGGTGGAGCGGGGCGAGGGTGAACCCGCAGTTGCCGCCGGCGACGGTGGTGACGCCGTGGTTCATGGACGGGGTGGCGTACGGGTCCCAGAAGAGCTGGGCGTCGTAGTGGGTGTGCGGGTCGACGAAGCCGGGGGCGAGGACGAGGCCGGTGGCGTCCTGGGTGGTACGGGCGGTCGCCCCTGGTGCGGGGAAGACGATCCGCCCGTCGCGGATGCCGACGTCGGCGACGCGGGCGGGGGCGCCGGTGCCGTCGACGACGGTGGCGCCCTTGATCAGATGGTCGAGCATGCCGGTTCCTCTCTGGGCGTGCTGTCCAGGACGCGAGTGGGCCGGGATCCGTCCGTGGACGCGGGTGGGCCGGGATCCGTCCGTGGACACGGGTGGGCCCGGATCCGTCCGTGGACGCGGGTGGGCCCGGATCCGTCCGTGGACGCGGGTGTGCCCCGGACCGGGGCCGCCGCGGAACGGCCTCCGGCCGGGGCCGGTACGGGGTGGCGATCCGGGAAGACACCACCCCGCGCTTCGTCGTGCGCCCGCCTCAGGACCCCGCCGACTGCCTCATGCGCGTCGTCCGGTGGACCGGGTCCGTGTCGATCTCCGGGATCACGTGCTCCCCGATCAGCTTGATCGAGTTCATCGTGTCCTCGTACGAGATCCCGATCGGGAGGCCGAAGGACAGCTGGTCGGCCCCGGCCTGCTCCCACCGCTTGCACTGGGCGAGGACCTCGCTCGGGTCGCCGCAGATCATCAGTTCCTCGGCGATGAGGAGTTCGATGATCTCGGCGGAGTACTCCGGGAGGAGCTCGGGCCACTCCGGGATGCCCTCCGGCCGCGGGAACGTGTCGTGGTAGCGGAAGAGGAGGGACTGGAGGTAGTTCAGTCCGCCGCCGACCGCGATCTCGACCGCCTTCTCGTGCGTCTCCGCGCAGATCGCCGTCGACGTCACCATCACGTTGTCGTTGACGAAGTCGCCGACCGCGCGCGCCTCCTTGATCGCGTTCTTGTAGGACTCGACGACCCACTCCATGTCGGAGACCTTCTGGACGCTGAAGCCGAGGACGCCGAGGCCCATCTTCCCGGCCATGGCGTACGAGGACGGGGAGCCGGCCGCGTACCACATGGCGGGGTGGGACTTGCCGTACGGCTTGGGGAGGACCTTGCGGGGCGGCAGCGACCAGTGCTTGCCCTGGAAGCCGGCGTACTCGTCCTGGAGCCACATCTTGGGGAACTCGGCGATGGTCTCCTCCCAGATCTCCTTCGTGTGGTTCATGTCGGTGATGCCCGGCATGAACCCGAGGATCTCGTGGGAGCCCGCCCCGCGCCCGGAGCCGAACTCGAAGCGTCCGCCGGAGAGGTGGTCGAGCATGGCGACCTTCTCGGCGACCTTGACCGGGTGGTTGACGGGGGCGAGGGGGTTGAAGATGCCGGAGCCGAGGTGGATCCGGTCGGTCGCGTGGGCGAGGTACCCCAGGTAGACGTCGTTGGCGGAGAGGTGCGAGTACTCCTCCAGGAAGTGGTGCTCGGAGGCCCAGGCGTACTTGAAGCCGGACGTGTCGGCCTGGATGACGTACTCGGTCTCCTCCATGAGCGCCTTGTGCTCGGCCTCGGGATCGGTCTCGGCCCGCTTGCCGACGTATCCCTGTACGAAGATCCCGAATTCCAAGGAAGTTCACCGCCCTCTTTCATGTTTCTGACGATCCGTCAGATTCATCGATGTGCCCGACTCTCGCACCGCCGCGCAGGTGCGTCAATACCTGACGAGCCGTCAGAAAAGGCCGACGCCCGCCAGCCAGCCGCCGTCGATCACGAACGGCTGGCCCGTGATGTACGCCGAGTCCGCCCCGGTCAGGAAGAGCGCCAGGGCCGCCACCTCGTCCGGCCGCCCGATCCGCCCGAGCGGCACGAGCTTGCGGTAGAGCTCGGCCGTGGCGGCCGGGTCCACGCCCTCCGGGTTGCTCATGGGGGTGTCGATCGCGCCCGGGCAGACGGCGTTCACCCGGATGCCCCTGGCGGCCAGTTCGAGGGCGGCCACCCGGGTCAGACCGAGGACGGCGTGCTTGGAAGCGGCGTAGGCGCCGACGCCGGCCATCCCCGTCAGTCCCGTGTACGAGGCGGTGTTGACGATCGTCCCGCCGCCCGCCGCCGCGATCTCGGGCGCGACCGTGCGGATGCCCAGGAAGCAGCCGGTCTGGTTCACGGACACGATCGCCTGGAACTCCTCCAGGGGCGTCGAGACCAGCTCGTTGAAGCGGAGGATGCCCGCGTTGTTGACGAGGCCGTCGATCTTCCCGAACCGCTCCTTGGCCGACGCCACGGCCGCCGCCCAGCCGTCCTCGCTCGTCACGTCCAGATGGACGTACGCGGCACGGTCCTCGCCCAGCTCCTTCGCGAGCGCCTCCCCGGGGCCGTCGAGGACGTCCGCGAGGACCACCTTCGCGCCCTCGGCGGCGAACAGCCGCGCCTCCTGCTCGCCCTGCCCGCGCGCCGCACCGGTGACGAGGACGACCCGCCCGTCGAGCTTTCCCATGTCCGTACTCCTAGAGGTCTACAGATGGGGGGCGACCTCCGTGCCGAAGGCCGCCATCTGGTCGATGAGTTCGGTACGGCTCCGGGAGCGGAACCGCACCTGGATCTGGTGCACGCCCATCTCCCCGTACGCGCGCAGGGAGGCGGCGAGCTCCTCCGGCCGGCCGGTCAGGGTGCGCCGGCCGGCCTCCCAGCCGGGCGTGCCGACGTACAGCGCCTCGGTGATCGCGCCGACGGTGACCGGCTCCGCGATACCGGCCTCCGTACGGAGCCGCAGCAGCCTCGCGATCTGTGCGGGGAGCCTGTCGCGCGGGTCGCCCTGCGGGAGCCAGCCGTCGCCCTTGAGCGCGGCCCGGCGCACGGCGGCCGGCGAGGAGCCGCCCACCCAGAGCGGGACCCGCTCCTGCGCGGGCCGGGGCAGCTGCCCGAGGTCCTTGAAGGCGAACCGCTCCCCCAGGTGCTCCGGGTACTCCTCAGGCCCGAGGGCCGCCCGCAGCGCGTCGACGGTCTCGTCGAGCACGGCGCCGCGCCGCCCGAAGTCCACGCCCAGCACCTCGAACTCCTCCTGGACGTGCCCGGCGCCGACCCCGAGGACCAGACGGCCGCCGGAGAGGTGGTCGAGCGTCGCGTACGCCTTGGCCGTGACGAGCGGATGGCGCAGGCCGACGACGGCGACGTGCGAGAGGAGCCGGATCCGCTCGGTGGCGGCGGCGAGGTAGGAGAGCGTGGCCACCGGGTCGTACCAGACGGTGCTCATGGGCCCGGCGAGCCGGCGCGGGATGGCGACGTGGTCGCAGCTCGCGAGGTAGTCGAAGCCGTGGGCCTCGGCGGCCCGGGCGACGGCGACCAGATCCGCGGGACCCGCGCCCGCCTCCCAGGCCTCGGCGTAGAGGGTGCTCTGCGACTGGACCGGCAGCTGCATGCCGTAGACCACCATGGAAACCCCCTTGAGCCCGGGCACGCGGCCCGCATCTGACGGATCGTCACTTCCACGAGCAGGCCCATGCTCGTACCTGACGATCCATCAGGCAAGGGGTAGGGGCACGCGGGGCCACTCCGGCGGCACGGAACGCCCCCGCCCGGGCAGCTGCTCGCTGCCCGGGCGGGGGAAGGGTCTTCGTCCTCGTACTCCGGTACGTCAGGCGCTGTCCGCCGCGCCCGTCGCCCTCACGTGGCGCACCACGGCCGAGGCGGCCAGGCAGACGATGCCCACGGCGCTCAGCAGCGCCAGCGCCTTCGCCCAGGCGAAGGTGGTGCCGAGGCTGCCGCTCAGGAGGTCGACGGTGCGCACGCCCGCCACTCCGTGGAGCGCGATGACGAAGACGGCGACACCCGCGGCGGCGGCCCAGGCGATCAGGGTGTCCCTGGCCGCGAGCCACACCGCGCACGCCAGGCAGAGCACGGTGACGACCACGGACAGCGCCTGCGCGTCGCCGCCCGAGCGCAGGCCCGAGAGGTCCGTCGGCAGATGGATGAGGCCACAGGCGAACAGGGCGAGCGCGGCGGGCCAGCGCAGGACCGACCGCAGCGCGGGCGAGGCGGTGTGACTGCCGGGACCCGAGGCCAGCGCGCCGTCCAGGGGGGACTTCCGCCCCTTCGAGGCGCTCCGGACGCGCTTCGGGGCGGTGGCGGCGGTGGCGCTGGTGGTGGCGGCCTGTGGGGCTCCCTCGCCGTCCGCGGTGGACTGCCAGTCGCTGCTGTCGGCGCCGAGGATGCCGACGAGCTGGACCACGTCCTCGACCGGCCGGCCCACCGCCGCGGCGCGCAGCGTGGTCTCGGCCTGATGGAGGTCGTACCCGGTCTCGTTCAGGAGCGCGAGCAGCTGGCGCACTTCGTCCAGGGGGCGGGTGACGGCCGCGGCGCGGAGGGCCACGTCCGCGGGGCTGGAGAGTTCGCCGGTCTCCTGGAGGCGGGCCACGAGCGCGGCGACCTCCTCCACCGGCCGCTCGGTCGCCGCCGTCCGCAGCAGCGTGTGCACCGCTTCGTCACCGGACTCGTCGTGAGCGGACTCGTCGTAAGCGGACTCATCGTGAGCGGACGGCTCGGAAGCGGACTGGGGGTGCAGAGCGGCGGCCTGCGGCTCCGGGCCGACCGGGGACTTCGCGGCAGCGGCCTGCGGCTCCGGCTCCGGCTCCGCCGGGGACTCCGGGCCGACCGGAGACTTCGGGGCGGTCTGCGGGAACGCCGCCCCGATCGGGACCGCCGACACGACAGGGGACTTCGCCGCGATGGGGTACTTCGGTACGACACGGGATGCCGTCGACGTCGGCGACACTGCCGCCGTCGGCGTCGACGCCGGCGTCACCGTCGGCATCGCCGTCGGCTTCGGCGTCGGAGGCGAGGAGACGATCGGCTGGCGGGACGGAACCGGGCGGGGCTCTGTGGCGGTCGGTTCTATGTCGTCGTCCGCGGAATGGATGTGTGGGAGGGGGTCGGGGGTCATGTCACAGGCTCCGTTCGTGAACGTCCCCGGGGGGACATCCACTGGCTGTCTCGTGATGTGCAAGAAACGCACACTTGACTACTATTTGTGCGCAGTCCACGACACTCCGCCATCAGGGGGCCGCCTGGTTGACCCGTTCAGGCGACAAACGGCCGGGCTCCCCTCCCGGCAGGGAGCCCGGCCGCGGCGCCGGCGGGACTACGCCCGCCAGAGCCCTTCCGGCGTCAGCCCGAGCAGCTCGATCGCGTTGCCCCGGACGATCCGCTCGACGACGTCCGCCGACAGGTGGCCCATCTGGGCCTCGCCGACCTCCTTCGACTTGGGCCAGGTGGAGTCCGAGTGCGGGTAGTCCGTCTCGTACAGGACGTTCCCCGCCCCGATCGCGTCGAGGTTGCGCAGCCCGAAGGCGTCGTCGAAGAAGCAGCCGAAGACGTGGCCGGCGAAGAGCTCGGAGGGCGGCCGCGTGACCTTGTCGGCGACGCCGCCCCAGGCGCGGTTCTCCTCCCAGACGACGTCGGCGCGCTCCAGGATGTACGGGATCCAGCCGATCTGCCCCTCCGCGTACATGATCCGCAGGTTCGGGAAGCGCTCGAACTTGCCGCTCATCAGCCAGTCGACCATCGAGAAGCAGCAGTTCGCGAAGGTGATGGTGGAGCCGACGGCCGGCGGCGCGTCGGCGGAGGTCGAGGGCATCCGGCTGGAGGAGCCGATGTGCATCGCGATGACCGTGCCGGTCTCGTCGCACGCGCGGAAGAAGGGGTCCCAGTGGTCCGTGTGGACGGAGGGGAGCCCGAGGTGCGGCGGGATCTCGGAGAAGGCGACGGCCCGGACCCCGCGCGCGGCGTTGCGGCGGACCTCGGCGGCGGCGAGCTCGGGGTCCCAGAGCGGGATGAGGGTGAGCGGGATGAGCCGCCCGTGCGCCTCGGGGCCGCACCACTCCTCGACCATCCAGTCGTTGTAGGCGCGGACGCAGAGCAGCCCGAGCTCGCGGTCGCCCGCCTCGGTGAAGGTCTGCCCGCAGAAGCGCGGGAAGGTGGGGAAGCAGAGCGCGGACTGGACGTGGTTGACGTCCATGTCGGCGAGCCGGTCCGGGACGGAGTGGGAGCCGGGCCGCATCTGCTCGTAGGTGATGACTTCGAGGCGGATCTCGTCGCGGTCGTAGCCGACGGCGGTGTCGAGCCGGGTGAGGGGCCTGTGCAGATCCTCGTACACCCACCAGTCGCCGATCGGCCCGTCGTCGCCCTTGGCGCCCATGACGGGGGCGAACCTTCCGCCGAGGAAGGTCATTTCCTTGAGGGGGGCGCGGACGATCCGGGGTCCGGTGTCGCGGTACCGGGACGGGAGCCGGTCCCGCCAGACGTGCGGGGGCTCCACGGTGTGGTCGTCCACCGAGATGATCTTCGGGAAGGTCTCCATGTCCTTCACGGTAGCGCCGATCTGACGACCCGTCAGCTAGTGGGCCTCAGAACGACCGGGTTGCGGCCTCACAACGGCTTCACAACGCCCGTACAACGGCCGACCCGATGCTGACGGACTCCCTCCGGACAAGGCAGACTGTCCTGGGCGAAACCAGCGGTAAGGGCAGGGGGAGCGATGGACCGTGAGAACGGGCCGCGAGTTCCGGCACGGATCCCGGACGGAAGCGACGCCAAGGCCGCACCCGGCGTGCCTGCGCAGCGGAACGGCCGGAGGACGGCAGCTCCCGGCGGTGAGCAGCACAAGGCCACGACCGGCACGGAGGCGACGACCACGGACGAGACGGCCACGGGCGAGACGGCCACCTCGGGGCAGCCCTCCGGCGGCGGGTTCCGCTTCGGCGTGCTCGGGCCCGTCCGCGCCTGGCGCGACGGCGAACCCGTCCCCACCGGCTCCCCCCAGCAGCGCGCCCTGCTCGCCGCGCTGCTCCTGCGCGGCGGCCGCACCGCCACCGCGCACGAGCTGATCGACGCGCTGTGGGGCGAGGACCCGCCCTCCCAGGCCCTCGCCGCGGTCCGTACGTACGCCTCCCGGCTCCGCAAGGCCCTCGACCCGAAGGTGCTGGTCAGCGAGTCCGGCGGCTACGCCCTCCGGACGCGCGCCGACGCGCTCGACGTGACCGCCGCGCAGGAGCTGGCCGCCGGGGCCGAGAGGCTCCGCGCGGCCGGGGACCGGACGGCCGCGCGGGCGCGGCTGGCCGAGGCGCTCGACCTGTGGGACGGCGAAGTGCTGGCGTCCGTACCGGGCCCGTACGCCGAGACGCAGCGGACCCGCCTGGAGGAGTGGCGCCTCACCCTCCTCGAAACCCGCCTGGACATCGACCTGGAGGTCGGCGCGCACGCGGAGGCCGTCTCCGAACTGACGGCACTGACGGCCGCGCACCCCCTGCGCGAACGCCTCCGCGAGCTCCTCATGCTCGCCCTCTACCGCAGCGGACGGCAGGCGGAAGCGCTCGCGGTGTACGCGGACACGCGCCGGCTCCTCGCCGACGAGCTGGGCGTCGACCCGACCCCGGAACTCTCCCGGCTCCAGCAGCGCATCCTCCAGGCCGACGCGGAACTCGCCCGACCGGTGGAGGAGCCGGCGCCGACGGCGGCGCCGGTCGCCCGCCCGGCCCAGCTCCCGGCGACGGTCCCGGACTTCACCGGCCGGTCGTCCTTCGTACGGGAACTGGGCACGCGTCTCGCCACGGCCGAGGGATCGGTCATGGCGGTCTCGGCGCTCGCGGGCATCGGTGGCGTCGGCAAGACCACGCTCGCCGTACACGTCGCCCACGAGGCGCGGCCGCACTTCCCCGACGGCCAGCTGTACGTGGACCTCCAGGGCGCGGGCAACCGCGCCGCCGCGCCGGAGACGGTCCTCGGCTCGTTCCTCCGGGCCCTGGGCACCCCGGACTCGGCCATCCCGGACTCGCTCGACGACCGGGCGGCGCTGTACCGCTCGACGCTCGACGGCCGCCGGGTCCTGGTACTCCTGGACAACGCCCGTGACGCGGCCCAGATCCGCCCCCTGCTCCCGGGCACGGCGGGCTGCGCGGCCCTGGTCACGAGCCGCATCCGGATGGTCGACCTGGCGGGGGCGCACCTGGTGGACCTGGACGTGATGTCGCCGGAGGAAGCGCTCCAGCTGTTCACTCGTATCGTCGGCGAGGAACGCGTCGGAGCCGAACGGGAATCGGCCCTGGACGTGGTGGCGGCCTGCGGCTTCCTCCCGTTGGCGATCCGCATCGCGGCGTCCCGCCTGGCGGCGCGCCGCACGTGGACGGTCTCCGTCCTGGCGGCGAAGCTGGCGGACGAGCGGCGCCGCCTGGACGAGCTCCAGGCGGGCGACCTGGCGGTCAAGGCGACGTTCGAACTCGGCTACGGCCAGCTGGAACCGGCCCAGGCGCGCGCCTTCCGCCTCCTGGGCCTGGCGGACGGCCCGGACATCTCACTGGCGGCAGCGGCGGCGGTCCTGGACCTCCCGCTCTGGGACACGGAGGACCTCCTGGAGGCCCTGGTGGACACGTCCCTGGTGGAATCGGCGGCCCCCGGCCGCTACCGCTACCACGACCTGGTCCGCCTCTACGCGCGTGCGTGCGCGGACCGCGACGAACAGCCCCCGTCGGAGAAGGAGGCGGCGCTCTCCCGCCTCCTGGACTTCTACCTCTCGACGGCGGCGCGCGTGTACGCCATCGAACGCCCCGGCGACCGCCTGGTGGACCACCTGGAACCCACCGCCTACGAAGGCCTCACCTTCACCGACCGCCACGAGGCCCAGGACTGGCTCTACGCGGAAGCGAACTGCCTCCTGGCCTGCGTCCGCCAGTCGGCGTCGTCCCCGGGCACTCTGCGACGGGGGGTGGACCTCCTGTGGGCGTCCCTGGACCTGGCGGAGTCGGGGGCGAACTCGAAGGAGTACGAGGCGGTGGCCACGGTGCTGCGGGAGGCGGCGGGCGGGGTGGGGGACACTCGGGCGGCGGGCCGCGCCGCGATCACGTCGGCGTACGTGCACCAACTGTCCGGCCGGTTCGATCAGGCCGACCAAGAGGCGGGCGAGGCGTGGGCCCTGGCCTCGGAGAACGCGGACCCACTGCCCCGCTGCTGGGCCGCCAACCTTCTCGGCGTGACTGCCATCTACCGCAATCGGTACGACGATGGCGAGACACAACTCGAACGGGCCATCGACGAGTTCCGGCTCGCCGAGGACTCCGCCGGCGAGGCGAGCGCCCTGTGCAACCTGTCCCGTATCCATCTGCTGACCGGACGCACGGACAGCGCCGTCCGCCTGGCGCGTGAAGGGGCCGAGATGTACGACTCGCTCGGCCACGCGCTCAAGGGGGCGAACGGCTGGTACGCACTCGGAGTGGCACTCACCCGCAGCGGTCAGCTGCCCGAGGCGTCGAACCGTCTTCGGGACGCCCTGGCCGTCTTCACGGACAGCCGCCAGCGCCTGTGGCAGGGCATGGCCCTGTTCCGGCTGGCCGAGGTCGACATGGCGGCACGCAAGCACGCCCAGGCGGCCTCCAACGCCGAAATGGCACTGACCGTGCTCCGTGACATCGGCGGCGAGTGGCGCCGGGGCAACGTACTGACCGTCCTGGGCCGGGCCTTGGACCCCCTGGGCCAGACCGATCGAGCCCGTGTCTGCTGGCAGGAGGCACTCGACATCTACACGCACCTGGGTTCCCCCGAGGCCGCCGAAGTCCACGCTCTCCTCCACCCCGCCGCCGTCGCCTGAGTCCGGGCAGCGGGCGTTCATCGTTCGTTTATCGCCACCGGCGATGCTCTACTCATCGATCCGCCGCGTCGGGGGGCAGACGGGTCGACGGAGAGGCCGTCACTCCCAGGAACTAGGGTGAACGGCCCTGCACCAGAGGCCCGTCCGACTGTCCACGGGGGAACAGCCGGACGGGCCCAGCAGAACCGCCCTGCCCTAGCAACAGGAGACGACGATGAGTGACGACCAGATCATCAAGCCGACGAACGTGCACGTCACCGGCGGCGAGCTCGCCGACATCGAGACCAAGAACGTGCATGTCACCGGCGGCGAGGACGCCACGGACGCGATAGCCGAGAAGATCGGCATCAAGAACGTCCACGTGACGACCGAGCCGACTGCCGACGCCGAGCTTGCCGCGCCGCTCGGCAACGTCCACGTCACCACCGAGCCGGCCAACTAAGCCACTCCCGACGGGGAACGGCCGCGGCGGCGACTTCGGGGGAGCCGCCGGGGCCAACCTGGGAGGTCCGGTCGACGGGGGAGCACACGGGCTCGGGGGACACCCGGCGGAACCAGGGGGGATCCGTCCGGGCAGGGCCCGTGCGCAACGCGATCGGACCACCGCACAACGGAGGGGCCGGGCATCCGCCCGGCCCCTCCTGTCTGTACGGTCCCCGGCGAAGCCGGTGTCAGACCGGAATGAGCCGGACGCGATTGCCGCAGAGCTTGGCCATGTCGTCGACGTCGGACGTGAGGATGGCCACCGGGCCCGGCCGGCGGAGCGCCAGCTCGGCGACGGTGGCGTCGATCGCGTACTTGTGGCCGTGCAGGCCGGCCTCCTTCAGCAGCGCGGCGGCGGCTCTGGCCGCCCGCTCGGTCACCGCTTCCACTCTGACCTGGGAGAGCACCCAGTCGAGTCGGGGGATGCTCACCCGGGCGTGCGCGACTTCCACGATGGTGTTGGAGCAGACCACCAGTTCGGCCGCCATCGTGTGGAAGGACCGGATCATCGCGAGCGTGCCCCGGTCCTGCGAGATCCAGGAGGACAGCCCTTGGGAGTCCAGCACGACGGTCTCAAGGCGATTGTTCACACTGCGCTCGCCGAGTCCCCGGACTCGGCCGCACCGAAGATCCTCGCGTGGGCTGCGGCCAGCTCGTCATCGGTGAAGGCGCCGTGCTCCTCCTCATAGCGACGCAGCTCCTCACCGAGCAGCTGGTGCCTGATCTGGCGGGCAACCGCCTCCGCGACGTAGCCGGAGACGTTGTCCGTAAGCCTCTTCAGCTCCGCCACCTGCTCCGTGGGCAGAGTGACCGTGATGCGGGTCGTGTCAGCCATGAAGTCAGCATACTGCGGTATGCGCGACGCTGCCGAGATGATCCGGGGAGCGGGGGTGGCGAGTGGTGCGGGAGGCGGACGGGATCGTGGTGCTGAGCCGTCCGCCCACCTAGGGGCTGTCCGGCCTCCTAGGGGCCGTCCGCCCTCCTAGGGCCTGTCCGCCCACCCAGGCCCCGTCCGGCGGATCATGGCCGGGGCCGCGCCTGATCCGCCGGACACGCCCTGGCCCGCGGCACGCGTTCAGCGCCCCCGCAACCCCCCCTTCACCACCTTCCCGCTCGCGTTCCGCGGCAGTTCCGCCACGAACTCGACCTCCCTCGGGACCTTGTAGTTCGCCATCTCCCGGCGCGACCAGGCGATGACGTCGTCCGCCGTCAGGGGCGAGCCCGGGCGGCGGACCACGAAGGCCTTGCCGACCTCGCCCAGGCGGGGGTCCGGGATGCCGATGACGGCGGCGTCCGCGATGTCGGGGTGGAGGCCGAGGAGCTGTTCGATCTCGGCCGGGTAGGCGTTGAAGCCGCCGACGATGAACATGTCCTTGATGCGGTCCGTGATGCGGAGGTTGCCCGTCCCGTCCAGGACGCCCACGTCTCCCGTGTGCAGCCAGCCGTCCGCGTCGATCGCCGCCGCCGTCGCCTCCTCGTCCTCGAAGTAGCCGCGCATGACGTGGAAGCCGCGGACCAGGACCTCGCCCGACGCCGACAGGCGGACCTCCGTGTCCGGGATCGCGCGGCCCGAGGTGTACGCGACGGCCTCGGCCGGGTCGCCCCGGCGGCACATCGTGACGATGCCGCTCGCCTCGGAGAGGCCGTACGCCGTGAGGACCGTGCCCACGCCCAGTTCCGACCGCAGCCTTTCGACGAGCCGCAGCGGGACCACCGCCGCGCCCGTCACGACCAGGCGGAGGCTGGAGAGGTCGTGGGCCGCTCGGGCCGGGTGGTCCAGGAGGGACTGGTGGAGGGTCGGCGGGCCGGGCAGGACCGAGATGCGTTCCGCCGCGATGTTGGCGAGGACCGTGTCCACGCTGAAGACCGGCTGCGGCACCATCACCGCCCCGCGCAGCAGGCACGCGACGATCCCGGCCTTGTACCCGAAGGTGTGGAAGAAGGGGTTCACGATGAGGTAGCGGTCGCCCTCCCGCAGGCCCGCGAGCTCGCTCCACACCTCGTAGCAGCGCAGGGTCTGCTCATGGGTGATGACGGCGCCCTTGGGCCGGCCGGTGGTGCCCGAGGTGTAGATGATGTCGGAGGGGTCCGAGGGGGCGACGGAGTCGGCCCGGGCCCGTACCCGCGCCGGATCCACCCCGTCGCCCTCCGCGAGGAAGGACTTCCAGGTGGTGTACGCCGGGTCGTCCGGCACCGTGTCGCTGAACACCACCACCCGCCGCAGGTCCGGGAGTCCGGCGGCGGCGCGGCGCAGCGAGGCCACGTACGAGGTGCCGAGGAAGGTGCCGGTGACGAAGAGCAGCCGGGCGCGGGAGCGGGCGAGGACGTCGGCGGCCTCGGCGCCCTTGAAGCGGGTGTTGAGCGGGACGAGGACGGCGCCCGCGCTCACCGCGCCGAGCGCGGCGACGATCCAGTCGAGGGTGTTGGGCGCCCAGATCGCGACCCGGTCCCCGAGCCGTACGCCGCCGGCGAGGCACGCGGCCGCCGCCCGTTCCACCCGGGCGCCGAGTTCGGCGTACGAGACACGGGTGCGGCCCTCGACGACCGCCTCCCCCGGCCCGTACCGCTCGGCCGCCCAGCGCACCACCTCCGGTATCGAGCCTTGCTCCGTCCTGACCCCAGAGCCGCACTCCATCCTGACCCCACCTCCCGTAGCTGACTATCCGTCAGATTAGTTGTAGCCTGACGCGCTGTCAGCAGTGCTGCCCCAGGAGGAGGTTCGGTGCTCAAGGACGCCACGGCCATCGTCGGGATAGGACAGACCACCTTCGCGAAACGGCTCCCCGAGACCGAGAAGGCCCTCGCCTGCCGGGCGATCCTCGCCGCGCTCGACGACGCCGGGATCGACCCGTCCGAGGTCGACGCCTTCGCCTCGTACACGATGGAGGAGACCGACGAGGTCGAGGTGGCGAAGGCCATCGGCGCCGGTGACGTCACCTTCTTCAGCAAGGTGGGATACGGAGGGGGAGGGTCCTGCGCCACCGTCGGGCACCTCGCCGCCGCCGTCGCCACCGGACAGGCGAGCGTCGGCGTCGCCTGGCGGTCCAGGAAGCGGGGCTCCGGACGCCGGCCCTGGACCGACACCGCCGTCCAGCTGCCCACCCCCGGCCAGTGGACCCGGCCCTTCGGGCTGCTGCGGCCCGCCGACGAGATCGGCATGCTCGCCCGCCGCTACATGCACGAGTACGGCGCCACCCGCGACCACCTCTTCAACGTCGCCCTGGCCTGCCGCAACCGCGCCAACCAGAACCCCGCCGCGATCATGTACGAGCGGCCGCTGACCCGCGAGATGTACATGACCGCCCGCTGGATCAGCGAACCCCTCTGCCTCTTCGACAACTGCCTGGAGACCGACGGGGCGCTCGCCTGCGTCGTCGTCTCCGCCGAACGCGCCCGCGACTGCCGGCAGAAGCCCGTCTACGTGCACTCCGCCGCCCAGGGCCTGCCCGCCCAGCACCACGGCATGGTCAACTACTGGAACGACGACCCGCTCTCCGGCCCCGCCTGGACCGCCGCCCGGCACCTGTGGAAGACCGCGGACTTCGGCCCCGAGGACGTCGACGTCGCCCAGATCTACGACGCCTTCACCCCGCTCGTCCCGCTCTCCCTGGAGGGCTACGGCTTCTGCGGCCGGGGCGAAGGCGCCGCCTTCACCGAAGGGGGCGCCCTGGAGATCGGCGGCCGGCTGCCGCTCAACACCGGCGGCGGCGGGCTCTCCGAGGCGTACGTGCACGGCTTCAACCTCATCACCGAGGGCGTGAAGCAGCTCCGCGGCACCTCCACCGCCCAGGTCCCCGACGCCGCCACCTGCCTGGTCACGGCCGGCGAGGGCGTCCCCACATCCGCCATCCTGCTGCGAGCCTGAGGAGTCGAGATGCTCACACCCCTCATCGACGAGGACGGCGCGCCCTTCTGGGAGTACGCCGCCCGGGGCGAACTGCGCGTCCAGGCGTGCGCGGACTGCGGTGAGCTCCGCTTTCCGCCCCGCCCCTGCTGCCCGCACTGCCGGTCCTTCGACAGCGAGTGGCGGCTCATGTCCGGACGCGGCCGGATCTGGTCGTACGTCCTCCCCCACCCGCCGCTCCTCCCCGAGTACGCCGCCCAGGCCCCGTACAACGCGGTGCTCGTCGAACTCGCCGACGCCCCCCGCGTCCGCCTCGTCGGCAACGTCGTCGCCGCCCCGGACGCCCCCCTGAACTCGGTCGACCCGGCCCGGCTGCGCATCGGCGCCCCCGTACGGGTCGCCTTCACCGAGGTCGACGGCGTCACCGTCCCCCGCTGGCTCCTGGAGCGCCCGTGAGCATCCGGATCGAGCGCGACAAGGAGACCGGGGTCGCGGTCGTCACCCTCGACCGGCCGGAGAAGCACAACGCGATCACCCTCGGCATGGCCCGCGAACTCGCCGCCGCCTGGCGGGGGTTCCGCTACGAGGACGACGTCCGGGCGATCGTCGTCACCGGGGCCGGCGGGCGGGCCTTCTGCACCGGGATCGACCGCTCCGTGGACGTGCCGCAGCCCTCCTCCCCGTACACGATCGACGACCCCCTGATCGCCCTCGGTCCCAAGGCGAACGACCTGTGGAAGCCGGTGATCGCCGCCGTCGAGGGCATGGCCTGCGGCGGGGCCTTCTACCTGCTCGGCGAGGCCGAGTTCCTGATCGCGGGCGAGAGCGCCACCTTCTTCGACCCGCACACCACGTACGGGATGGTCAGCGCCTTCGAGACCGTCCACATGGCCCAGAAGATGCCGTACGGGGAAATCGCCCGGATGGCCCTCATGGGCACCGCCGAACGGGTCTCCGCCCGGCGCGCGTACGAGACGGGCCTGGTCAGCGAGGTGACGGAGCCGGGAGGGGCGCTCGACGCCGCCCGCGAGGCCGCCGCCGTCATCGCCTCCTACCCGACCGGGGCCGTCCAGGGGACGGTACGGGCGCTGTGGTCCGCCGGCGAGGCCGCCCGCGCCCAGGCCCTCGCCCACGCCCCGCACCTGGTCGCGCTCGGGAACCTGCCACCGGAACGGCAGGCCGAGCTGTTCACCCGAAGGAGCGGCGGTCACCGGCTCCGATAGCGGATGCGAAGGTCTGTCTTAATGGATCTTCGCCTGACGAGACACCGTCCACAGCGGTGGGAACGCCCCGACGACGACGCTGATCCGCTGGAACCGACCCTCGCCGGGGCTACGTCCTCTTCTTCCGTACGTCGTAGACCCGGCAGTTCTTCACGGACGAGACGGCCATCGGGTTGTTCATCGCGACCTCGAAGGTCTTCTCCTCGTAGGCCCCGACGGTGACGACGGCCGTCGTCGAGTCGACGGCGGAACCCGTGCCGCCCTTGAAGTCCACCGTCACCTCGTACGTCCCCTCAAGGGCGTCGTGCGAGGTGATCTTCAGCGTCGACGTGGTGTCCGCCTTCCGGGCCGGCCTGCCCTTCCGCTTCTTCTGGGCCGGCTTCACGCAGTCGACGACCACCACCTCGACCCGCGCCGACGTCGGGGACGGGCTCGCGGTGGCCGTCGAGCCGCCCGCGTCGTCCGTACTGATGTAGTCGTCGTTGCCCTGCTCGTCGCTGGAGCAGCCGCCGCCCGAATCGTCGTCGTCGTGGGAGCCCTTGTGGCTCCGGCTCTTGCTCTTGCCGCTCTTCCCGCTGCCGCCACCGCTGCCGTGGCCGCCCTTGCCGGTGTGGAAACCGGTCAGCGCGAGGACCACCACCGTGAGCGTCGCCGCGAGCTTCAGCCGCGTCCGTACCATCGCCGCCACCCCTCCCTGTGTGTCGTGTCCGCGCCACCCTAGCGGCGGGTCCGTGCCACGTGGCGGGGCCCCCACACCCGGCGTAGCGTCGGGAACGAGGGCCGGACCGCCGAGGAGGCCGCACCGATGATCCGCAACATCGCCGGCTCCGTCCTGGCTCTCGCCGGAGCGACGGCCGCCGTCTGGAGCCCCTTCCGTGCCTGGTACGACGGCCGTCACGGGCGTGACTACGCCATCGGTGACCTGTTCACCGGCATCACCGACGCCAAGGCCGACATCGTGGGCTCGATCCTGCTGCCCTTCGCCTTCGCTGCCCTCGTCACCGTCGTCGGCGTACTGCTCCGCTCCCGCCTGCTCGTCGCCTTCGCCGGGATCGTCGTCCTCGGCTTCGCCATCCTGTGGATGGTGCGGGTCGGCGAGGCGGAGGGCAGCCTCACGATCGACGCCGACGGTACGGGGCTCGGCGACGGGCTCGCGTTCGCCTTCGGCGGCGGGGTCCTGCTGCTCCTCGGCGCGCTCGTGATGTCGGGCCGCAGCCACGCCCACCGGGTGGACCGGCCCTACCGGCCCCCGCACCCTCCGGAGGGTGCGGAACCCGCGGAGCCCGCCGGGACGGACCGGACGCTGACGTACCCGAGCGCGCCCGAGCCCGCGGAGCCCGCCGGGACGGACCGGACGCTCACGTACCCGAGCCCGCCGGAGCCGCCCCTGGAGGACGGCCCCGAACACACCCAGGGCCCGGACCGGACCTAGCGCCCCGGCCCCCCTTGGACCCTCAGGCCGTCACGCCCGCGCCGCCGCGCCCCGGCCCGTCGCCGTGCCCTTGACCGCGTCGAGCGCGTACACGCAGCGGTCCTTGCTGCACGCGTACACGACCCCGCCCTTCGCCACCGGCGAGCCGGTGATCTCGCCGCCGGTCGCGAGCTTCCAGCGGAGCTGGCCGCCGGTCGCGTCCAGGGTGTACAGGACGTGGTCGGCCGAGCCGAAGTGCACCCGGCCGTCGGCGACGACCGGGGAGCCGACCAGCTCGCCGCCCGCCGCGAACCGCCACCGGGGGGTGCCGGTGACCGCGTCCAGCGTGTAGAGCGCGCTGCCGCTGCCGACGTGCACGTTCCCGTCGGCGACGAGCACCGGCTCGGTCGACTGGCGCGGCTCGGTCGCGATCCGCCAGCGGTCCTGCCCGGTGGTCGCGTCGAGGGCGTACACGGTGCCGAGGTGGTCCGAGAGGTACACCCCGCCGCCCGTGACGGCCGGTCCCGGCGCGAACGCGGGCGGGGAGAGGAACACGGCCGGCGCCTCGAAGTGCCAGCGGACGTGCCCGGCGGCGATGTCGATCGACAGGACCCGGGTCCCGGCGGAGACGTACACGCAGCCGTCCTCGGCCGGGGCCACCCGTACCGGCACGTTGGCGCAGGAGGCGGCGTCGCCGATCGGGTACGACCAGCGCTCCACGCCCGTGCGGGCGTCGAGGGCCTGGAGCCGGGCGTCCCGCCACAGGTACACGGTGTCGCCGTGCACGGCGGGCCCCGCCTCCGGGGTCTCGAAGTCGGTCTGCGCGCCGGTGAGCTCCCACAGCTTGGCGCCGTTGGAGGCCTCCCAGGCCTGCACGCCGCCGCCGCGGGTACCGGTGACGACCGTGCCCCGGTCGACCTTCAGCGAGTACACCCAGGCGTCCGTGGACAGCCGCCAGCGCTCGCTGCCGTCGCCGGCGTCGAGGGCGTACAGGGTGGGTCCGTCGGAGGCGTGGATACGGCCCGAGGCGACGGCCATCGACCAGGCCACGTCCCGGGTCTTGAACTGGCGCCGGCCGCTCCCCGTGTCCAGGGCGTGCACCTCGAAGGAGGTCACGTACAGCAGGTCGCCGTCGACGACCGGGGTGCCCCAGACGTCGTTCGACATGCGGAAGCGCCAGGGCCGCCAGTGGCCGGGCTCCGGCGGGGGCTGCGGGGCGGCCGCCTGGCCGCTCCCCTGGGCCGGGACGTGCTGCGGCCCGGGCCCCGGTGCCGTACCGGAGTCGGCGCCGTGCGGGCCGCCGCCGGGCGGGCGGATCCAGCCGGTCGCGGGGCCCGCGTCGGCGCCCCGGCCGACGGCGAGCGCCGCCCGGGTGTCGGCGACCCGGGGGCCGGGGCCGATCGGCACGGTCGCGCCGCCGAGGCGCACGGGACCGCCCGCGCTCGCGGCGGGCCCGGCGTGCCGGCCGCCGGGGGGCGCGTGCTCCGGCGCCCGCTCCGGTGTCCGCTCCGGGAAGCGCGGGTCCCGGCCCGGGACCGGCGGGTCCGCCGGGGGCGGGGGCGGCGTCGGTCCCGGCACCTGACGGCCGCCGCCGCGGCGCCGCTCGATCATGGCGGTCGCGCTCAGCGGCAGCCACGCGGAGGCCGTGCCGCTGTCGTCGCTGCCGGGGCCGAAGAGGTGCGGGGCGAGCTGCGCCTGGAGGTCGGCCGGGGTGGGCCGGCGGGTGACGTCCATCTGCATGCAGGCGTCGATGAGGGGCCGCAGCTCGTCCGGCAGCCCCTCCAGGTCCGGGCCCTCCCGCAGCAGCATGAACACCGTCTCGACGGGGTTGGCGCCGTGGTAGGGCGCGTGCCCGGTGGCGGCGAAGACCAGCATCGAGCCCAGCGAGAAGACGTCGCTGGCGCCGGTGACGCTGCGCGAGTCGCGGGCCTGCTCGGGCGACATGTAGGCGGGGGTGCCGACGGCGACGTTGGTCATGGTCAGGCGCGTGTTGGAGACGCCCGACGCGATGCCGAAGTCGATCACCCGGGGGCCGTCCTCGACGACGAGGACGTTGGAGGGCTTGAGGTCGCGGTGGACCAGGCCCGCGCCGTGGATGGACTGCAGGGCCTCGGCGACGCCCGCGGCGAGCCAGCGGACGGCCTGGGCCGGGAGCGGCCCGCACTCGTTCACTATCTCTTCGAGCGAGGGCGCCGGCACGTACGCGGTGGCCAGCCAGGGCACGGCGGCGCGCGGGTCGGCGTCGACGACGGCCGCCGTGTAGAAGCCGGAGACCGCCCGGGCGGCCTCTACCTCCCGGGTGAAGCGGACCCGGAACAGCTGGTCCTCCGCGAGCTCCGTGCGCACGGTCTTGATCGCCACGCGCCGGCCCGAGGCCGAGCGCGCGAGATAGACCAGGCCCATTCCGCCCGCGCCGAGCCGGCCCAGCACCTCGAAGGGCCCGATACGTCTCGGGTCGTGCTGCGTCAGCTGTTCCACTTGCCTGCCACCTCCCCGTACGGGCCATGAGGGTACGGCCCCGTGGCCCCTGATTCTTCCTGTCCGAGGGCCTGGTTGCGAACCCGGGGGCGGATCGGGGTGTCACACCTCATATCGGCGGCGGATCGGCGGCGGTGGTCAGCTTCCGTCGGCGGGTTCCGCGAGGACGGCGAAGCGGGCGCCCTGGTTGTCGTGGAGGACGGCGATCCGGCCGTGCGGGGTGTCGAAGGCCGGGGTGGCGACCCGGCCACCGAGCCGGACGGTGGTCGCACAGGCCTCGTCGCAGTCGGCGACGGCGAAGTACACGAGGACGTGGCCGGGCATCTCGGCGGGGAAGTCCTCGCTGATGACGGCGCGTCCGCCGAAGGCGCTGTCGTCGCCGGGCCGTGAGCCGGGCGGGGACCAGACGCGGTAGTCGAAGCCGGGGTCCCTGCCGTCCGCCTCGGCGTCGGCCTGGCGGCCGAGGTAGCCGAAGACGCTGGCGTAGAAGGTGTCGACGGCGTCGGGGAGGCGGGTGTAGACCTCCATCCAGCAGAAGGCGCCCGGCTCGTTCGTGACCTCGAAGCCGTCGGGGTCGCCCTCCTGGCGGATGCCGAAGACCGCGCCGCCGGGGTCGGCGGCGAGCGCGTAGACGCCGAAGGGGCCGACGGGGTAGGGCTCCATGACCATCTGCCCGCCGGCGGCCTTGATCCGGGCGGCGAGGGTGCCGGCGTCCTCGGTGGCGAGGTAGAGGGTCCAGGTGGTGGGCATGCGCCCGTCGCGCTTGGGGACGAGCCCGGCGACCCGGCGGCCGCCGAGGAGGGCCTCGTCACGGGCGGGGTCGAAGGTCCAGCCGAAGAGCTCGCCGTAGAAGCGCTTGCCCGCTTCCAGGTCGGGGAGCTGTGCGTCCACCCAGCAGGGGGTGCCCTCAATGCGTACGGCCATGTCCACACGCTAGGACGGCGGGGGCCGCCCCGCACGCCCCGAGATGGGAACAAAATGCCGATTCATGGGGCCGGAGCCCTTGGGGCGCCCGGGTTGTCCACCGAAGTTGTCCACAGACTGTTCATAAGCCGATCCGGGGACGTCCGGGCACGGAGGTCCACCGTCCCGGGTACGGGCGTCCCGGATCCGGAGCCGAGGTGGCCGGAACCCGCCCCTCCCCTCCGTCGGGGACACGCGGGCCGACCTCGGAGAACGGGGTGCACCCCATTTGCACTCGGCCGAATCGCGCGCCGAAGCCCCCTCGGTAAGCTGACGGCATGACAGGACAAGTACGCACCGTCGACGGCCGCGTGGCCGGACGACGCGGCCAGGCGACGCGGCAGAAGCTGCTCGACTGCCTCGGTGAGATGCTCAGCTCCTCGCCCTACCGGGACGTCAAGGTCATCGATGTGGCCCGGAAGGCGGGTACTTCACCCGCGACGTTCTATCAGTACTTCCCGGACGTCGAGGGAGCGGTCCTCGAGATCGCGGAGGAAATGGCCAAGGAGGGCGCCGCGTTGACCGAGCTGGTCTCCGGCCGCTCCTGGGTCGGCAAGGCCGGCTGGCAGACCTCGGAGGAACTCGTCGAGGGCTTCCTGGACTTCTGGCGCAAGCACGACGCGATCCTGCGGGTCGTGGACCTCGGTGCCGCCGAGGGCGACAAGCGGTTCTACAAGATCCGCATGAAGATCCTGAACTCGGTCACCAACTCCCTGACGGACGCGGTGAAGGAGCTCCAGGCCAAGGGCAAGGTCGACAAGGACATCAGTCCCGCCGCGATGGCCGGCTCCCTGGTGGCGATGCTGGCCTCGGTCGCCGGCCACCAGAAGGGCTTCCAGACCTGGGGCGTGAAGCAGGCCGAACTCAAGCCGAACCTCGCCTTGTTGGTGCACCTGGGAATCACCGGCAAGAAGCCGACCAGATAGCTCCGCCCCCCTCCTTCACCCGTCCTGTCGACGACGCCGGCGGCGGCCCGCTCCCCGAGAAACGGGGGGCGGGACCGCCGTCGGCGTCGCCGTGCCGGGCCGCTACCGGCGGGTGAGCCGGAAGAGCCGGATCTCGCGCTCGATCCGTGCCTGGTACGTGGCGTAGGGCGGCCAGAAGTCGAGGGCCGCCTTCCAGGCCGCCGCCCGTTCCTCGCCGTCGAGCAGTTCCGCCCGTACGGGTACGTCCTCGCCCCGCCAGTTGACCTCGACGTCCGGATGGGCGAGCAGGTTCGCCGTCCAGGCCGGGTGGCCCGGCCGCCCGAAGTTGGAGCCGACGAGGAGCCAGCGGCCGTCCCCCTCCGGCATGCAGGCGAGCGGGGTGACCCGCGGCTGCCCGCTCTTCGCGCCCCGGGCGGTGAGGATCACGCCGGGCAGCATCCGCGCGCTGAGCAGCACCTTTCCCTTGGTCAGCCGGTGCACGGCCCGGTCCATGGCCGGGATGAGGTGCGGGGCGACCTTGGCGAAGGTCCGGGTCGAGGAAACCTTCTGCACGAGCTTCCGTCCGGCGGCCATCTACGCCGCCTCCTCTCCGAAGAGTCCGGTCCGTTCCGCGGCCCGGGCGCGCAGCCGCCGGGCGGGGCCGAAGAGCAGCTCGTCGGAGGCCGCCCGCTTGAAGCAGAGGTCGTCGGCGGTGGCGCGCAGCGCCTCCAGGGCGTGGGCGAGGGCGAGCGGTCCGCCGTCGGGTTCGCGGGCCGCGCAGTACGTCAGGGAGCGGGCCACCTCGACCTGGACGTGGAGGTCGGCGAGGCCCTGTGGGAAGCGCCCGGCCGCGCGGTCGAGCGCGGCCGCGGCGGCGCCGACGGCCTCGGCGGCCAGCATCACGGCGGCGGTACGGCCGGTGGCGGCGAGGGCGCCGAGGACGTCGGCCGGTTCCTCGCCGAGGAGTTCGGCCCCGGTGTCCCGGAACTGGACGGTGGCCAGGGGCCGGGTGGGGTCGAGGGCGGGCTGCCGGGTCCGTACGAGGCCGGGGGCGTCCGCCGGGACGAGGAAGAGCAGCGTACGGCTGCGGGCGAAGCCGCCGGCGTGGGCGGCGACGAGGAGCAGACCGGCGCTGTGTCCGTCGACGACCTGGGCGGCCTCGCCGTAGAGGCGCCAGCCGCCGTCCGCCCCGCGGGCGGCCTGGATGCCGCCGGCGCGGCCGCCGCCCGACCAGTTCCCGTCGGTGTTGTCGCCGGTGAGGCCGAGGGCCCGGGAGAGGCCGCCGGGGGCGGCGAGGGCGCAGGTGAGACCGCCTTCGGCGATGCGCGGGAGGTGGGCGGCGCGCTGGGCCGGGGTGCCGAGGGCGGCGAGCAGCGGGGCGGCGAGGACGGTGGTGGCCAGGAGCGGGGAGGGGGCGAGGGCCCGGCCGGTCTCCTCGCAGACGGGGGCGAGGGCGGCGGGGTCGCGGCCGGCGCCTCCGTACTCCTCGGCGATGGCGAGCCCGGCGAGACCGAGGGTGCCGGCGAGGCGGACCCAGAGCGCGGTGTCGTACCGGCCGGGGCCGAAGCCCCGGCTCCCGTCCGCCCCGGCGCGCTCGGCGAGCAGCTCCCGCAGGGCGTCCCGGAGCTCCCGCTGATCCTGGGCGGGCGGGACGGCGGGCGGGACGGCGGGCTGGGAGACGGGCGGGACGGCGGGCGCCGTCGCGGACGCCTCGGCGAGAGGCGCCGTGGGCGGGGCGGCGGGTGCCTCCGGCGGCGCGGGTGGCGTCGGTGGCGCGGGCGCGCCGGCGAACGGCGCCGCGGGCGGGGTCGCGCAGGGGTCAGCCCGGCCCGCGGGCGGGACGGCGAGCGGTCCCGCCGCCGAGGCGGCGGGCGGTTCCGCCCCCGGAACGGCAGGCGCGTCCGACCCCTGGGCGGCAGGCGGTCCCGTCCGCGCGGCGGCGGGCGCGTCCGGCCCCGGGCCGGCAGGCGGTTCCGCCGGGGGCGGGCCCGCGGGCGGTTCCACCCTCGAGGCGTTGAGCGCAGCGGAATCGGCGTCCATGGGGCTCCCTCCGTATCTGACGGTCCGTCATGCTAGGGCGGTGCGACCCCGGTTGCCCAGAGAGGCGCCGGTCCCGATTCAAGGAATCTGATGTACCGTCAGATTCATGCCCACCACCACGCGCAGCTCCCGCCGCGTCGCCGTCGTCGGCGTCTCCCTCTCCGACTGCGGCCGGGTCGACGAGGCCACCCCGTACGCCCTGCACGCCCAGGCCGCCCGCCGCGCCCTCGCGGACAGCGGCCTCGACCGCTCGCTGATCGACGGCCTCGCCTCGGCGGGCCTCGGCACGCTCGCCCCGGTCGAGGTCGCCGAGTACCTGGGCCTGCGCCCCCGCTGGGTGGACTCGACCGCCGTCGGCGGCGCCACCTGGGAGGTCATGGCCGCGCACGCCGCCGACGCGATCGCCGCGGGCCACGCGAACGCGGTCCTGCTCGTGTACGGCTCCACCGCCCGCACCGACATCCGCGCCCGGCGCCGCACCTCGAACCTCTCCTTCGGCTCGCGCGGCCCGCTCCAGTTCGAGGCGCCGTACGGGCACACCCTGATCGCCAAGTACGCGATGGCCGCCCGCCGTCACATGCACGAGTACGGCACCACCCTGGAGCAGCTCGCGGAGGTGGCCGTGCGGGCGCGGGCGAACGCGGCGCTCAACCCGGAGGCGATGTTCCGCGAGCCGATCACCGTCGACGACGTCCTGGACGGGCCGATGATCGCGGACCCGTTCACCAGACTGCACTGCTGCATCCGCAGCGACGGCGGCTGCGCGGTGCTGCTCGTGGCCGAGGAGTACGTGCGGGACTGCCGCAAGGCCCCGGTCTGGGTGCTCGGCACCGGCGAGCACGTCTCGCACACGACGATGTCCGAGTGGGAGGACTTCACGGTCTCCCCGGCGGCCGTCAGCGGCCGGCTGGCCTTCGAGCGGGCGGGCGTCCGGCCGGCCGACGTCGATGTCGCCGAGATCTACGACGCCTTCACCTACATGACCCTGGTGACCCTGGAGGACCTGGGCTTCTGCGCGAAGGGCGAGGGCGGCGCGTTCGTCCAGGAGAAGGACCGGCTGCCGGTGAACACGGACGGCGGCGGCCTCTCGGCCTGCCACCCGGGGATGCGGGGCCTGTTCCTGCTCGTGGAGGCGGTACGCCAACTGCGCGGCGAGGCACCGGGATTGCAGGTGCGGCGCCCGGACGGCTCCCTGCCGGAGCTGGCGGTGGCCTCGGGGACGGGGGGCTGGTTCTGCTCCTCGGGGACGGTGGTGCTGGGCCGGGACTGACCCCTCAGGACCTCCGCCCAGGAATCTACACAAGCGTCATAGACAACCGTGTAGGACATCCGTATAGTCATGTCCGCGGGCAGGGGAACGGCCCGCAGACACCCGACAAGGAGTCCGACATGCAGCGCACCGCCAAGACCGTCCTGATCTCCGGCGCCTCGATCGCAGGCCCCGCCCTCGCCCTCTCGCTGCACCGCCACGGCTTCGTCCCGACCGTCGTCGAGCGCGCCCCCGAACTGCGCACCGGCGGATACAAGGTCGACATCCGCGGCACCGCCATCGAGGTCTGCCGCCGGATGGGCGTCCTCGACGAGATCCGCGCCCACTCCACGGACATGCGCGGCGGTTCGTACGTCGACGACGCCGGCCGCACCATCGGCGAACTGCCCGCCGACATCTTCGGCGGCCGCGTCGAGGAGGACGACGAGATCATGCGCGGCGAGCTCGCCCGCATCCTGTACGACCGGACCCGCGAGGACGTCGAGTACGTCTTCGGCGACTCGATCGCCTCCATGGCGGAGGACGCCGACGGCGTCACCGTCACCTTCGAGAGCGGCACCGTCCGCCGCTTCGACCTGGTCGTCGGCGCCGACGGACTCCACTCGAACACCCGGAGGCTCGCCTTCGGCCCGGAGGAGCGCTACAAGCGCCACCTCGACGCGTACATCTCCATCTTCACGGCCCCCAACCACCTGGGCCTGGACCGCTGGGAGACCTACCACGCGCTCCCCGGGAAGCTGACCTGCGTCTACAGCTCCGCCGGCGAGACCGACGCCAAGAACCTCTTCGTCTTCTCCTCCACGGAGCCCCAGCCCGACCACCACGACACCGCCGCCCAGAAGCGCTTCCTCGCCCGCACCTTCCAGGGCGACGGCTGGGAGATCCCGCGCCTGCTCGGCCACGCCGCCGGGGCCGACGACTTCTACCTCGACTCCATCGCCCTCGTGGAGATGGACCGCTGGTCCACCGGCCGGGTCGTGCTGCTCGGCGACGCCGCCCACTGCACCTCCCCCGCCTCGGGCCAGGGCACGGGCCTCGCCCTCACCGGCGCGTACGTCCTGGCGGGCGAGCTCGCCCGGGCGGGCGGCGACCACACCGTCGCCTTCGCCCGCTACGAGGAGCGGATGCGGCCCGGCGTGGAGCGCAACCAGCGGATGGCCGAGCGCTTCGTCAAGGAGATGGTCGTCGACCGGAAGTGGAAGATCGCCCTGCGCATGCTCATGGTCCGGACCCTGCCGAAGACCCCCTGGAAGAACCTCATCGCGAAGAAGATCCGCGACGAGATCCAGGCCGCGGCGAACGCCGTCCCGATCGAGGACCACGACACCACCGCACGGCCTACCGTGGCCGCATGACCGACTTCCACCGCGCCCTCCACTCGCTCAGGGTCTGGGACACCGCACTCCCCTCCTTCGACCCGGCGAGCGCCCCGCCCGAGCCGCTCCCCCTCTTCCACGACTGGTTCACGGCCGCCGCCGCGGCCGGCCAGACCGAGCCGCACACCCTCTCCCTGGCCACCGTGGACGAGGAGGGCAGGCCCGACGTCCGCACGGTGATGCTGCACGACGCCGACGGCCGCGGCTGGCACTTCGCCTCGCACGCCACCAGCGCCAAGGGCCGCCAGCTCGCCGCCCGCCCCGAGGCCGCCCTCGGCTTCTACTGGCCGGTCCAGGGCCGCCAGGTCCGCGTCCGGGGCCACGTCACCACCGGCACCCCCGAGGAGGCGTACGAGGACCTCCACGCCCGCACCACCGGCGCCCTCGCCTCGGCGCTCGTCGGCCGGCAGAGCGAGCTCCTCGACTCCCCCGAGACCCTCGCCGAGGCGAGCGCCGCCGCCTGGCGCCGGGCCGAGGCCGAACCGGACGCCCCCGCCCCCACCTGGACCCTGTACGTGGTCGAACCGGCCGAGGTCGAGTTCTTCCAGGGCGACGCCCGCCGCCGCCACGTCCGCCTCCGCTACCGGCGCACCGCGGACGGCTGGACCCGCGAACTCCTCTGGCCCTGAGGCTTGATCCGCCGGACAGGCCCTAAGCCCCGTCGGCGCCGTACATCTCCTCGATGTCCCGGGCGAAGTCCCGCAGCACCGCGCGCCGTTTGAGCTTCATCGACGGCGTCAGATGTCCCGAGGTCTCCGAGAACTCGGTGGTCAGGACCCGGAAGGCGCGGATCGACTCGGCCCGCGAGACCAGCCGGTTGGCGTCGTCCACCCCCCGCTGGAGCGCGGCGAGCAGCTCCGGGTCCCGGGCCAGCTCCCAGAGCGCCAGATGGTCCTTGTGGCGCATCCGCCGCCAGTGCGTCAGGCCCTCGTGGTCGAGGGTGATCAGGGCCGTGATGTACGGCCGGTCGTCGCCGAGGACCATGCACTGGCCCACCAGCGGGTGGGCGCGCAGCCAGTCCTCCAGCGGGGCCGGGGCCACGTTCTTGCCGGCCGAGGTGATGAGGAGGTCCTTCTTGCGGCCGGTGATCCGGAGGTAGCCGTCCTCGTCGAGGGTGCCGAGGTCCCCGGTGGGGAACCAGCCGTCGTCGGTGTACGGCACGGCCGCGCCGCGCTGCCCGTCCCAGTACCCGGCGAAGACGTGACCGCCCTTGAGCCAGACCTCGCCGTCGTCGGCGATCCGGACGGCCGTGCCCGGCAGGGGCTGTCCGACGGTGCCGGTGCGCGGCCGGCGGGGCGGGGTGACCGTCGAGGCAGCCGTGGTCTCCGTCAGGCCGTACCCCTCGAAGACCTCGACGCCGGCGCCCGCGAAGAACTCGGCGAGCGGGGCGCCGAGCGGGGAGCCGCCGCAGATCACGTACTTCACCCGGCCGCCGAGCGCCGTGCGGATCCGCCGGTAGACGAGCGGGTCGTAGAGGGCCCGGGCGGCCCGCAGGGCGAGCGAGGGCGAGGTGGTCCGCCCGTACCGGCGGGCGATCCGGGCGGCGCGGTCGAAGGCGGCGGCCTTTCCGCCGCGTTCGGCGGTGGCGCGGGCCTTGTTGAAGACCTTCTCCAGGACGTACGGGATGGCGAGGAGGAACGTGGGCCGGAATCCGGCCAGGTCGGTGAGGAGCTCCTCGCCCTCGACGGTGGGGGCGTGCCCGACCCGGACGCGGGCGCGGACGCAGCCGATGGCGACCATCCGGCCGAAGACGTGGGAGAGCGGCAGGAAGAGGAGGGTGGCGGCGGGCTCCTTGCTCTCCGAGACGAAGACGGGGTGGAGGAGCCGTACGGCGTTGTCGACCTCGGCGAAGAAGTTGGCGTGGGTGAGGGCGCAGCCCTTGAGGCGGCCGGTGGTGCCGGAGGTGTAGATGAGGGTGGCGAGCGCCTCGGGCGTGAGCAGTCCGCGCCGCGCGGTGACGACCTCGTCGGCGACCCGCGCCCCGGCCTGGCGCAGCTGCTCGACGGCTCCGGCACCGATCACCCACAGATGGGCGAGTCCGGGCAGCTGCCGCCGCTCGGCGGAGACCAGCCGGGCCTGCTCGGCGTCCTCGACGACGCAGGCCGCGGCCCCGGAGTCCTGGAGGATCCAGCGGATCTGGAAGGCGGAGGAGGTGGGGTAGACGGGGACGGTGACGAGCCCGGCGGCCCAGGCGGCGAAGTCGATCAGGGTCCACTCGTAGGTGGTACGGGCCATGAGCGCGAGCCGGTCGCCGGGGCGCAGGCCGCAGGCGATGAGCCCTTTGGCGACGGAGTGCACCTCGGCGGCGAAGCGCGAGGCGCTGACGTCACGCCACTCCCCCTCCGCGTCCTTCCTGGAGAAGAGAACGACGTCCGGGTCCTGCCGGGCGTTGTCGTACGGAAGGTCGGCCAGCGAGCCGCGGGCCACCCGGGGAACGACCGCGGGGACGGACACCTCCCGCACCCGCCCGTCGACCACCACCTTCCGCGGCTCGGCGGGCTCGGTCTCGGATGCGGCGGGGACGACGGACACGTGCGGCTCCTCGGTTGGCGCGATGAACTGAGGTCGTGCGTCGGTACGTTGAGCCCTGCGTTGCCCCAACTGCCCGGACTAGCCGGTAACCTTACTGCCCGGTAAGCCCTGGCGGGGAGACCAGCGCTCGCTTTTCATGAGGTTTCCGAGCCCGGCCCAGGCGAAGTTCATCAGCGTCGCGGCGGCCTCCTTCGCCGTCACCCCGGGGGTCTCGTTCGCCCAGCCGGCCAAGGACTCGGCCGACCCCACCAGGGCCTGCGCGAGCGCCTCCACGTCACGCCCGGCGATCACCACCCCGGCGGCCTCCCCGATGAGCCCCGCCACGAAGCCCACGATCTCGTCCCGCATCCGCGCCGCCTCCCCGGCGAACGGCTCCCCCTGCGTCCGCGCCTGCCGGCTCAGCACCACCCACGAGTCCGGATGCCCGGCGGCGTACGTGAAGAAGGCGAGCAGCCCCGCCCAGAGCCGCTCGTCGGGCGGCACCTCGGCCTCCCCGACCTCGGCGGCGACGGCCGCGAGCAGAGCCCCCGCCTCCCGCCGGATACAGGCGGTGAACAACTCCTCCTTGGACCCCAGATACAAATAGACCAACGGCTTCGAGACCCCGGCGAGCTCGGCGATCTCGTCCATGGACGCCGCCTGGTACCCGTGCCGCGCGAAACACCGCACGGCCGCGTCCATCATCTGCCGCTCCCGCACCACCCGCGGCAACCGCCGCGCCTTCGCCCCACCGGCCATGGCGCCCCACCCCTGCTTCCAAGATCCATTGGATGCCCCGCGAAAGCGTACGTGCCCCCTGCCCGGAGGGGGCAGGGGGCACGTGGCTCGGTGCGCGGGCGAGGGTCAGGCGGCGGCCGTGACCGCGACCTTCTTGTCGGTCTCGCCGACGCCGGCCAGGTCGTCGATCGGGGACGACGAGGCGTTCTCGTACGCGGTGAGGTCGAGGATCTTCTCGCGGGCCGAGACGATCACCGGGATCAGAGCCTGGCCTGCCACGTTCGTGGCGGTCCGCATCATGTCCAGGATCGGGTCGATCGCCATGAGGAGGCCGACGCCCTCCAGGGGGAGGCCCAGGGTGGAGAGGGTCAGGGTGAGCATGACCGTCGCGCCGGTGAGGCCGGCGGTGGCCGCCGAGCCGATGACCGAGACGAAGGCGATCAGCAGGTAGTCGCCGATGCCGAGCTGCACGTCGAAGATCTGCGCGATGAAGATCGCGGCGAGCGCCGGGTAGATCGCGGCGCAGCCGTCCATCTTGGTCGTCGCGCCGAACGGGACGGCGAAGGAGGCGTACTCCTTCGGGACGCCGAGGCGCTCGGTGACCTTCTGGGTGACCGGCATGGTGCCGACCGAGGAGCGGGAGACGAAGGCCAGCTGGATGGCCGGCCAGGCGCCCTTGTAGAACTGGAGCGGGTTGACCTTGGCGACCGTGGCGAGCAGCAGCGGGTAGACGCCGAAGAGGACCAGGGCGCAGCCGATGTAGATGTCGGCGGTGAAGGTCGCGTACTTGCCGATCAGGTCCCAGCCGTAGTCGGCGATGGCGAAGCCGATGAGGCCGACGGTGCCGAGCGGGGCGAGGCGGATGACCCACCACAGGGCCTTCTGGAGGAGCTCCAGGACCGACTCGGAGAGGGTGAGGATCGGCTTGGCGCGGTCGCCGAGCTTGAGGGCGGCGATGCCGGCGACGGCGGCCATGAAGACGATCTGGAGGACGTTCAGCTCGGTGAAGGGCGTGATGACGTCCGTCGGGATGATCCCGGTGAGGAAGTCGATCCAGGAGCCCTCGTGCTTGGGGAGCTTGCCGTCCTTCGGGGTGAGGCCGGTGCCGGCGCCCGGGTTGGTGATCAGGCCGATCGCGAGGCCGATGCCGACCGCGATGAGCGAGGTGATCATGAACCAGAGCAGGGTGCGGCTGGCGAGCCGGGCGGCGTTGTTCACCTTCCGCAGGTTGGTGATCGACACCAGGATCGCGAAGAAGACGAGCGGGGCGACGGCCAGCTTGAGCAGCTGGACGAAGATGCCGCCGATCTGGCTCAGGGTCTCCTTCAGCCAGGCGACGTCCTGGCTGCGGGCGATCCAGCCGAGCAGGGCGCCGAGGGCCAGACCGGCGATGATCTGGGCCCAGAAGGGGACCTTGGGTATCCGGGACTTCGTCTCGGGCGTCACGGGCACGCTCCACAGGTGCGTATCGGGAAATACGGGGACGGGGGTGCGGCACTCACGCGCTGTTCAGGCGGGGCCACTGATGATGCCGGGTCAGAGCTGACGGCAACAGACCGCGGACGTACTGGGGGTCCCCCCTGAACGAGCGAAGCCGAGCGATCGGGGGAGGCACAGATCGACGTGCAGGCGCGCCACGAGCGGCGTGCTCGCGGCATGGGAGAGGCGCTCTGCGGACTTCACGTCGATCACGTTAACACTTGAACTTTGAGAACCTCAAAGCCATTCTTTGAGGCGCGAAGACGCCCCTTCGCCTCCGAAACGCAGAACACCCCAGGTCGGAGCCTTGGAAGGCCCAGCCTGGGGTGAGATGTCTGTGAGGAAGCTTACGCAGTCCTTACACAGCTCTTACACGGCGGACGGCGACTAGAGCGCGTCCTCCTGCGACCGGTTCGCGTCCAGTCGGCCCTTGGCGCGGTCGACGCGCGCCACGACCTCGGCGCTCGCCTCGTCCCGCGCCTTGCGCAGGACGACGAAGCTGAGCGGGGCGGAGACGACGATGGCGAGGACGAGGACCCAGAGCAGGTTCGAGTCGCCCAGGCCGCGCGGCAGCACGCCGACGTAGACGAGACCCCACAGGGCGAGGAAGCACCCGGCGAAGATCCCGAGCCGCATCAGCGTGTAGCGGAGCATGTCAGTCCACTCTTCCGTTCCGAAAGATCGCAAAGTTCCCAAGCGGGACGAGCGTCCTCCAGTGAAGCACGCGTCGGCACCGACCCCGGGACCGGCCCTCTTGAGCCCTCCAGAGGTAATGGATAAGGTCCGTCTATGACCCTTACCTTCGAGGTGGACCCGGCGGTCGACCGCACCCTGCGCGACGGCGTGCTCTCCCTCTGGGCCGACGTCTCCAACGCGGGCGGCGCCGTCGGCTTCGTACCCCCCGTGACACCCGACGCGATACGCCCCGCGCTGCTCAGGCACCTGGTCGCCATGACGGAGGGCGGCACGCGCCTCCTCGTCGGCCGCGACGAGGACGGCGAGGTCGCCGCCACCGCCTTCTTCACCTTCAACAGCCACCCGCTGATGAAGCACTGGGTGTGGCTCTACACCGTGATGGTCCACCCCCGGCACCAGGGCCGCGGATACGGCCGCGACCTCATGGCGGCGGTCGAGCACACCGCCCGTACGGCCGAGGGCTTCGAGCGGATCGAGGCGATCCGCCTGACCTGCCGGGGCGGCACGGGCGTCGACGGCTTCTACGCGAAGTCCGGTTACAAGGAGGTCGGCCGCGTCCCCGACGCGATCCGGGTCGCCCCCGGCGACGACCGCGACGACATCATCATGCTGCTGCCGCTGTAGGCGGGTACGGGGAAGGGCCGGCGGGGATGTCCCCACCGGCCCTTCCCCGTACGCACCTGCGTCAGACCCGCATCGGCTGCGGCGACTCCCGCCGACCCGCGTCCGGACCCGGGTACTCGCGGATGATCTCGTACCGCGTGTTCCGCTCGACCGGCCGGAAGCCCGCGTCGCGGATCAGTTCGAGCAGGTCGTCGCGGCCCAGCTTGTTCGGCGTGCCGTAGTTGTCGGCGTCGTGCGTGATCTTGTACTCGACGACCGAGCCGTCCATGTCGTCGGCGCCGTGCTGGAGCGCCAGCTGCGCGGTCTGGACGCCGTGCATGACCCAGAAGACCTTGACGTGCGGCACGTTGTCGAAGAGCAGCCGGGAGACCGCGAAGGTCTTCAGGGCCTCGGCGCCGGTCGCCATCGTGGTGCGGGCCTGGAGCCTGTTGCGGACCTTGCCGTCCTGCATGTCCACGAAGTCGTGCTGGTAGCGCAGCGGGATGAAGACCTGGAAGCCGTTGGTCTCGTCCTGGAGCTCGCGGAGCCGCAGCACGTGGTCGACGCGGTGACGCGGCTCCTCGATGTGCCCGTAGAGCATGGTCGCCGGGGTCTTCAGACCCTTCTCGTGGGCGAGCCGGTGGATCCGGGACCAGTCCTCCCAGTGGGTCTTGTGGTCCACGATGTGCTGCCGGACCTCCCAGTCGAAGATCTCGGCGCCGCCGCCGGTCAGCGACTCCAGGCCGGCCTCGATGAGCTCGTCGAGGATCTCGCTCGCGCTCAGCCCCGAGATCGTCTCGAAGTGGTGGATCTCGGTGGCCGTGAACGCCTTCAGGGAGACGTTCGGCAGCGCCTTCTTGAGCTCGGAGAGGGAGCGCGGGTAGTAGCGCCAGGGCAGGTTGGGGTGGAGCCCGTTGACGATGTGGAGCTCGGTGAGGTTCTCGTTCTCCATCGCCTTCGCGAGGCGCACGGCCTCCTCGATGCGCATCGTGTACGCGTCCTTCTCGCCCGGCTTGCGCTGGAAGGAGCAGTAGGCGCAGGAGGCGGTGCAGACGTTGGTCATGTTCAGATGCCGGTTGACATTGAAGTGGACCACGTCGCCGTTCTTGCGGGTCCGGACCTCGTGGGCCAGACCGCCGAGCCAGGCGAGGTCGTCGGACTCGTACAGGGCGATGCCGTCCTCACGGCTCAGCCGCTCACCGTCCCGGACCTTCTGCTCCAGCTCCCGCTTGAGCCCAGCGTCCATCTCCGGCCGCCTCCCTTGTATCTGCCTACGAATCAAGCTCTGCCCAACCGTACTCTCAGCCCTCCTCAGGGAGCTCCCCGACCCGGTTCTCCCACTTGGTGGAGAGCACGATCGTCGTACGGGTGCGGGAGACGCCCTTGGTGCCGGAGAGCCGGCGGATCGTCTTCTCCAGGCCGTCGACGTCGCTGGCGCGCACCTTGAGCATGAAGGAGTCGTCGCCGGCGATGAACCAGCAGTCCTCGATCTCGGCGAGGTCCTTCAGGCGGCGGGCCACGTCCTCGTGGTCGGCGGCGTCGGAGAGGGAGATGCCGATGAGGGCCGTGACGCCGAGGCCGAGCGAGGCGGCGTCGACGGTGGCGCGGTAGCCGGTGATGACTCCGGCGGCCTCAAGCCGGTTGATGCGGTCGGTGACGGAGGGGCCGGAGAGCCCGACGAGCCGGCCGAGCTCGGCGTAGGAGGCGCGGCCGTTCTCGCGCAGAGCCTGGATGAGCTGCCTGTCCACGGCATCCATAGGAATTTACCTTCCATTGTCCAGCGGTACAGCGAGTCTAGGTATAGAATCTAAGGCATGCAGGGGCGACACCCTGCGAATCTTTCAGTGGATCAAAGACGATCTTTCAGGAGTGATGATCACCGTGTACACGATCGAGATGGCCTACGCCCGCATGCGTGAGCTGCAGGAGCTGGCCAACCGCTCGCGTGCCCACCAGCAGTCCGCCGCCTCGAAGCGCGCCGCGAAGAAGCGCGCCAAGAAGCGCTAATCCGAACGGGAGCCCCCACCGAGGTCTCCCTCCCAACGGCGGTACAGCCCGTGCGGCACCCTTGCCGCGTCGAGCACCCGCCCGGCGACGAAGTCCACCAGATCCTGGATGTGCGTCGCCCCCGCGTAGAACGCCGGAGAGGCGGGCAGCACCACGGCGCCCGCCTCGTCCAGCGTCACCAAGTGCTTGAGCGTCTGTCCGTTCAGCGGGGTCTCCCGCACCGCGACCACCAGCGGACGCCGCTCCTTCAGCGTCACGCTCGCGACCCGCTGCAGCAGGTCCTTCGAGAGCCCGAGTGCCACTCCCGCCACCGCCGCGGTCGAGGCCGGCACCACCAGCATCCCCTTGGCCGGGTACGAGCCGGAGGACGGCCCCGCGGCCAGGTCCCCGGCCGTCCAGTACCGCACGTCGCCGAGCCGGTCCGACACGTCGAAGGTGTCCGGCTTCCCGTCCGCGCCCCGCGCCAGCCAGGTCGCCAGGTCCTCGCGCCAGTGCGCGTCCCGGAAGGCGATCCCCGTCTCGTCGAGCAGCGTCAGCCGCGAGGCGCGCGACACGACGAGGTCGACGCTCTCCCCGGCCGCGAGCAGCCCCCTCAGCACGGCGGCGGCGTACGGCGTACCCGACGCCCCGGAAACCCCCACGATCCAGGGGGTGCGCTTGCCGTCGTTCATGCCGCCGAGCCTATCCGTCCGCGCACCGGGACCACGGCCGGGACTACGGGGTGAGCCCGCGGACCAGCAGGTCGAGGAGCGCGCAGACGAAGAGGGAGATCCCGATGAAACCGTTCGTCGTGAAGAACGCCCGGTTCAGGCGGGACAGGTCGTTCGGCTTCACGATCGTGTGCTCGTAGCCGAAGGCGGCGACCACGACCACCAGGCCCACCCAGAAGAAGAGACCCGCGTCCGTCGCGAGGGCGTACCAGACGAGGAGCCCCGTGGTGACGACCGCGGAGGCGCGGGCGCCCCACAGTGCCGCCGGGACGCCGAAGCGGGCCGGCACCGACATGACACCGTGCGCCCGGTCCGCCTGGACGTCCTGGCAGGCGAAGATCAGGTCGAAGCCGCCGATCCAGACGCCCACCGCGAGGCCCAGGACGACCGCGTCCCAGGACCACTCGCCGGTCACGGCGAGCCAGGCGCCGATCGGGCCGATGGACTGGGCGAGGCCCAGGATGGCGTGCGGGAAGTTGGTGAACCTCTTCCCGTACGGATAGACGACCATCGGGATGACGGCGAGCGGCGCGAGCGCCAGGCAGAGCGGGTTCAGGAGGGCGGCGGCGCCGAGGAAGACGACGACGGCGATCCCGGCCCCGGTCCACGCCGAGCGCACGGACACCGCGCCGGTGACCAGCTCCCGCCCGGCCGTCCGCGGATTGCGGGCGTCGATCTCGCGGTCGATGATCCGGTTGCAGGCCATGGCGAAGGTCCGCAGGCCGACCATGCAGACGGTGACGAGGAAGAGCGTCCACCAGTGGATGTTCCGGTCGAGCTGGAACATCGCGGTGAGCGAGGCGATGTAGGCGAAGGGCAGCGCGAAGACCGAGTGCTCGATCATCACGAGCCTGAGGAACGCCTTGGTACGGCCCGGCTCGGCGCCGGGCACGGCGGCCGTGGTCACAGCCCGTACTCCTTCCAGCGGCGGTCCACCAGGGCCGCCGTCGCCGGGTCCGACTCCACCATGTCCGGCCAGCCGCCGTCCCGGGTGTAGCCCTCCTCGGGCAGCTTCTTCGTCGCGTCGATACCGGCCTTGCCGCCCCAGAACTGCTGGTACGAGGCGTGGTCGAGGTGGTCCACCGGGCCCTCGACGACCGTCAGGTCGCGCGCGTAGTCCGTGTTGCCGAGGGCCCGCCAGGACACCTCGTGCAGGTCGTGCACGTCGCAGTCCTTGTCGACCACGATGATCAGCTTGGTCAGCGACATCATGTGCGCGCCCCAGATGGCGTGCATGACCTTCTGCGCGTGCTTCGGGTACTTCTTGTCGATCGAGACGATCGCGCAGTTGTGGAAGCCGCCCGACTCCGGCAGGTGGTAGTCGACGATGTCCGGCACGATGATCTTGAGGAGCGGCAGGAAGAACCGCTCCGTGGCCCGGCCGAGCGGCCCGTCCTCGGTCGGCGGCCGGCCGACGACGATCGACTGGAGCAGCGGACGCCTCCGCATCGTCACGCAGTCGATCGTCAGCGCGGGGAACGGCTCCTGCGGGGTGTAGAAGCCGGTGTGGTCGCCGAAGGGACCCTCCGGCAGCATCTCGCCCGGCTCCAGCCAGCCCTCGATGACGACCTCGGCCTGCGCCGGGACCTGGAGCGGGACGGTCTTGCAGTCGACCATCTCGATCCGCTTGCCCTGCACGAAGCCGGCGAAGAGGTACTCGTCGATGTCGCCGGGCAGCGGAGCCGTCGAGGCGTACGTGACGGCCGGCGGGCAGCCGAAGGCGATGGCGACCGGCAGCCGCTCGCCGCGCTCGGCGGCGACCGCGTAGTGGTTGCGGCTGTCCTTGTGGATCTGCCAGTGCATGCCGATGGTGCGCTTGTCGTGCCGCTGGAGCCGGTAGAGCCCCAGGTTCCGCACACCGGTCTCGGGGTGCTTGGTGTGGGTGAGGCCCAGGTTGAAGAAGGACCCGCCGTCCTTCGGCCAGGTGAACAGCGCGGGCAGCCTGTCCAGGTCGACGTCGTCCCCGGTGAGGACGACCTCCTGCACGGGGGCGTCCCCGGCCTTCACCTTCTTCGGCGGCACGTGGACCATCGAGCCCAGCTTCCCGAAGGCCTCGCGGACCCCGACGAAACCGTGCGGCAGCTCCGGCTTGAGGAGCCCGCCGATCTTCTCGCTGATCTCCTCGTACGACTTCAGGCCGAGCGCCTTGAGCAGCCGGCGGTCCGTCCCGAAGACGTTCATCGCGAGCGGCATGGCGGAGCCCTTGACGTTCTCGAAGAGAAGCGCCGGACCTCCCGCCTTGTTCACCCGGTCGACGATCTCCCCGACCTCCAGGTACGGGTCGACTTCGGCCTTGATGCGCTTGAGGTCGCCTTCGCGTTCCAGGGCCCTGAGCAGCGAGCGGAGATCGTCGTAAGCCATGGCGCCCAGTATCCCCGAGCACCCCGCGCGCTCCCGCCCCGGGGCCGGGCGGGTCTCGCCGGGGCCCGGGGGTCGTCCCCCGGGATGGCACAGCGGTCACGGGCTAGGCTTGGGCTGTCACCGGGGCCGCCGGAACCGGCCCCGCCGCTGCTTCCAGGGGGCTGCACCACATGCTCAGGGCGTTGATGTTCATCCTGCCGCTGGCGCTGCTGATCTACGCCTTCATCGACTGCCTGAACACCCCCGAGGACGAGGTCAAGCACCTGCCGAAGGTGGTCTGGGTGATCGTGATCCTCCTCTTCCCGTTCGTCGGGTCCATCGGCTGGCTCGCCGCCGGCAAGCTGCGCCACGCGCCCGCCGGAGGCCGTACGCCCTCCGAGTGGCACCGCAACCACCGCCAGGAGTGGGTGGCACCGGACGACAACCCGGAGTTCCTCAAGTCCCTCCGCGAGGAGAACAAGAAGGACGAATCCCTCCTCAAGGACTGGGAGGCGGACCTGCGCCGCCGCGAGGAGGAGCTGAAGAAGCGCGAGCGCGGCGAGGAGAAGGACACCGAGGGCTGATGGAGCTGCGGCTCCTGGCGACCTTCGAGAAGGTCGCCGACGTCCTCTCCTTCACCCGGGCGGCCACGGAACTCGGCTACGCCCAGTCGAGCGTGACGGCCCAGATCAGGTCCCTCGAATCCTCCCTCGGGGTGGATCTCTTCGAGCGCCTCGGCAGCCGCATCCGCCTGACGGAGGCCGGTGAACGCCTCCTCCCGTACGCCCACCGCATGACGGAGCTGGCGGAGGAGGCCCGTACGGCCGTCGCGGCCACGGCGGAACCCTCGGGTCCGATCGCCGTCGGCACCATGGAGTCCCTCACCTCCTACCGGCTGCCGCCGCTCCTGGAGTACTTCCACCACCGCTACCCGAAGGTGCGGCTGACGCTGCGGCCGACGCTCGGCGACGAGACCCGGAAGGCGCTGCGGCAGGGCACGTACGACGTCGGGTTCCTGATGGAGCCGGAGACGGAGCACGAGGGCCTGGAGACGGAGGTCCTGGCCCCGGAGCCCCTGTCGCTGGTGGCGCCGCCTGGCCACCCGCTCGCCGGCCGTGCGGATCTGACGACCGCGGACCTGGCGGCGGCGCAGCTCCTGGGCACCGAGCCGGGCTGCGCGTACCGCGACCTCTTCGAGGCGGAGCTGCGGGAGTGGGCGCCGCCGTTCATGGAGTTCGGCACGATCGAGGCGACGAAGCGGGGCGTGGCGGCCGGCCTGGGGGTGGCGCTGCTGCCGAGGGTGACGGTCGCGGAGGAACTGGCGGCCGGGGTGCTCGTGGAGCTGCCCTGGGAGGCGCCGTTCACGCTCTTCACGCAGCTCGCGTGGCGGCGGGGGAAGCGGCTTCCGGCGCATGTGCGGCTGTTCGTGGAGCAGGCGCGGCGGCTCGTCCACGAGTCACCTTGAGGCTGGCGAGGACGATCAGCGGGACACCGAGGGCCTGGACGAGCCCGATGTGGTGCCCGTACACCGCCCAGTCGACGCCCATGGCGACGGCGGGGTAGGTGAAGGCGAGGACGGCGATCTTGGCGGTGGGCAGCTTGGCGTAGGCGGCGTACATGAGCACGTACATGAGCCCGGTGTGGAGGAACCCGAGCCCGACGAGCCAGCCCCAGCCACCGCCGCCGACGCCGCCGAAGTCCACGAAGGGCAGCAGGAGGGGCATCCCGACCAGCACCTGGGCGAGTGCGATCAGATGGGGCCGTACGCCGGTGATCCGCTTGGTGACGAAGGTCGCGAGGGCGTAGAGCACGGCGGCGGCGAGGGCGTACCCGAGCCCAGTGAGGGAGGCGGTGTCCCCGGGGCGTACGCCGGACACGAGGACGAGCCCGAGGAAGGCGAGCCCGAGCCACCCGAGCTTGCCGCCGGAGATCCGCTCCCGCAGGAACAGGGCGCCGAGCAGGACGAGGAAGAACGGCTGGGTGTGGTAGACGACGGTGGCGAGGGAGATCGAGGTCGCCCGGTAGGCCTCGAACAGGAACACCCAGTTGAGGACGATGAACACCCCGCCGAGCGCGGCGAGTCCCAGCTTCCTCGCGGTGAACCCGTGCCCGGTGAAGAACCCCCGCAGGAGGCTGTACGCGCCGAGCGCGAGGGCCCCGAAGAGGCACCGGAAGAACACGACCTCGAAGGGCGAGGCGCCGGACTCGACGACGAAGACGCCGAGGGTGCCGGAGAGCACCATGGCGAGGGTCAGTTCAAGGGTTCCCCTGGTCTCGTTTCTCATGGGAACGACGCTACGAACGGGGGCCGGGGGCGGTCCACGGGCCAGTGGGGCGTCCTGCCGATGGGGGCGATCGGCGGGGCCGATGAGAGCTGGAATACGGCCGGTGCGAGGGGTGGTTGGCAACGGACATGACCTTCGACGAGGCCCCCGGCCAGGACCGCACGAACCGCTCGTTCCTCTTCGTCCTCGGCAGCTCCCGCGCCGACGGCAACTCCGAGATCCTGGCCCGCGCGGCCGCCGCGCACCTGCCGGCCGACGTCCCGCAACGCTGGGTGGACCTGAACCGGCTCGACCTGCCCGACTTCCAGGACGGGCGGCACGAGGACGCCGGCCGGCGGGCGGAGGGGGACGAGGAACTCCTGCGGCGGGCGACGGTCGACGCCACGGGCATCGTCATCGTCTCGCCGCTCTACTGGTACACCCTCTCCGCGCAGACCAAGCGCTACCTGGACTACTGGTCGGGCTGGCTGAACGTGCCCGGATCGGACTTCAAGGAGCGCATGGCGGGCGGCACGCTGTGGGGCGTCACGGCCATGGCGCACGACGAGCACGAGGTCGCGGACGGCCTGGTGACGAGCCTGAGCCACTCGGCGGCCTACCTGCGGATGCGCTTCGGCGGCGTCCTCACGGGCACGGCCTCCCGCCCGGGCCGGATCCACGCCGACGAACAGGCGATGACCCGCGCCAGGACCTTCTTCCAGAACGAGACCCCCCTGGCCCGCTTCCCGTACGAGGCGGAGGCCGGCGCGGCGGCATGAGTCCCGGGCCGTCAGACCCGTCGCCTCCCGTTCTTGATCCACTCCCATTTGACGGCGCATACGACGAAGGGCGCGACGAGCATGGACAACATCCACAAACCGACGCTCGCCGGCGAGTAGATGTAATAGCGCCAGTGCTCCGGCAGGGGTGACGGTGCGAGCAGGAGCACAATCAGCACACCCCACGTACCCAGTACTGCAGTGGCGATCCGCCACATGATGTCCCCCACGACTGCCCCTCCCCCACCTCACGAACCGCGGACAAGCGCGACCGTACTCCACGACCAAGCATGGGCCGCCTGCGTGACCGTCGGCGCCCTCGACGGGGGAGTGACCCGCCGATGGGCCGGAGGAGAGCTGCCCCTACGGGACCACCCATCGACTCAGCCGCTGAAGGGGCTCTCAGAGATAAGTCACCTGGAGGACGTAACCGCACTCGTAGCGCGGAATGAGAAGGAAGACGAACATCCCGCCAGGAACCCTCACATGTTCACTCTTGGGGTTCCTACCCTGGAACAGGCTGCCGTCAAGGTAAAGGGCTTCCGCAGCCCTGACCAGCTCGTCGGCTCGCTTCTCCACCTCGGCGACGAAAGCCGGCGGGGCGCCTCCGATGACGTGCTCCTCGCCGGGGTCGTACTCCCACCTCCAGCTCACCCGCCGACCGCCTCGTACGCGGCACGGATGATGTCCCCGGCCGCTCGTACGTACCGGCGGCTCTCCTCCGGGTCCTCGGCGATCTGAGCCAGGTATTCGGCGCGGCGCAGTTCGCGGGCGGTGTCGGGGAAGCGCTCGATCTCGATGACGGCGGCCCACTGCACCAGGAACATGCGCAGGGGGGTGATGCCGCTCTGCTCGATGGCCTCCGTCACGGCCGCGCGCTGGCTGGCGTCCATCTCGGGCAACCGTTCCGGAGCGACGACCGCGAGGGCTGCCCGCAGAGCGGCGGGAGTCCGCTCGGGGCGCGGGATCAGTTCTCCGGTCCGGTCGGGCTGTGTCGTCACCATGTCCTCCAAGGGGTGCCCCGGCCAGCGTAGCCAGCCGGGGGGCGCGAGGGGCGTGGCCGTCACGGTGGGGCGCCTCACGGGCCGGGCGCAGGGTGGCACAGGCACCCGCACACGAGGTAGCGGACCCCAGGTACGCCGCTGTCGCGGGGCGCGTGGTCGCGGCAACGGTCGTGGCGGCCGACGATGCAGCGCGGTGACCGGTACTCCGGCTCGGGCGCGGTCGTGAGGGCGCTGGTCAGGAGGGAGACGGTCACCGCGTCGGCGATCTCCGGCGTCACCCACCAGCCGTCGCCCGCGCGGTCGTGGTGCGGGCCGTCGTGGCCCACGGCGAGCACGCAGACCGAGCCGCCCCACACCGGGCGCACCACCTCGGCGACGGCGAACACGGAGCGCCTCGCCCCGCAGCGGCTCATCGGGCGGTCCCGGCGTGGATGTTCCGGTGGTCGATGTCCACCCCGACGGTCGCCGGCCAGAGTGTCCGGCGGCGCTTGCGCTGCGCGGCCCGGGTGGGCGGCAGGACCAGCATCAGCGGCCGGAGGAGGACCGGGATCCATGCTCGGCTCAAGGCCCGCAGAAAGGGTTCCGCATGTCGCCAGCTCCCTTACGAAGGGGTGTCCACGTTCACCGGCTTCACTGTTCGGGCTCTTCACAGGCGTCGGGCCACCGGTCGAGGAACTTCTGCCATCCGGCCTCAGCACGAGCGTGGAGCTCCGGGCTCAAACCTGCCGGCGGTACGGGAACACCGTGCTGCGATTCGTCAGCGTCCGTGGCTTCCATGAGACCTCGCCTTAAGCGCAAGCGACCATAAGTCGCAAGCGCTTAAGGTCTGCCCTGGTCCAGCAGGAGCAACGAAGTAGGGTCGCTGACAACAGCGAGCTGGAGGTAGGAACATGTCGGGCGATGCGTGGATCAGCGAGACCGCGCCGTACCTGGCCCCGCGCGAGCCCGGCCAGAGCGACGCATGGACCGACGAGGCCGCTCACCGTGGGCGCCGTGGCGGCCAACGGCTTCTCCAGGCAGGCGAAGTGGACGCCCCCGACGCCGTCCGCACCGCACTGCGGTTGTCCTTCGCCGAGCGCGTGATCGTCAGGCGCAGGCTGATCCTGCTCGACGACCAGCCCGTAGAGCTGGCCGACTCGTACTACCCCGTACCCATCGCCGGAGGCACGCCCCTGGCGGAACCGCGCAAGGTGCCCGGCGGCGCCGTCACCCTGCTCAAGGAGCTCGGATACACCGGCGCCGAGGTCGTCGAGGACGTGAGTGCCGCCCTCGCCACCGCGGAGGAGCGCGAGCACCTGGGCCTGCCCGAGGGCAGCGCAGTCCTCCACCTGCTCCGCCTGACGCGGACCGCCGACGGAACGCCGATGGAGGCATCCCTGATGACCATGCCGACCGGCAGACACCTCACGTATCGGCTCGGGAAGCAGGGCATGTGATGGCGAAGGATTTCAAGGATCCGAGATCACCGCACCAGAAGATCGCGGCGGAGCTTCGGCGGCAGATCACCCGCGGAGACCTTCCTCCGGGAAGCAAGCTGGGCTCGACGGCCGAGCTGATGGAGCAGCACGGCGGCGTGGCCAACACGACCGTCCAGAAGGCCCTCCAGATGCTGAAGGCCGAGGGACTCCTCGAAGGACTCCCGGGCAAGGGCGTGTACGTGCGGCAGCACGCCCAGCAGTCCGTCGAACCGATCGCCTACATGACGCCGGCCGGGCCGGGCGAGCCGCACCCATGGATGACCGAGGCCGCGAAGCGGCAGCAGGTCGGCAGGTCCCGGCTCCTTGACGTCGAGGTCGTCGTCCCGCCGAAGGAAGTGGCCGAGGCCCTGTGCCTGGAGGACGGCGAGCAGGCCGTGCTGCGCAAGCAGATCCTGTTCCTGGACGAGGAGCCGACAGAGCTCACCCGGTCGTACTACCCGCTGAGCCTGGTGGAGGGCACAGCCATGCTGGAAAAGAAGCGCATTCGAGGCGGCACCCCGGCCCTGCTCGACTCGATGGGGTTTCCCCCGCGTGAATTCCTGGACGAGCTGTCGTCGGAAATCCCGACGGGGGAAGAGGTCGTGGCGTTGGAGCTTCCGAAGGACATGCCCGTTCTGGTCGCCCTCCGGGTGGTCTATTCCGACGACCGGCGTCCGATCGAAGCCACACTGATGACGAAGGCGGCGCACCGTTACCGGATGCGCTACAGGCTTCCCGTGACGTAACGCTCTGGAACGCGCCGCCAGAGGCCCCCTCGGCGAAGGAGTGGCCCTTCGGGGCGTGACCCGGGTGGCCCTCCGGGGAAGGCTCCCCCCATGGATCAGGAACAGGCCCGCCGGTGGCTGCGTACCGCCCTCGACGAAGCCCGTGCCGGGCTCGCCGAAGGGGGGATCCCCATCGGGGCCGCCCTCTACGGGGCCGACGGGGCGCTGCTCGGGCGCGGGCGCAACCGGCGCGTGCAGGACGGGGACCCCTCCATGCACGCCGAGACCGCCGCCTTCCGGGACGCCGGGCGGCAGCGCTCGTACCGGGGGACGACGATGGTGACGACCCTGTCGCCCTGCTGGTACTGCTCCGGGCTCGTGCGGCAGTTCGGGATCTCGCGGGTCGTCGTCGGGGAGGCGGAGACCTTCCACGGCGGGCACGACTGGCTCGCCGAGCACGGGGTCGAGGTCGTCGTGCTCGACGATCCCGCATGCACCGCACTCATGCGGGAGTTCATCGCCGCCCAACCCGCGCTCTGGAACGAGGACATCGGCGATGAGTGAAGCCTTCCTTCCCACCATCGACCTGCGACGCGACCCCGCCCCGCAGCTCCCCGCCGTCGACCGCGCCCTCCGGGACGCCGGGTTCCTGCTGGTCACCGGGCACGGGGTGGATCCGGGGCTGCGGGCCGCCATCCGGGAGACCGCCCGCACCTTCTTCCACCTCCCCGCCGCCGTCAAGGAGCCGTACGCCGTGCGGGTCGGCGGGCGGGGGTGGCTCGGGCCGGGGGCGGAGGCCAACGGGTACGCGGAGGGTACGGCGACCCCGCCGGACCTCAAGGAGTCGCTGTCCTTCGCGGCGGAGGAGCCGACCGGGGACCCGGCCGTGGACGCCGAGTGGTTCCTGCCGAACACCTGGCCCGCCGAGGTGCCCGAGCTGAAGCCGCTCCTCGACACGTACCTGACGGAGATGAAGAGGCTGTCCGATCGGGTTCTCGATCTGCTCGGCGTCGCGCTCGGCGAGGAGCGGGACTTCTTCACCCGGCACACCGGGCACCCCACGTTCGGCTTCAACGTCAACTGGTATCCGGGGCGGGAGCGGACCGGCGTACCGGAGCCGGGGCAGTTCCGGATCGGGCCGCACACGGACTTCGGCACGGTGACCGTGCTCGACCGGGAGGCGGGCAAGGGCGGGCTCCAGGTGTTCACCGACGCCGGGGGCTGGCAGGACGCGCCGTACGATCCCGCCGCGTTCACCGTCAACATCGGTGACCTGATGGCCGGTTGGACCGGCGGGCGGTGGCGGTCCGGACGTCATCGCGTGCTGCCGCCGCCCGCCGACGCGCCCGCCGAGGAGCTGATGTCGCTGGTGTACTTCTACGAGTGCACGCCCGGGACCACCATCCACGGCATCGAGTCGCACAGCTACCTGCGGGCCCAGCTCGACGCCATCGCCACAGACTGAGAACACCTCCACAACAGAGTCGACAAGGCAGCTCCTTTCCCAACACCCCGTCGATATCCTTGAGTTGACTGTGACGGGGGTGGCACGGGCGTGGACAGGGAACTGTACGGCCGCGAGGCGGTCCTGGACGAGGGCGGGCTCGTCGCGCGGCTCGTCGGGCTCACCCGGCACGGGGCCGCGCGCGTCGCGTACGAGCACGGCGACGACCCGCCGGTGACGGTCTTCACCGGCGGGCGCGGCATGGGGAAGACCGCCCTGCTCAAGGAGGTCCGCAACCGCTACAAGGGCTACACCCCGCTCGCCCTCCTCGACTGCGCCCACATCGAGCCGCCCGCCGACCACGGCCCCGGCTGGACCCCGGTCACGGGCGCCCTGTCGGAGCTGGCCGTGCAGCTGTCGCCGAAGGTGCTCGGCGCCCGGCCCGTGCGGTTCCCCCGGCTCTCCCTCGGCCTGGTCGCGGTCGCCTCGCTCGCCTGGTCCCAGGAGGACGACGAGCGGGCCCGGCGCGACCTCCAGCGCCTCGGGCCGCTGCTCGCGACCGTCGACGCGACCAGGGGGGCCGCCGGCAACTGGGTCGGCAAGGTCCTCACCAAGCTGGCCGCCACCTTCGCCGACGCCGCCGCCCCGCTCGCCGGGCTCCTCGCCGAGGCGACCGTGGAGACCGTCCTCGAGGAGGTGTTCGGCCGTCTCCAGCGCTCCTCCGAGAGCTGGTACGGCAGCTACCGCAACGCCGGCGGCCGCGGCAAGGCCGGGCTCCAGCAGCTCGCGATCGACTTCGAGCACGACGGCAGGCGCCGCCGCGAGGCCGAGGCCTTCCTCGTCGGCGCCCTCACCGAGGACCTCCGCCACGCCTACACCGGGCTCCAGCGCGGCGCCCGCATCGGCCGCCCCGTCCTCCTCCTCGACAACGCGCACGAGCCGCTCGGCCGACAGCTCGTCGAGCCGGTCCTGCGCGCCCGCGCCGCCGAGGGCCGCCGCGACAAGGTCGTCGTCCTCGCCACCTCCCGGGTCCGCGAGCACGAGGGCCTGCGGCAGGCCACCCGCACCAGACTGCCGGAGACCAAACACCGGGCGCCCTGCCCGCGCGGGACGAGCGTCGGCTCCGGCATCCTCGCCGTCGAACTGACCCCGCTCTCCCCCGCCCAGACCCGGTCCGCCTTCGACCACCACGACCCGGCGGGCCGCGTCCCCGCCGAACTGGCGCGCGCCGTCCACCGGCTGACCGGCGGCCGCCCCCTCGGCGTGGCCCTCCTCGGCCGGGCCGCCGGGCAGGCCCCCGCGCAGCTGCGGGCCGGCCTCACCCCGGGCCGGCTGCTCGACCTGGCGGTGGAGCTGCGCGAGGACGCCCGGCCGGTGCCCGTCGCCCCCACGCTCCTCGCCGAACTCCTGCCGGTGCGCCGGCCCGGGCCGTACGCCGTGCTGGCCGCAACCCACGACGAGGAGTCCGCCCGGATGCTGGCGCACGCCCGGCTCCAGGCCGAGTCCCTGGACGGGGACGTGGCGCTGCGGGTCCGCGACCAGCTGCGCGCCGAGGACTGGGGCGAGGGCCCCGGCCACTTCGTCGCGGACCCGCTGCTGCGCGCGCTGCTCCTGTACCGTCTGCGCTTCGAGGACGGCGACCATCCGCGGTACGCCGCGTGGCACGCCGTCCACGAGACCCTGTACCGGCACTACGGGCCCGGCCCCGGCCCGTACCGCCTCCACCACGGTCTCGCCCTCGGCCGCACCGAGGAGGCCGTGACGCACCTGCGGGAGACCTTCCCCGGGCAGGACGTCCTCGGCTGGCTCGGCCGGCTCCGGTTCATCGCCGCCGCCCCGTACCCCCGCGAGCGCGACCGGCCGGGCCCCGACCCGCGCCGGGCGGTCGCCCTCGGCCAGGAGCCGACCGCCGCGCTGCCCGCGGGACTCGACCCCGACAGCACCGAACTCCACCTGTCCGTACGGCGGCTGCTGCACGCCCTGTGGCTGCTCACCGATCCGCTCGCCCTGCCCGACGACGAGGTCGCCGACCGGCTCGCGCACGAACTGCGCCGGCTCTCCGGCCGCCATCTGACGGGCAGCGGTTCACTCTGGGACGCGGCAGGCCACTGGCCGCGCGACATCCGTGCCTGGCGGGAGCCGTCGCTGCCGCCGGGCCGTGAGAACGGAGTCTGACGCCATGCCCGACCGTTTCACCGCCCGACTGCGCCGGCGCGTCCGCACCCCCCGCCAGAAGTTCGTCGCCACGGCCGTCACCGCCTCCGTCGTCCTCGGCTTCGGCGCTTACGGCTTCGCCCGGCTCACCACCCCGGAGAACCGTTCCTGTGCCGAGGGCGTGGCCCGCCCCGAAGCCAGCGACGAGTGCGTCGGCGTCAACGGCACCGGCCACGACTTCGGCATGCCCGACCTCAAGGACATCGCCGGGACCATCCGCGCCGAGAACGCCTCCCTCAAGGACGGCGAGTACGTCACCGTCGCCGTCCTCCTGCCGCTGTCCTCCACCGACAGCGGCATGCGGGTCAAGGTCCTGCACGAGGTCCAGGGCGCGTACGCCTACCAGCGCCGGGCCAACCAGGAGTCCAACGGGCAGCGGCCCACCATCCGCCTCGTCCTCGCCAACACCGGCCAGGGCAACGCCCACTGGCGCACCGTCGTCGACCAGCTCGTCGCCATGGCCGACGGCCCCGACCGGCTGCGCGCCGTCTCCGGCATCGCCACCTCGTCCGGCGAGATGCGGGAGGCGGTGACCGCCCTCACCCGCGCCAAGGTCGCCGTCGTCGGCACCACCATCACCGCCGACGACATCGCCAACGGCCCCGGCCGCAAGCCCTTCCCCGGCCTCGCCCGCGTCTCCCCCACCAACAGCGACGAGGCCAGGGCGCTCGCCCACTTCGGCCGGGTCGACGCCGCGAAGGCCCTCCTCGTCCAGGACACCCGCAGCGGCGACCACTACGTCGACACCCTCAAGGCGGCCTTCGCCGCGTCCCTCAAGCAGGCGCCCCTCGAACCTCAGGAGTTCACCTCCGCCCCCGACTCCACCCAGGAGGGCACCACCGCCAACACCTTCGTCAACATCACGCACCTCATCTGCGACACCCGCACCGAGACCGTCTTCTTCGCGGGCCGCCACACCCAGCTGCGCCAGTTCATCAACGCGCTCGGCGACCGCGGCTGCGTCGACCGCGCCTTCACGGTCCTGACCGGCGACGAGGGCTCGTACCTGGGCGCGGACAAGAAGCTCGACCGGAAGGCCCTGAAGAAGAAGGTGACCGTGCGGTACGCGGCCCTCGCCCACCCCGACGCGTGGCAGCCGGCGCCCGGGCGGCAGATCCCCCGCACGGGCGGCTCCCCGCAGGCGTACGCGGACTTCGTGGCGGACATCGCGAAGGCGGCCCCGAAGGACAGGCCGGTACCGCTCGCGGACGGCCAGGCGATCATCGCGTACGACGCCATGGCGACGGCGGTCCACGCCATCCGCCAGGCCACCCCGGAGGGCGTGGCGTACCCGTCGAAGGAGGACGTCGGTACGCAGTGGCCGCAGGTCAAGGGCTCCCTGCGGGTCCAGGGCGCGAGCGGCTGGATCTGCCTGGACAACTACGGCAACCCGTACAACAAGGCGGTCCCGATCGTGGAACTCGCCCAGGACGGCACCCAGCGCTTCGTCCAGACGGCCTGGCCGGAGGGCCACCCCCCGACGGAGACGTGCCTGCCGCCGAAGCGGGGATGACCTCTACGGCTCCCACTTGGGCCAGGGAGCGTCGTCGCGCTCGTACAGCTCCCGCAGGTGCCGCCACCGCTCCGGCGACCAGTCCCGCCAGTCCGTGGGGTGACCGGACAGCGCGGCCGCGAGCCGCTCAAGGTGGTCGTGCCACCCGGCAAGACAGTCCAGCCGGTACTCGGCGGAACCCCGCACCTCGTTCGTGAAACGCAGCACGGTCGACCCGCCGCCCCCGGGGGACCCCGGCTCCAGATGGAACCGTATCCGTCCGTGCGTCGCCGGATCGACCGTGTACTCGGCCACCACGTCCGGGTCCCAGGCGGTCACCCGCCCCGAGACCTCCGTGCCGCTGTTCAGCCAGCGGAGGGTGACCCGCCCGCCGAGCCGCGGCTCCAGCGGGTCCGCCTCGCAGAGCCAGCCCGGCAGGCCTTCGGGCGAGGCGACGGCCGCCCAGACCACCGGCATCGGCTGCGGGAGGTCCACGACGAAATGCAGCAGATGCCGGTCGCCGTCGTGGGTCTCGCTCCTGCCCCGGGGGATCTCGCTCATACCTCCAGCGTCACCCCGGGACAGTCCCCGTGCCAGCTCAGACGCCGGCGTAGGAGTGCTTGCTGCTCACGAAGATGTTGACGCCGTAGTAGTTGAACAGGAAGCAGCCGAAGGCGATGAGCGCGATGTACGCGGCCTTCCGCCCCTTCCAGCCGGCCGTCGCGCGCGCGTGCAGGTACGCCGCGTAACCGACCCACGTGATGAAGGACCAGACCTCCTTGGCGTCCCAGCCCCAGTAGCGGCCCCACGCGTCGCCGGCCCAGATCGCTCCGGCGATGATCGTGAAGGTCCAGAGCGGGAAGACGGCCGCGTTGACCCGGTACGAGAACTTGTCCAGCGAGGCCGCGGAGGGCAGCCGCTCCATGACGGAGCGGGCGAAGGAGCCGGGGTTGCCGCCGGTCGCGAGCTTGTTCTCGTACGAGTCGCGGAAGAGGTACAGCAGGGTCCCGACCGCACCGATGTAGAAGACGGCGCCGCAGAAGATCGCGGTGGAGACGTGGATCCACAGCCAGTACGAGTCGAGCGCGGGGACCAGCTGGTCGCTGGGGGTCTTCAGCCAGGTGGTGGCCATGCCCAGGTCGAGCAGGACCGTGGTGACCAGCGGCAGACCGATCCAGCGGATGTTCTTCTTGGCGACGAGGAAGCCGAGGTACGCGCCGACCGCCACCGTGGAGAAGGTGGTGGAGAACTCGTACATGTTGCCCCAGGGGGCCCGCTGCACGGAGAGCGCCCGGCTGACCACGCCCGCCGCCTCGATGGCGAACGCGAGGACGGTCAGCGAGATGGCGATGCGGCCGTACAGGTCGCCCTTGACCGTGCCGCCGGCCGCGCCGGGACCGTCCGGCACGTCACGGGTGCCGGCCGCGGAGCGCGTGACGACCTTCGGCTTGTCGAGGACGGCGGTGCCTCCGGCCCGCTTGACCTGGACGGTCACGGCGGCGGCGGCCTTAGGAGCGGAGGTGAGCGCGGCGGCGGTGCGGCCGACCTTGCTGCGGCTGCCGAACACCCACTCGGCGATGTGGGCGAAGAAGGCCAGGGTGTAGACGGCCATCGAGGAGTAGATGAGCAGGTCGCTCAGCTGCGCCAGGCTCTCGTTGGTCGCGGTGGCGGCGAGGATCACTTGTCGGCCTCTCCAGAAGGGGCAGGGTCTTCTGCGGGTTCTTCCGCGGGTTCCGGTGCGGGGGGCGCGTCCGCGGTGAGCGCGACCGCGAGGTCGCCCAGCTCCTCGGGCAGCTTGGCGGACTCGCTGCGGCCGAGGCCGGCCATCTCGACGACGGTCACGCCGTCCTCACCGCGCACGGCCCGGACCCAGACGCGGCGCCGCTGGATGAACAGCGAACCGGTCAGGCCGGCGATCGCGGCGATCGCGCCCGTGAGGGCGAGGCCGTTGCCGGGCTGCTGCGAGATCTGGAAGCTCGCCCATTCCTTGACGTCCTTCTCGAAGGTGATCGAGCCGGCGCCGTCGGGCAGCGTCATGGTCTCGCCGGGCAGGAGGCGGTTGGCCTTGCCGGTGCCGCCCGTGACGGCGAACTGCTTCATCTTGGTGGTGTTGAGCTGGTACACGTTCTGCGGCAGGCCGGAGTTCACGCGCAGGTCGCCGTGGAAGCCGGTGAGCGCCATGACGGGGAAGCCGAGCGCGGGGAACTGCGAGAACATCGTGCCCTTGCCGGCTCCCGCGAAGGTCGGCACGAAGAAGGCCTGGAAGCCCAGCTGCTCCTTCTTGCCGTTCTTGTCGCGGTAGCCGTCCATGACCTTGATGGCGCCGGTGGACGTGATGTTGTTGTCGATGGGCAGCAGCGGCACCGCGCCGTGGAAGACGGTCTTGCCGCGGCCGTCCTTGACGGTGACGACGGGCGCGTACCCGTGGGCGATCAGATAGACCTTGGAGTCGCCCACGAGCAGCGGCTCGTTGACCCGGATGACGGCCTTCTTGCCCGCGCCGCCCTGCGAGTAGGTGACGTCCGCCTCGAAGGTGCGCGGGGTGCCGCGCTGGGGGCCGTTCTTCTCGTACGTGCCGGTGAAGGAGTTCAGGGTGAAGCTGAACGGCTCCAGGTCGTCGGTTCCGAACTGGGAGCCGGACTTGAAGTCGTCGTACTGGGTGAGCGTGTTGGAGAAGCCGTCGCCCTCGACGATCAGCTTGCCGCCCTCGGACTTGAAGAGCTGGCCGACGGCGAAGGCCACCAGGATGACGATCAGGGCGACGTGGAAGACCAGGTTCCCGGCCTCGCGCAGATAGCCCTTCTCCGCGGCGACCGCGTTCCCCGCGGTGTGGGCGCGGAAGCGGCGCCCCTTGAGGACGGCGAGCGCGGCCTCGTGGACCTGCTCGGGCTCGGCCTCGGTGCGCCAGGTGGTGTACGCGGGGAGCCGGTCGAGGCGCCGGGGGGCGCCCGGCGGGCGGCTGCGGAGCTGGCCGACGAACTGCCAGGTGCGCGGCACGATGCAGCCGATGAGGGAGACGAACAGCAGGATGTAGATCGCGGAGAACCACACGGAGCTGTAGACGTCGAAGAACTGGAGCTTCTCGTACAGCGGGGTGAGGGTCTCGTGGGCGGCCTTGAAGGTCTGCACCTTCAGCTCGTCCGCGCTGTTCTGCGGGATGAGGGAGCCGGGGACGGCGCCCAGGGAAAGCATGAAGAGCAGGATCAGCGCGACCCGCATGGAGGTCAGCTGCCGCCAGAACCAGCGGATCCAGCCGATGACCCCGAGGGTGGGGCCGCCGACGGCGGTGTCTTCCTGGGGGGCGGTCGACAGCTGGGCCCCCGCCTCTTCCTCGGCGGTACGCCCGGTCTCGCTCGTATCGGTCTTGCTCATGGAACTCAGATCCCCACCGTGAAACCGCTGGACCAGCCCTGCATCGTGGCCACCATGCTGTCCCACGCACCCGTCAGGAGCAGGACACCGGTGACGATCATCATGCCGCCGCCGATCCGCAGGACCCACACATAGTGCTTCTTCACCCAGCCGAACGCGCCGAGCGCCTTGCGGAAGGCGATGGCGGCGAGCACGAACGGGACGCCGAGGCCGAGGCAGTACGCGAAGGCGAGTATCGCCCCGCGGCCGGCGCTGGCCTGCTCCAGGGCGAGGGCGTTGACCGAGGCGAGCGTCGGGCCGATGCACGGGGTCCAGCCGATGCCGAAGAGCGCGCCGAGCAGCGGGGCGCCGATCAGTCCGGCGACGGGCTTCCTGTGGAAGCGGAACTCCCGCTGGGTGAACCAGGGCATCAGGCCCATGAAGAACACGCCCATGAGGATCATGAGCACGCCGAGGACCGTGGTGAGCGTCTCGCGGTACTCCTGGAGCGTCGCCCCGAAGTAGCCGAAGAGCGCGCCGCCGGAGACGAACACGGCGGTGAAGCCGAGGACGAACAGGACGGCACCGGCGGTCATCCGGCCGCGGCGGCTCTCGGCGAGGTCGGTGCCGGTGACGCCGGTCACGTAGCTCAGGTAGCCGGGGACGAGCGGCAGGACGCAGGGGGAGAAGAAGGAGACCAGGCCGCCGAGGACCGCGAGGGGCAGGGCGAGCAGCAGGGCTCCGCTGGTGACCGTCTCGTTCACGGGCTCACTTCTCCTTGAGGAGAGGCTCGATCATCGACCGGAGCTTCTTCTCGTCGAGCGCCATGAGGGAGCGGGCGGCGATCTTGCCCTCCTTGTCGAGGACGACGGTGGAGGGGATGCCCTGGAGACTGAGGGTGCCCTTGGGGAAGCCGAAGAGGATCAGCCTGCCCTGCGGGTCGTAGAGGCTCGGGTAGGGGATCCCGTAGTCCTCCTCGAAGGCGAGCGCGGGCTGCTTGTTGGGGTCCCGGGTGTTGAGGCCGACGAACTCGACGCCCTTGCCCTTGAGGTCCTTGGCGACCTTCGCGAAGTGGGGCGCCTCGGCGCGGCAGGGGCTGCACCAGGAGCCCCAGGCGTTGAGGACGACGACCTTGCCCTTGAGGTCGGCGACGTCGAGTTGCCTGCCGTCGAGGGTCTCGCCCGCGAGCTTCCCGGTGGACGCACGCTCGCCCTTGGCAGCGGTGGAGATGCCGCCGGTGTTGGTCACGAAGTTGGTGTTGCCACCGCCGCCGGACTTGCCGTTGTTCTCGCCGCCGCAGCCCGAGAGCACGAGGGCGGCGGCGGACAGCATTCCGACGGCGGTCAGGGTGCGCCGGGTGCGTCGGGGGGCACGGCTAAGGCTCATGTGAAAAGTTTCGCATGGGCGTTTGGGGGATCTTGGGCACCCCCCTACGTGCCCGTAACGCCCGTTGTCAAGATCGCCTAAGCGGTCGGGGTGGACGTGGGGGTCGAAGGGGTCGGCCGGAGGAATGCGTTCCAGCCACCGGCGGGCTTCTGTCCGACTTCCAGACTGCGCAGCTTCTCCAGGATCTTCGGGTCCTGGACGTCGAGCCAGTCCACGAACTGCTTGAAGGAGACGAGCCGGACCTCCTTCTTTCCGGCCATTCCCTTGAGCGCCTCTTCGACGGCGTCCATGTAGATGCCGCCGTTCCACTGCTCGAAGTGGTTGCCGATGAAGAAGGGCGCGCGATTCGACTCGTACGCGCGCGTGAAGCCGGAGAGGTACGCCTCGGCAGCCTGCTTGCGCCAGCCGGGATAGCGCGAGGGCACGCCCTTGGTCGTGTTCTTCGACTGGTTGGCGAGCATGTTGTAGTCCATGGAGAGGACCTCGAAGGAGTGCCCGGGGAAGGGCACGGCCTGCAGCGGCAGGTCCCAGATCCCCTGGCGCTTGGTCGGCCACGTCTGGCGGCCGCCGGGCGAGCTGGCGTCGTAGCGCCAGCCCAGGCGCTTGGCGGTGGGCAGCAGGTTGTCCTGGCCGAGGAGGCAGGGGGTGCGGCCGCCGACGAGCTCCTTGGAGTAGTCGAAGGGCAGCGGGTCGAGGTCGGTCCAGCCGCTGTTCGTCTTCCACTCGGTGACGAACTTCATGGCCTGGTCGATCTCGCTCTGCCACTGGGCCGGGGTCCAGTTGCCGACGGAGCCGGAGCCGCCGCAGAAGTGCCCGTTGAAGTGCGTGCCGATCTCGTGGCCGTCGAGCCAGGCCTGCCGGACGCTCTTCAGCGTCTCCTTGATGTGCTCGTCGGTGAGGTAGCCGATGTCGGAGGCGCCGACGCGGTTGTTCGGCGGGCGGTAGAGGTGCTTCTTCGACTCGGGGAGGAGGTAGATCCCGGAGAGGAAGAAGGTCATCGCCGCGTCGTTGTTCTTGGCGAGTTCGAGGAAGCGCGGGAAGAGGCCGTTGCCGACCTCGCCGGCACCGTCCCAGGAGAAGATCACGAACTGGGGCGGGGTCTGGCCGGGTTCGAGCGGGACGGGGGCGTCGGGCTGGTGCGGCTGCTTGCCGGTGTCGGCGGTGGAACCGTCGCCGATCAGGCGGGCGTCCTTCGTCGGGGTGGGCGTGTTCGGGTCCGCCGAGACGTCACCCCCCTTGCCCGGTCCGGAACGTCCGGACTTGTCCTGATTGTTGGTACTGCATGCGGCGAGACCCACCGCAGCAGCGGCCCCAACGCCCGCCCCGAGCAGCCCCCTTCGACTGATCCCGCTGAACCCGCGCATGACATCCCCATTCACGCTGACGTATGACCTGAACGTCATCCAAACCGACAATGAGTGAGATGCCGGGAGGAACACGGAGGTTCCGAAAAATCGCACACAAATTTTAAGGGCGATCGGATGACATGAACATCATCCGACCGCCCTGAACTGTGGCGCTTGGGACCCCCCTGTCCAGTGCGCTGGACCGGAGTGCCAGGTGCTACGCCCCGAAGGCCTTCGACTTCCCCTTGACCGGCTTCGCGCCCGCGAGGAGGTGCGCCGGGACCAGGTCCCGGGCCGGCTCGCTGTACCCGACCGAGACGATCTTGTCGCCGCGGTACGTGAACGAGGTCAGCGAGGCCAGCGTGCACTGCCGGCGCCGCGGGTCGTGCCAGAGCCGCCGCTTCTCCACGAAGCTCCGCACGATCCAGATCGGCAGCTGGTGGCTGACGCAGACCGCCTCGTGCCCCCGCGCCGCGTCCTTCGCCGCGTCGAGCGCGCCCATCATGCGCACGACCTGCTCGACGTACGGCTCGCCCCAGGACGGCTTGAACGGGTTGGTGAGGTGCTTCCAGTTGCCCGGCTTCTTCAGCGCCCCGTCGCCGACGCCGAAGGTCTTGCCCTCGAAGACGTTCGCCGCCTCGATGAGCCGCTCGTCACTGGCCAGATCCAGACCGTGCGTCTTCGCGATCGGCGTCGCCGTCTCCTGCGCCCGCTCCAGCGGGGAGGCCACGACGTGGGTGATGTCCCGCTCGGCCAGGTGCTCGGCGACCCGGTCCGCCATCTGACGGCCAAGATCGGACAGGTGGTAGCCCGCGCGGCGCCCGTACAGCACGCCGTCGGGGTTGTGGACCTCGCCGTGCCGCATCAGGTGGACGACGGTGATGTCCTCGTCGCCGTAGTGCTGCCGCTCGCTCATGCCGTCGCCTCCGCGGCGGCGCGGGCCGCGGCCGGGAGCGCGGCGGCGATGCGCTCGATCGCCCGCTCGTCGTGCGCGGTCGACACGAACCAGGACTCGAACGCGGACGGCGGCAGGTACACGCCGTCGGCCAGCATCGAGTGGAAGAAGGCGTTGAAGCGGAACGCCTCCTGCTTCTTCGCGTCGTCGTAGTTCCGCACCTCGTCGGCGGTGAAGAACACCGAGAACATGTTGGACGCGGTCTGCAGCCGGTGCGCCACGCCCTCCTTGGCCAGCGCGCCCGTGACCAGGCCCTGGATCTCCGCCGAGACGGCGTCGACCTTCTCGTACGCCGCCTCGTCGAGCAGCCGCAGCTGCGCGAGCCCGGCGGCGGTCGCGACCGGGTTACCGGACAGGGTGCCCGCCTGGTAGACCGGGCCGGCCGGGGCGAGGTGCCCCATGACGTCGGCGCGGCCGCCGAACGCCGCGGCCGGGAAGCCGCCGCCCATGACCTTGCCGAAGGTCATCAGGTCGGGCTTCACGCCGTCGACGCCGTACCAGCCGGCCCGGCTCGTACGGAAACCGGTCATCACCTCGTCGGAGATGTACAGCGCGCCGTTCTCCCGGCACAGGTCCGCGAGGCCCTGGTTGAAGCCCGCCACCGGCGGGACGACGCCCATGTTGCCCGGCGAGGCCTCGGTGATCACACAGGCGATCTCGCCCGGGTGCGCGGCGAACGCCTCCCGCACGGCCTCCAGGTCGTTGTACGGCAGCACGATCGTGTCGCCGGCCTGGGCGCCGGTCACGCCGGGCGTGTCGGGCAGGGCGAAGGTGGCCAGACCGGAACCGGCCGCGGCGAGCAGCGCGTCCACGTGGCCGTGGTAGCAGCCCGCGAACTTGACGATCTTGGCGCGCCCGGTGAACCCGCGGGCGAGCCGGATCGCGGACATCGTGGCCTCCGTACCGGAGGAGACGAGGCGCACCTGCTCGACCGGCTCGATCCGCGCGACGATCTCCTCGCCGAGCGCGACCTCGCCCTCGCCGGGCGTCCCGAAGGAGGTGCCGCGGGCCACCGCGGCCTGCACGGCGGCGGTCACCTCGGGGTGCGCGTGGCCGAGAATCATCGGCCCCCACGAGCAGACGAGGTCGACGTACTCACGACCGTCCGCGTCGGTGAGGTACGGACCGGTACCGGACACCATGAACCGGGGCGTTCCGCCCACGGCCCGGAAGGCACGCACCGGTGAGTTCACGCCGCCGGGCGTCACGAGGGAAGCGCGGTCGAAAAGCGTCTGTGAGACTGGGGCTTCGTATGAATACGGCACTGTGATCCTGACCTGCGAGAACGACTTCGGGCACGACATCGGGAACGGAGGGACGGCGGTGAGCATCCTGTCTGTTACGCCGAGGCGCTCCCCGTCCGCGTCTGCGAAACTGGGGCGTCATAGGGATGACTCACGGAATCCATGGTGTCAGAGGCCACGGCGTTCTTGCGGACAGGTGTTTCACCGTACGAACGCGGGGGAGGTCACTGTCACGATGATCGGGTTGCGCGGCGGGGTCGTGTTGCCGAGAAGAAGCAGTCGGGTGGAGATATGCATCGCGGTGGCGGACCGGGCGAGGGGACGGACGACCTGGGTCCGGAGTCTGCCCGGCGGGGGAGGCACCGGCGCAGGCGAACCGAGGAGCCGACCGCATCGGAGCACCGGCCGAACCCGGAGCCCGTTGCGGAATCGGCCCCGACGACCGGGGGCCGGAGCTTGGGGGTGACGTACAAGTACTTCGGCGCGCCCAACAGCGCGACGGCGGCCCAGGTCCCGATCTCGATGCGTCCCGAGGAGCTCGGCGGGGACGAGCTCGGCATGGGCGGCATGTTCACCAAGATCAAGCCCGAGACGATAGCGGCCATGGTCCTCACCGGCATCCAGGGCATGCCCCTGCACAAGGTGCCGCCCCTTGAGCTGGTCGTGCTGCACCCCGACTACGCGGTCGTGAAGCTGCCGATGACCGTCGTCGACCCGCTGCGCGGGATCGGCGAGGAGTCGGTCGGCGCCGCCGCCTTCATCTGGTCGACGGTCCCGGACCGCGGCGGCCCGCGCGACGCCTTCGACGTCTACCAGCTCCTCCACGAATGGCAGGACTTCTCGGTCCGCCTCCACGAGGCGGGCCACCAGCCGTACTGCCTGGTCTGGCCGTAGGACCGGCAAGCGTCGGCCCGTTTTCGCCCGCGCCGGCGTGAGGCCGTCCCGCGTGCTCTGGTGCTCTGGTGCTCTAGCGTGCGGCCGCCCCGGCGCGTTCGGCGGCCAGCTCGCGGGCGGAGGCGAGCCGGTAGGGCACGTCGATGACCACGACGTCCTGCATGAACAGCAGATGGGCCTTGAGGCGCAGCGCGATCTGGTTGTGCAGCGGCCGCTCCCACCAGTGCCCCACCACGTACTCGGGGATGACCACCGAGACCACCGACTCCCCCGTCCGCTCGGGCGCGTCCCGGACGTGCCGCAGGACGGGCTGGACGATCGAGCGGTACGGGGAGCTGAGCACCCTCAGCGGTACGTCGATGCCGTGCGCCTCCCAGGTCGCGCGGAGCACCTCCGCCTCCGCCGGGTCCTCGGCGACGGTGACGGCGGTGAGCGAGTCGGGGCGCAGGGTCCTGGCGTACGACAGCGCGCGGAGGCTCGGGGCGTTGACGGAGGCCACGAGGACGAGGATGTGGTTCTCGGCGAGGGTGTGGGGCCGGTCCCCGGGTGCGACGGCGACCTCGGCGGCGACCGTGTCGTAGTGCCGCCGCACGGCCTTCATCCCGGCGTAGAGCAGCGGCATCGCGATGACGACCAGCCAGGCGCCATGGGTGAACTTGGTGATCAGGACGATGACGAGGACGACCGCCGTCAGGCAGGCGCCGAAGGCGTTGATCGCGAGCCGGCGGTGGATGCGGCGACGGTCGACGGGGGTGCCCGGGACGGGCGTGGCGAGTTCTCGCCTCCAGTGCTTGACCATGCCGGCCTGGGAAAGGGTGAAGGAGACGAAGACGCCGATGATGTACAGCTGGATGAGGCGGGTCAGCTGCGCGTCGAAGGCCACGATGAGGGCGATCGCGGCGAGCGCGAGGAGGACGATGCCGTTGGAGTAGACGAGCCGGTCGCCGCGGTGGACGAGCTGCCGGGGCGCGTAGCGGTCCCGGCCGAGGACGGAGGCGAGCATCGGGAAGCCGTTGAAGGCGGTGTTGGCCGCCAGGATCAGGACGCCCGCGGTGACGGCCTGGAGCGCGTAGAAGAGGACGTGCCAGTCGCCGAAGGTGGCCCGGCCGATCTGGGCGAGCGCGGTGGACATCGGGGTGCCGGGGGCGAGCCCGAGCTCGGTGGGGTCCTCCGCGACGTGGACCTCGTAGACCATGGCGAGCACGGTGATCCCGAAGAACATGGTCGCCGAGAGCGCGCCCATGATCGCGAGCGTCATCGCCGCATTGCGGCTCTTGGGCTTCGCGAACGCCGGGACGCCGTTGCTGACGGCCTCGACACCGGTCAGCGCGGTGCAGCCGGAGGCGAAGGCGCGCAGGGCGAGCAGCACGAGCGCGATGCCCGAGTAGGTGGAGACCCGTTCCACGGGCAGATCGGCGGACTCGGCGCGGATCGCCGCGCCCGTCGCCATCCGCACGGCGGCCACGGCGAACATCAGGTAGATCACGGCGATGAAGGAGTACGTGGGGACGGCGAACCAGCGCCCCGACTCGCGTACCCCGCGCAGGTTCATCCACGCGACGACCACGACGAAGAACACCGACATCGACACCGCGTGCCCGTCGAGCGAGGGGACCGCGGAGGTGATCGCGGCGACCCCGGAGACGACGGAGACGGCGACGGTCATCACGTAGTCGATGAGCAGCGCGGACGCGGCGGTGAGCGCCGCCCTGCGGCCGAGGTTCTCGGCGGAGACGACATAGGCCCCGCCGCCGCCCGGGTAGGCGTAGCAGGTCTGCCGGTAGGAGGCGACGACGACCACGAGCAGGACGACGATGCCGGCCGCCGCGTACCAGGCCAGATGGAGCACGGCGAGACCGCCGAGGCCGAGGACGAGCAGGATCTCCTCGGTGGCGTAGGCGACGGAGGAGAGCGGGTCGCTGCAGAAGACGGGGAGGGCGATCCGCTTGGGCAGCAGGGTCTCCCCGAGCCGCCCGGTGTCCAACGGACGACCTACGAGCAGGCGTTTCGCCGCACTTCCAGCTCTCATAAGTGATGAAGTTAGGACGAATGGTATGTAATGCGCGGAAGCCGCGCCCTGAGGGGAGCCCGCACGCCCGGGGGGATCCCCGTACGAGGAAGGACCAGACGCGTGAGCGCAGTACGCATGACCGGCCGGCCCCTGCAGATCGCCGAGGTCGCCGCACGGACCGAACTGTCGCTGCGGACCATCCGGCAGTACGAGGACAGCGGCCTGGTCGTCCCCTCGGCGGCCTCGCCGGGCGGCTTCCCCCTCTACACGGACGCGGACGTGTCCCGGCTGATGGTGGTCCGCCGGATGAAGCCGCTCGGCTTCACCCTCGACGAGACCCGCGAACTGCTCACGGCCGTGGACCGGCTGTCCGGCGGCGAACTCGAACCGGACGAGCGGGCGGCCCTGGTGGCCCGCGTCCGCCGCTACGAGACGGCAGCGGCGGAACGCGTCGCCGAACTGCGGGCCCAGCTGGCCCGCGCGGAGGAGTTCGCCGACTCCCTCCGCACCAGCCTGGCCTAGGGCCTACCCCGCCAGCGCTTCCGCGAGGACGCGGAAGAAGCGGGCGTACGCGGCGGGGCTGGGCGGGGTCTCGGGGTTCCAGGGGGTGAGGCGGACCCCGGAAGGGAGCGCGTACGGCGGGGTCGCGTGCTCCCGCTCGTCGAAGAGGACAAGCCCGGGACGGAGCGCGGCGACCCGGTCCCAGTCGCCGGTGAGCCAGTTGGCACCGGGCCCCGGGCCGGGGTCGAGCAGCCGCACGCCGAGCCCGGCGAGATGCGCCAGCTCGGGCCAGGCCTGCGGCCGCGCGAGATGCACCTGCTCGGACCCGGCCCCGGAGAGCGCGAGCACGGAAAGCCGGGACCGGGCGGCGAGCCCCCGAAGGGCGGCCTCGGCGGAGGCGAGGTGCTCCGCGTCGGAAGCCGGCGCGGCGCCGGAGGCGGCACCGGGGGTGACGACGCCGAGGCTCGTGGCCAGCGCGGCGAAGCGGTCGAGGATCGCCGGCAGGGCGAGCTCGTTGCCGACGGAGAGCGCGGCGAGCGGGACCCCGAGCCGCTCGGCGACGGACTCGTCGAGCGCGTACGGACTCTTGCCGTCATAGGTCACGTCGACGATCACGTCCGGACGCAGCGCGCGCAGCACCCCCTCGTACAGGACCCGGCCGGGCCCGAGGTACGGCACCCCGGCCGCCCCGAGCCCTCCCGCCTTGGCCGGATCGAGCGCCGCGCCGTCGTGCCCCGAGCCGTACACGGCGACCGGCGCCACGCCCAGGTCCAGCAGCGCCGCCCCGGCCCGCACGTACGCGACGACGCGCAGCGGCACGCGGGCCGCCCCCAGCTCCGTACCCCTGTCGTCCGTGAATCCCCATGCCTCTGTTCCGGACATGCGGCTGCTCCCTCCCCGGCCGGAATCTCCCTCGTCCGTCACCTTGGAGCGCTTCCCCGGACCGCACAAGAGGGCCTGCTTCCCCGGCCACCCCTGCCGAAACCGCCCCAAGGGGTGTTAACTGAACGGGTCGGGAGGAAGCAGTAGGAACCTGGAGTGAGCCATGTCGTTGCCCGGCCCGTTCTCGGACCCCCGCGTGATCACGCTCTTCGGCCTGCTCGCCGTCTCGACGGTGGCATGGCTGACTCTGAACCTGCGCGCCAGGGCCCGCGCCCGCCGCGGCCCGCAGGTCACCCCGCTGGAGCGGATCTGGCACCCGCAGGAATCGGTGCCCCTGACACCCGAGGAGGAGCACGCCTTCGGCCAGGTCGTCTCCCGGCTCACCCTGGGCCCGGCGGGCCGCCTGCACTGACGTCGCCCTTCCCGCGCCGGGGCACCCCCTAGCATGCGGACCATGTCCGCCTCCGCCTCCGCTCCCCGTCCCCGGCGGGACACCCGCGGCATCGTCGACCCCGCCGAGCTGCTCTCCCGGGTCCGATTCCGCCGGCACGTCCCGGCGCCGGAACTGCGGCCGTACCTGGAGCACTACTGGCTGATGGACTGGGAGCTGCCGGAACCGTACGCGAGCCATCTCGTCCCGCACCCGTCGGTGAACGTCGTCTTCCAGCGGTACGGGCCGCCGGGCGCCCCGGCGGAGGACGCGACGGCCTGGGCCGAGGTGTCGGGGGTGGGGCTCGGCCTGTTCACGCAGCGGCTGACGGGGACGGGCCGGGTCTGCGGGGTGCAGTTCCGGCCGGGCGGCTTCCGGCCGTTCGCGCCCGCGTGGCCGGTGTCGGAGTGGACGGGCCGGCGGGTGCCGCTGGGAGACGCGTTCCCGGACGAGGGCGCGGGCGACGACGCACGCTCCCTGACCTCCGTACTGTCTCCCGAGGACGACCACGCGCGCGTGGCGGCGCTCGACGCGTTCCTCCTGGCCCACGGACCGGCACCGGACCCGGCCGCCGAGGAGGCCATGGAGCTGGTGGACCTGATCCGTTCGGACCGGACGGTCCGCAAGGCGTCCCGGCTGGCCGCCGCGAGCGGTCTGTCGGCGCGCTCGCTCCAGCGCCTGTTCGCCGGCCATGTCGGGGTCGGCCCGAAGTGGGTGATCCTGCGCTACCGGTTCCACGAGGCCCTGGAGCGCGCGGAGACGGCGGGGGTCCCCGACTGGGCGGGCCTCGCCGCGGAGCTGGGCTACAGCGACCAGGCCCATCTCGCACGGGACTTCACGGCGACGATCGGGGTGCCGCCCACCACGTACGCGCGCGCGGTGTCAGTGCCCTGACCTGGCGTCCGGCCGTTCGACCTGGGCTAGCCGGCGTCCGGCGTGGTGAGCGGGCGGCTGAAGTGGAAGGCGACGATGTCGAAGCGCTCGCGCAGGTAGAAGCGGTGGGCGCCGGTGCGCTGCGTGCCTGAGTCCAGGTTGAGTTCGTGGCAGCCGGCCGCGCGGGCGCGGTCCTCCAGGTGGGCGATGAGCGCGTGGCCGACGCCGGTGGAGCGGTCGGCGGCGGCGGTGACGAGGTCGTCGACGTAGAGGGTGCGCAGGGAGCTGGTGTTGTGGATGATCCGCCAGCCGGCCGCACCGACGCAGCGGCCGCCGTCCGTGTAGGCGCCACTGAACCGCAGGCCCTGGGGGTGCCCGGCCTCGTAGACCTCGCGGAAGAGCTCCGGGGTGAGGTGGGGGCGGAGCTCGGAGAGCACGGGCAGGAGGTCGCTCTCCAGCCGGGGGTCGCCCGGGGCGAGGTCGATGATCTTCATGTCGGGGACGGTACCCCAGGTTTTTTCAGGGTTGACGGCAAAGGTGGAACAGCGGATATTCATCTGCACGGCACAGAGAATGTGCAACGCAGCTACAGCCGTCCCAAGGAGCCCCACATGACCGTCCTCGTCACCGGAAGCCGCGGCCGGGTCGCCGCCACCCTGCTCGCCCTGCTCGACGCGGCGGGCATCGAGACCAGGGCCGGATCCAAGAATCCGGCGGACCTCTCCCCACCCCCGAACGTCGACACCGTGCGGTGCGACCTCGCCGATCCGGCCACCTTCGACACGGCCCTGAAAGGCGTGGACTCGGTCTTCCTGTACGCGGAGGCGGCGCACGCCGACACGTTCGCGGACCGGGCCCGCGCCGCCGGCGTGGAGCACGTCGCCCTGCTCTCCTCCAGCTCGGTCCTCGCCCCGGACGCGGCCGAGAACCCGATCGCGTCGTCCCACCTGGCGGCCGAGCAAGCCCTGTCGGCCGCCGCCGATGCGGGCGCCTTCGAGACCACCCTCCTCCGCCCCGGCGCCTTCGCCACGAACGCCCTGCAGTGGGCGGGGGCACTCAAGGACGGCCACGGACCGGCACTGCCGTACCCGCACGCCCACACCGACCCGATCCACGAGCGCGATGTCGCCGAGGCCGCCTTCGCGGTCCTCACCGAACCCCGGCTACGAGGCTCGGCACACCACCTGACGGGCCCCGAGTCGCTGGACTTCACGGAACAGCTGGCGATCCTGGCGAAGACGACGGGCCGCCCGGCGCCGTACAGAACGGTCACCCCGGAGGAGTGGAAGGCCTCGGTATCCCCCTTCCTCCCGGAACCCTTCGCGAACGCCCTCCTCGCCTACTGGTCCTCCCACAACGGCCACCCGACCCCCCTGACGAGAACACTGGAAACCCTGACGGGCCACCCACCCCGCACGTTCACGACCTGGACCCAGGACCACGCAGAAGCCTTCCGCCCGTGAGTCCCCGTTGTGCGCAGCGCCCGCCCGGGCCGAATCCCCTGGCCCCCCACCAGCCCGCAATGCCATCCTGACCCGGTGAACGGACCCGAGATCCAGATCAGCTTCGCCCCCGCCCTCCACCTCTTCGTCCCGGCGGACCGCCGCACCGGCCGCACCCCGCTGACCACCGACGGCACCTCGTCGCTCGGTCACGTGGTGGAGTCGCTGGGCGTGCCGCTCACGGAGGCGGGACGCCTGCTGGTCGACGGACACCCGGTGGACGCCTCGCACGTGCCCGGCGCGGGCGAGACCGTCGAGGTGGAGGACGTGGTCCGCCCCCAGCAGGCACCGCCCGGCGCGCCGCTCCGCTTCCTCCTGGACGTGCACCTCGGCACGCTGGCCCGCCGACTGCGCCTGCTCGGCGTGGACGCGGCGTACGAGAGCGAGGACATCGGCGACCCCGCCCTCGCCGCGCTCTCCGCGAGCGAGCGGCGCGTGATGCTGTCGCGGGACCGCGGTCTGCTGCGCCGCAGGGAACTGTGGGCGGGTGCCTACGTCTACAGCGACCGCCCGGACGACCAGCTCCGCGACGTACTGGAGAGGTTCGCGCCGCGACTCGCGCCGTGGACGCGCTGCACGGCGTGCAACGGGGAGCTGACCGACGCCGACAAGGACTCGGTGCGGGAGCGTCTGGAGCAGGGCACGGAGAAGACGTACGACGTGTTCGCCCAGTGCGGGGAGTGCGGCCGGGTCTACTGGCGCGGAGCGCACCACGCCCGCCTGGAGGCGATCGTCTCGGACGCGGTACGAGAGTTCGGCGGAGCGGCAACCCACTGAGAGGCCCGAGTCGGAGGCCCGGCGAAGAGGCCCTGAGTCAGAGGCCCCGCGTCAGCCGAGGTCGCCCCCGCGCAGCCGCTCGACCTGCGCGGTACTGACCTCGACGGTGCGCCGCATGTGGGCGATGAGCAGCGCGACCTCGGCGTCGCTGTAGACGTCGAACATCGTGCCCCAGGTGCTGTTGAGCTTGCGCCAGAGCTCGCCGAGCTCCGCCATCCTCTCGGGGACGAGGGCCACCAGGACCCGGCGCCGGTCCTCGGTGTCGCGCTCGCGGGTCACGTAGCCGGCGCGTTCGAGGCGGTCGACGAGGCGGGTCGCGGAGCCGGTGGTGAGCCCGGTCAGTTCGGCGACCCGTCCGGTGGTCACGGGCCCTTCCTCCAGGCTGAGGAGGTTCAGGCACTGCACGTCGGTCGGGTGGAGCCCCAGGTGGTCGGCGACGGCCTGGTTGAACAGGGCGTAGGCGGCCATGTAGCGCCGGGCCTCCCCGTACAGCTCGGTCATGAGCGCCTCGCGCCGGACGGAACTCTTCTGCGTCATGCAGAGATTGTACGAATCGGGCACGACCCCGGCGGCTCAGGGCGCCTCGGCGGTGAGATAGCGCTGCACGGTGGGCGCGAGCCAGGCCACGATCTCCTCGCCGGACATCTCGACGGCGGGCGGAATCCGCAGCACGTAGCGGACGAGCGCCATGCCGAGGATCTGGGACGCGACGAGCGCCGCACGGCGGGGCGCGTCCGCCGGGTCGGGGCAGACGCCCCGGGTGACCGGGCCGAGCTGCGCGGCGAAGATCTCGTGCACGCGCGCGGCACCGACCTCGTTGGTGACGCCCACCCGCAGCATCGCGGTGAGGGCCTCGTCGCTCTCCCAGCGCTCCAGGAAGTGGGTGACGAGGGCGACCCCGACGTGCTGCGCGGGCAGGGCGCCCAGCTCGGGCATGCCGATCTCGATGGCGGAGGCGGCGGCGAACAGCCCCTGCTTGCTGCCGTAGTAGCGCATGACCATCGACGGGTCGATCCCGGCGTCGCGGGCGATGGCCCGGATGGTGGCGCGCTCGTATCCGTCGGAGGCGAAGCGCTCGCGGGCGGCCTCCAGGATGGCGGCCCGGGTGGCGTCGGAGCGGCGGACGGTCTTCATACCAACAACTGTAGGCCAACGGGTGTTGACACGCCATTCGGACCGCCCTACCGTTGCCAACAAGCGTTGACCAACACCTGTTGACCAACATTCGTTGGCAAACACTCGTGGGCACCCTGGAGGCAGCCATGAGCACCAACAGCACCACGGACACGGACGTACTCGTCATCGGCGCGGGCCCCACCGGCCTCCTGCTCGCCGGCGACCTCGCCGCCGCCGGCATAGACGTCACCCTCGTCGAGCGCCGACCGCACGGCCTGGGCAACATGACCCGCGCCTTCGGCGTCCACGCCCGCACCATGGAGCAGCTCGACGCCCGCGGCCTCGCGGACGAGCTCCTCGCCACCGGAACCACCCTGACCAGCGCACGGCTCTTCGGCCGCCTCGACATGGACATGACCCGGCTGCCCACCCGCTTCAACCACCTGCTCGTCACCCCGCAGTACGAGGTCGAGCGCCTCCTGGAGCGCCGCGCGGTCGACGCGGGCGTCACCTTCCGGTACGGGACGGAGCTGCGCGGACTGCGCCAGGACGCCGACAGCGTCACCGCCGAACTCACCGACCCCGACGGCACCCCGCTCACGCTCCGCGCCCGCTACCTGGTCGGCACGGACGGCCACCGCAGCTCCGTCCGCACCACCCTCGGCCTGCCGTTCCCCGGCCGGTCCGTGATCCGCTCCATCGTCCTCGCCGACGTCCGCCTGACCGACGCACCCACCGACTCCTTCAGCGTCGCCGGCGCCGGAGACACCTTCGCCTTCATCGCCCCCTTCGGCGACGGCTGGTACCGGGTCATGGGCTGGACCCGCACCCGTCAGGTCGACGACACCGAGCCCCTCGACCTCGAAGAGGTCCGCGAGATCGCCCGCAAGGCCCTCGGCACGGACCACGGCATGCACGACGCCCGCTGGCTCTCCCGCTTCCACAGCGACGAGCGCCAGGCCCCCGCCTACCGCGTCGGACGCGCGTTCCTCGCCGGAGACGCCGCCCACGTCCACTCCCCCGCCGGCGGCCAGGGCATGAACACCGGCCTCCAGGACGCCGCCAACCTCTCCTGGAAGCTCACCGCCGTACTCCGCGGCGAGGCCCCCGACCCCGAGGCCCTCCTCGACAGCTACCAGTCCGAGCGCCACCCCGTCGGCACCATGGTGCTCCGCAGCAGCGGCGCGATCGTCCGCCTCGCGATGGCCCACACCCCGCTCACCCGCGCCGCCCGCACCCTCGCCGTCCGCCTCCTGGGCGCGATCCGGCCCGCCTCGGCCCGCGCCGTGGGCATGCTCAGCGGCATCGGCATCTCCTACGCCCCCACGCCCGGCAGCGGCCGCCCCTCGGGCCGCCGCGCACCCGACGCCCACCTGAGGGAAGGCCGGCTCTACGAGCTGCTCCGCCAGGGCGAGTTCGTCCTGATCGCCCCGGAGGGCGCGACCCCGGCCCTCCCGGCCACCGCCCCCGTCACCCCGAAGCACCTCGTCCGGGCCACGTGGACGGACCCGACGAAGAAGACCGCCGTACTGATCCGCCCGGACGGCTACGTCCACTGGACGAGCAACTGAACGAAGGCCCCGGCTCAGAAGACGTAAGGATCCCCGGTGGCGAGCACGAGAACACGATGGCGATCGTTCAGCGGATTCCGGTCCGCCACCCCGTCCCTCCAGGCCGTCGTGACCTCGACCGTCAGCTCCTCCGGAAGGGCCGCGGTCCGCAGGTCGAGCGCCAGCTCGCCGGTACCCCCCGCGGCCCTGAGCGCGCCCGTCCGGCAGGACACCACCCGGTCACTGCTCCACAGACAGGCCGGCGGCAGCTCCTCGCCACCCGCCATCGGCTCGGAGAAGGCGATCCTGACCGTCGCCTGGGAGATGTCGGAAGGCCCGTGGTTCTCGCTGACGAGCCAGACACCGACCCTCCCTTCCCAGAGGGAGACGTGCCCGTGATGGGACAGATCCGCCTCGACCCCGCCCACCGGCCCCACGGCACCGGCGCCGCCGCCCGCACCCACCACCGTCACGGCCGCGAGAACAACCCCGACCAAACCCTTCCGCAATCCACGCATAACCCCAAAATACCGACGACTGGTCACATATTCTGACAACTCATCAGCCCGCGTGTCCCCCGGCATGACACCCTGCCCCCATGCTGATCGCCCGCTCCACCGCCCTGTTCGTCCTCGCCGCCCTGTTCGAGATCGGCGGCGCCTGGCTCGTCTGGCAAGGCGTACGGGAGCACCGCGGCTGGATCTGGATCGGCGCGGGAGTCATCGCCCTCGGCGTCTACGGCTTCGTCGCCACCCTCCAGCCCGACGCCGAGTTCGGCCGCGTCCTCGCCGCCTACGGCGGAGTGTTCGTCGCCGGCTCCCTCGCCTGGGGCATGGCCGCCGACGGCTACCGCCCCGACCGCTGGGACGTCACCGGCGCCCTGATCTGCCTCGCCGGCATGGCCGTGATCATGTACGCCCCACGAGGCCGCTGACGGACACTCCCACCTATCCTGACCGGGCGATCGACGTCACCGACCACCTGCGCGAGGAGCACGCCATGTCCGCCCCCGGTACCCCCATCGCCGTCATCACCGGAGCAAGCAGCGGAATCGGCGCCGCCACCGCCCGCCAGCTGGCCGCCGCCGGCTACCGCGTGGTCCTCACCGCCCGCCGCAAGGACCGCATCGAGGCCCTCGCCGCCGAGATCAACGAAGCCGGCCACCAGGCCACGGCCTACGCCCTCGACGTCACCGACCGCGCCGCCGTCGACGAGTTCGCCACCGCCTTCCGCAGCCTCGCCGTCCTCGTCAACAACGCCGGCGGCGCCCTCGGCGCCGACCCCGTCGCCACCGCCGACCCCGAGGACTGGCGCCGGATGTACGAGGTCAACGTCCTCGGCACCCTCCACATGACCCAGGCTCTGCTCCCCGCCCTCACCGCGAGCGGCGACGGCACGGTGGTCGTCCTCTCCTCCACCGCCGGCCACTCCACCTACGAGGGCGGCGCGGGCTACGTCGCGGCGAAGAACGGCGCCCGCGTCCTCGCCGAGACCCTCCGCCTGGAGATCGTCGGCACCCCCGTCCGCGTCATCGAGATCGCCCCCGGCATGGTCAAGACCGACGAGTTCGCCACGACCCGCTTCCGCGGGGACACCGACAAGGCGGCCAAGGTCTACGCGGGCGTCGCCGAACCCCTCACCGCGGACGACGTGGCGGACACCATCACCTGGGCCTGCACCCGCCCCCCGCACGTCAACATCGACCTCCTGGTCGTCCGCCCCCGAGCCCAGGCCTCCAACACGAAGGTCCACCGCGAGCTGTAGAACCCGGACCCGCGGACGCGTGAGAGGGGCCGGCGCATCGCACCGGCCCCTCTCACCCCGAAGGGAACCCTCACCCCGAAGGGAACCCTCAGCCCGAAGGGAACCCCTCAGCCCTTCACGCAGATGACCTGCTTCAGCTTGGCGACGACCTCCACCAGGTCCCGCTGCTGGTCGATGACCTTCTCGATCGACTTGTAGGCGCCCGGGATCTCGTCGACGACACCGGAGTCCTTGCGGCACTCCACGCCCCGCGTCTGCTCCTCCAGGTCCCGCGTCGAGAAGCGCCGCTTCGCCGCGCTCCGGCTCATCTTCCGGCCGGCGCCGTGCGAGGCGGAGTTGAACGACGCCGCGTTCCCCAGACCCTTCACGATGTACGAGCCCGTGCCCATCGAGCCCGGGATGATCCCGAACTCCCCGGAGCCGGCCCGGATCGCGCCCTTCCGCGTGACCAGCAGGTCCATGCCCTCGTACTGCTCCTCCGCCACGTAGTTGTGGTGGCAGGAGATCACCGGATCGAAGGTCACCCTGGCCTTGCGGAACTCCCTCCGGATGACCTCCTGGAAGAGCGCCATCATGATCGCGCGGTTGTACTTCGCGTACTCCTGCGCCCAGAACAGGTCGTGCCGGTAGTCGGCCATCTGCGGAGTGTCCGCGACGAAGACCGCCAGGTCCCGGTCGACGAGGCCCTGGTTGTGCGGAAGCTTCTGCGCCTGGCCGATGTGGTGCTCGGCGAGCTCCTTGCCGATGTTCCGGGACCCGGAGTGCAGCATGAGCCACACCGACCCGGACTCATCGATACAAAATTCAACAAAGTGGTTGCCGGATCCGAGGGTCCCCATCTGCAGAACCGCCCGCTCCCGCCGGAACTTCACCGCGTCCGCGACACCGTCGAACCGCGACCAGAAGTCGTCCCACCCCGCCGTCGGGAACTGGTACAGCCTCTTCGGCTCCACCATCTCCCGATGCATCCCGCGCCCCACCGGGATCGCCTGCTCGATCTTCGACCGCAGGCGGGACAGGTCGCCCGGCAGGTCGTTCGCCGTCAGGGACGTCTTGACCGCCGACATGCCGCAGCCGATGTCGACGCCGACCGCCGCCGGACAGACCGCACCCTGCATCGCGATCACCGAACCGACCGTCGCGCCCTTGCCGTAATGCACGTCCGGCATCACGGCCAGGCCCTTGATCCACGGCAGCGTCGCCACGTTCTGCAGCTGCTGCATGGCGCCGCCCTCGACCGACGCGGGGTCGGCCCACATCCTGATCGGTACTTTCGCGCCCGGTACCTCTACGTACGACATACTTCCTCGATTCCCCCGAAAAGTCTGATAACGCAAAAACTGGAGCCAAAGCCCGTACAGGTGACAGCGGACCGGCATCAACAGCTGCGTGTGCGATAGACATTGTGTCCATCGGCCGGGTTCGCGCGGCAAACAGTTTTCGGGAAAGACTTTCGGGTGAAGGGAGCCTGGGACCGTGCAGCGAAAGAGGTACGCACCCGGCCGCACCGGGTCCGCGGCTCGCACCGCCGTCGTCCTCGCACTCGGCCTCGGCCTGGGGATCGGCCTCACCGCGTGCTCCGCAGGGACCCCCGCGGACGACGTCGCCGTCGACGCCAAGGCCGGCCAGGCCGCCGCCCCCGTCGCACCCCCCGGCCGCTACCGCACCCTCTTCGAGCCCTGCGGCGCCGTCCCGCAGGCCACCCTCAAGGACCTGCTCCCGGGCGCGGCCGCGCTGCCCGACGCCGAGCGCGACAAGGCGTACCGGGGCGTCGCTGCGGTCACGTACGACACGGACCGGCGGGTCGGCTGCACGTGGAAGGCCGACACCCCGGACACCTCGCACCGGCTGTCCCTCGACATCGAGCGGGTGGTGTCGTACGACGCGGTGGTCAGTGACGACGACCGGGCGCAGGAGGTGTACGTCCGCAAGCAGCTCGCGGCGGGCATCCCGGTGCCGCCGACGGCTCCGCCGAGCCCGACGGCAACGGCAACGGCGACGGCGACCCCCACGGGCGGCCCGACCACCTCCGCCACCGCCACGGTTCCGCCGGGCAAGGCGCCGACGGGCGGTCCCGCCGATCCGGGTGCCACGGAGTCGGCGACCGGTCTGGAGCCGCGCGTCCTCGAGGGACTCGGGGACATCGCGTTCGTCGACGACGTCCTCAGTACGGCGGGGGCGAACAGTCATCAGCGTGCCGTCAGCGTGGTCTTCCGCACATCGAACGTGATCGTGACGATCTCGTACCGGGAGCAGACCACGGGTTCCGCGGAGGCCCCGGACAGCGCGGAACTGCAGGAAAAGGCCCGGAATCTGGCCCGGCTGCTCGCCGAGCGGCTGGAGGAGTAGCCGTTCGGCTGCGATCCGTGAGCGGACGGCGACCACGTAACGTGTCGGCGTACCCGTGGCAGTGGCCATGGCCGGGCCCGCGGCTCCGGCCGGCGGGTCACCGGCCGGACCGTACGACAAGCGACTGAAGGAACCATGCAGCGATCAGCTCCGCGAACGCGTCTCTCCCGCATACTCGCCTGCGCCGCCGTCCCGGTGATGCTCGTCGCCGCGGGGTGCTCCTCCTCGGATTCCGGGGACTCCGGCAAGCCACAGGGGGAGGGGCAGGGCCAGGGTCAGTCGTCGGCGTCGGCGTCCGTGACGCCGTCGCCGAAGCAGTCGACGAAGACGGTCGAGCCGGCGAAGTTCGCGAAGCTTCCGCAGGTCTGCAAGGCGATCTCGGCGAAGACGACGGCGTCGCTGGTGCCGAAGGCGAAGACGAAGGGCGGCACGCCGGCGGCCTCGAGTGATCTGGCCAGTCGTGGTGGCTGCTCGTGGAACGGGCTCGACGACAAGGGCGTGAAGGGCTCGCAGTACCGCTGGCTGGACGTGTCCTTCTACCGGTACGACTCCGACGCGGTGCTCGGCAGCGGTCAGGAGCGTGCGCAGGAGAACCTGGCGAAGGAGCTGGCGAAGGTCCAGGAGACGCCGGGCGCGAAGAAGCTGAAGACGGTCACCGCGACGGGCATCGGGGACGAGGCGAAGACGGTCACGTACCAGCTGCGCAAGACGGACGAGGACTTCCAGTACACGTCGGTCCTGGTGCGTACGGGCAATGTGCTGGTCCTGCTGTCGTACAACGGTGCCGGTTACGCGGGTGCCGAGACCCCGTCGGAGAAGACGATCACGAACGGTGCGGGGACGGCGGTCAAGGAGGCCGTGGCAGCGGTCGCCGCAGCCAACAAGTAGTCACAAACCAGCGCAGAGTGCCACATTCGCGTGGAGCCCGTCCCTCCCCAGAGGGCCGGGCTTCGCTCACATGTGCCACTCTGTGCGCGCTGGATGTCGATTGACGGGAGGGTTCGCGGGTGGCCGCGATGCAGCTGACACGCACACACCGAATACTCATCGGCCTCGTCATCGGCGGTGCGCTGATCATCGCGGGTATCGGTTTCGCGGGTTCGTACGCCGCCGTGCGCGAGCTCGCCCTGCAGAAGGGCTTCGGCACCTTCTCGTACTTCTTCCCGATCGGCATCGACGCGGGCATCTGTGTGCTGCTCGCGCTGGATCTGCTGCTGACCTGGCTGCGGATCCCGTTCCCGCTGCTGCGTCAGACGGCCTGGGTGCTGACGGCCGCGACGATCGCCTTCAACGGCGCGGCGGCCTGGCCGGACCCGCTGGGTGTGGGGATGCACGCGGTGATCCCCGTGCTGTTCGTGGTGTCGGTGGAGGCCGCGCGGCACGCGGTGGGCCGGATCGCGGACATCACGGCCGACAAGCACATGGAGGGCGTCCGGATCACCCGCTGGCTGCTGTCGCCGGTGCCGACGTTCCGGTTGTGGCGGCGGATGAAGCTGTGGGAGCTCCGCTCGTACGAGCAGGTCATCAAGCTGGAGCAGGAGCGGCTGGTCTACCAGGCGCGGCTGCAGGCGCGTTTCGGGCGGGCGTGGCGGCGCAAGGCTCCGGTGGAGGCGCTGATGCCGCTGCGTCTCGCGCGGTACGGGGTGCCGCTGGCGGAGACGGCGCAGGAGGGTCTGGCGGCGGCGGGCATCGAGCCGGTGGTACTCCCTCCGGTTCCGGAGGTGTCGCGGCCGGTCGCGCTGGTGGAGCCGCAGCAGCCGGCGGCGCTTCCGGTGCCGGTCCAGGCGCAGGTCCCGGGGCAGGTCCCGGTGCCGGTTCCTGCGCAGGGTCAGGAGTCGAACCCTGCGCAGGACCCGGTGGGGCCGGTGAATCACGAGAGCCCGTGGTTCGACGCTCCGCAGGTCTCCCCGCAGTCGTACGAGGGCACGTACAACCCGCAGATCGTGGAGGGCCTGGAGCCCATGCCGGTCCCGGTTCCGCAGGGACCGGAGGATGTGCCGCCGGCGGGTCCGGAGGAGTTCGTGGAGTACCCGGAGTACGTGGAGCAGCCGGAGCAGCCGGAGCAGCCGGAGCAGCAGGTCGACGACTTCGAGGACGTCGTCTACAAGGTCATGGGGTCGTACGTGCTGGAGCACGAGCAGTTCCCGGCCGAGGCCGAGCTGGCGCGTCTGGTGGCCGAGCAGTACGGGCTTCCGGAGTTCCCGCCGAACGAGATCGATCTGCTGCGGCAGGCGGTGCCGGGTGCGCAGGAGCGGGTCCAGCGGGCGAGGGCCGACGTGGACACCCCGTAAGAGAGTCGTCGTACGCGTGAGGGCCACCACCCGGATCCGGGTGGCGGCCCTCACGCGTCAGGTCAGGCTCCGAGCAGCTTCCGCACCCGGTCGGCGCCGACCGCGAGCAGCAGCGTCGGCAGGCGCGGGCCGGTCTCGCGGCTGACGAGGAGCTTGTAGAGCAGGGCGAAGAAGGCGCGCTGGGCGAGCTTCAGCTCGGGCGTCGGCTTGGCCTCGGGGTCGAGTCCGGCCATGACCTTCGGGACGCCGTAGACGAGGGTGGTGAGTCCGTCGAGCGACCAGTGGGTGTCGAGGCCCTCCAGGAGTCGGCGGAGCGACTCGCGGCCCTGGTCGTCGAGGGTGCCGAGGAGCTCGGTGTCGGGCTCCTCGCGGACGATGGTGCGCTGGTCGGCCGGGACCTGGTTGGTGATCCAGTTCTCGGCGCGGTCGAGGCGCGGCCGGACCTCGTCGAGGGAGGTCACCGGGTTCTCGGGGTCGAGTTCGGTGAGGATCCGCAGGGTCTGCTCGTCATGGCCGGCGGTGATGTCCATGACGGAGGCGAGGGTGCGGTACGGCAGGGGGCGCGGGGTGCGCGGCAGCTCGCCGACGGCCGTGCGGGCGGCGCGGGAGTGGGCGGCGGCGTCGGCGGGCAGGGCGGAGCCGTCGGCGACCTTGGCCTCCAGCTTGTCCCACTCGTCGTAGAGCCGCTGGATCTCCTGGTCGAAGGCGATCTTGAAGGACTGGTTGGGCCGGCGGCGGGCGTAGAGCCAGCGCAGGAGCTGGGGCTCCATGATCTTCAGCGCGTCCGCCGCGGTGGGCACGCCGCCGCGGGAGGAGGACATCTTGGCCATGCCGCTGATGCCGACGAAGGCGTACATGGGGCCGATGGGCTGGACGCCGTCGAAGATGCCGACGATCTGCCCGCCGACCTGGAAGGAGGAGCCGGGCGAGGAGTGGTCGACGCCGGAGGGCTCGAAGATGACGCCCTCGTAGGCCCAGCGCATGGGCCAGTCGACCTTCCACACGAGCTTGCCGCGGTTGAACTCGCTGAGCTTGACGGTCTCGGAGAAGCCGCAGTTCGTGCAGGTGTAGGCGAGCTCGGTGGTGTCGTCGTCGTAGGAGGTGACGGTGGTGAGGTCCTTCTCGCACTGGCCGCAGTAGGGCTTGTACGGGAAGTAGCCGGAGGCGCCGCTGGAGCCGTCGTCCTCGGCGGCGGCGCCGGAGCCCTCCTCGGCCTCCAGCTCGGCCTCGTCGAGGGGCTTCTGGGACTGCTTCTTCGGCGCCTTCTTCGTCCGGTACTGGTCGAGGATGGCGTCGATGTCGCCGCGGTGCTTCATGGCGTGCAGGATCTGCTCGCGGTAGGTGCCCGCGGTGTACTGCTCGGTCTGGCTGATCGGGTCGTACTCGACGCCGAGCTCGGCCAGGGACTCGACCATGGCGGCCTTGAAGTGCTCGGCCCAGTTGGGGTGGGGCGAGCCGGCGGGGGCCGGGACGGAGGTCAGCGGCTTGCCGATGTGCTCGGCCCAGGAGGCGTCGATGCCCTCGATGCCGTTGGGGACCTTGCGGTAGCGGTCGTAGTCGTCCCAGGAGATGAGGTGCCGGACCTCGTACCCGCGGCGGCGGACCTCGTCGGCGACCAGGTGCGGGGTCATGACCTCGCGGAGGTTGCCGAGGTGGATCGGGCCGGAGGGGGAGAGGCCGGAGGCGACGACCACCGGTTTGCCAGGCGCACGTCGCTCCGACTCGGCGATGACCTCGTCCGCGAAACGGGAGACCCAGTCGGTCTCGGTGCTGCTCTGAGCCACGGTCGGTACGTCCTTCTTCCTGAGGGGTTCTGCCTGAAGGCCCTACGTGAGCCATTCTCCCAGACGGAGCGACACTCTCCGAGGTTGTCCACAGGCGGGGAAATCACGTTGCGCTCCCATGGGACACTTGACAAGCGAATTAGACCTGACGGACTCAACAGGAACGGAAGCTCATGGCCTCGGTCCCTTCCCTCGCTTCGACCGTGCAGCAGCGCCTCGCGGACGGCCTCTCGGCGGCTCTGCCGGACGCCGCGTCCGCCGACCCGCTGCTGCGACGAAGCGACCGGGCCGACTTCCAGGCCAACGGCATCCTGGCGCTGGCCAAGCAGCTCAAGGGCAATCCGCGTGAGCTGGCGACGAAGGTCGTCGAGGCGATCCCGGCCAATGACGTCCTCAAGGAGATCGAGGTCTCGGGCCCCGGCTTCCTGAACATCACGGTGACCGACTCGGCGATCATCGACACCCTCGCGGCCCGTGCGGCGGACGCGCGTCTGGGCGTGCCGTTCAACGAGTCGGCGGGCACGACGGTCATCGACTACGCCCAGCCGAACGTGGCGAAGGAGATGCACGTCGGCCACCTGCGGTCCGCGGTGATCGGCGCGGCGATGGTCGAGATCCTGGAGTTCACCGGCGAGACGGTGGTCCGGCGTCACCACATCGGCGACTGGGGCACCCAGTTCGGCATGCTCATCCAGTACCTGATCGAGCACCCGCACGAGCTGGACCACTCGTCGGAGGCGGAGGTCTCCGGCGAGGAGGCCATGTCGAACCTGAACCGGCTGTACAAGGCCTCGCGTGCGCTGTTCGACGCCGACGAGGAGTTCAAGACGCGGGCCCGGGCCCGGGTGGTGGACCTCCAGGCCGGCGACGAGGAGACCCTGGCGCTCTGGCAGCGGTTCGTCGACGAGTCGAAGATCTACTTCTACTCGGTCTTCGACAAGCTGGACATGGACATCCAGGACGGCGACGTCGTCGGCGAGTCCGGCTACAACGACATGCTGGCGGAGACCTGCCGCATCCTGGAGGAGTCGGGCGTCGCGGTCCGCTCCGAGGGCGCGCTGTGCGTCTTCTTCGACGACGTGAAGGGCCCGGACGGCAACCCGGTGCCGCTGATCGTGCAGAAGTCCGACGGCGGCTTCGGTTACGCGGCGACGGACCTGTCGGCGATCCGGGACCGGGTGCGGAACCTCAAGGCGACGTCGCTGCTGTACGTGGTGGACGCCCGCCAGTCGCTGCACTTCAAGATGGTCTTCGAGACGGCCCGCCGGGCGGGCTGGCTGAACGACGAGGTGAAGGCCGTCCAGCTGGCCTTCGGCACGGTCCTGGGCAAGGACGGCAAGCCGTTCAAGACCCGTGAGGGCGAGACGGTGCGGCTGGTGGATCTGCTGGACGAGGCGATCGACCGGGCGTCGGCCGTGGTCCGCGAGAAGGCCCAGGACCTCACGGAGGCGGAGATCGCCGAGCGTGGTGCGCAGGTGGGCATCGGCGCGGTGAAGTACGCGGACCTGTCGACGTCGGCGGCCCGTGACTACAAGTTCGACCTGGACCAGATGGTCTCGCTGAACGGCGACACCTCGGTGTACCTGCAGTACGCGTACGCGCGTATCCAGTCGATCCTGCGGAAGGCGGGCGACGCGAAGCCGGTCGCGCACCGGGAGCTGGGTCTGGCGGCCTCGGAGCGTGCGCTCGGTCTGCACCTGGACGGTTTCGGCGAGCTGATCGCGGAGACGGCCGTGGAGTACGCGCCGCACAAGCTGGCGGCGTACCTGTACCAGCTGGCCTCGCACTACACGACGTTCTACTCGGAGTGCCCGGTCCTGAAGGCGGACACCCCGGAGCAGGTCGAGAACCGTCTGTTCCTGTGCGAGCTGACCGCCCGCACGCTGCACCAGGGCATGGCGCTGCTCGGCATCCGGACGCCCGAGCGTCTCTGACACCCCTGAGGCGTCTCTGCCGCCTCTGACACTTCTGGAAGCGAAGCCCCCGGTACGGAGATGTCGTATCGGGGGCTTCGTCGTCAGCGGATGGCGCGCGAGGTCCGGCCGGACACCTCGTCGATCTCCTTGTGGGCCTTCTGGAGCAGCTGCGAGGCGAGGTCCATGAGGGCCCGTGCGCCCGCGATCTCCTCGCCCACGCGCAGCTGGTCCGGATCGGAGGGGTGCCGGTTCGCGGTGCCGTGGGCCCGGAACTCGGTGCCGTCGGTGAGCCGGACCATGGCCGCGGCCCGCGTCCGGTCACCCTCCTCCTTGAACTCCATCTCCACATGCCATCCGACAAGCGTGTGCATCATGAGGACCACCTCCACCGAGGACCTGTCGGCTACCTCTCCAGGGTGCGCCGCCCACTGCCGCCCCACCACTCGTTGTCAGTGGCTCCCCGTACGTTCTGATCATGGCGATGATCCCGAACCAGCTGCCCAAGCTCGTATCCGATCCGACCGGCCGCTCCCTCGGCCTCGACCTGCCGCCCGGCGCCCTGACGGGCCCGGCGGACTCCCCGTACCTGTGGTCGGGACACGGCCCGGCGGGACCGGCCGCGTGGGCGGCGCTGCGTCCGGCGGCGCGGACGGCGGGGCTGCTGCCGGTGCTGCTGGGCGGCGAGTGGGGGCTGGACCGGTGGGACCTGATGCCGGAGCGGATGAGCGATCCGGCGGATCACGACGCCGAGGAGGTCCTCGCCGACTTCTGGGGGTACTACGCGGCGGACGAGATCGAGGCCTCGCCCGACGCCGGCTGGCCGGGGCTGGCTCCGGCGCAGCCGTCGGGCGCGGATCCCGACCGGGCGGCGGCGACGGTCGCGGAGATGCTGACGGAGCCGGGTTTCTGGCTGGCGGACGCCCGGCCGGCGCTGGTCCCGGCCCGGCGCAGCGCGGACATACCGGCGGTGATCGGCTGGAGCGGGCCGTTGAACCACGAGAACGACGTGGCTCGGCTGTGCGCGGTGCTGCGTTCCTGGGAGGACCGCTTCGGCGCCCGGGTCGTCGCGCTCACCTTCGACCAGCTGGTGGTGTCGGTGGCGGCACCGCCCCGGACTCCGGAGGAGGCCGAGGCGGTGGCGGCGGAGCACTTCGCGTTCTGCCCGGACAACATCACGCAGGGGCGCCACGCGAGCCTGCGCGAGTACGCCCGCAAGGCCCTGCTTGACGCCCCTGTGTGGACGTTCTGGTGGGACTAGGTCGCGGCTAGCGGCGTCCGGCGGACAGCCACTGCGCGGCCTCGGTCGCCCAGTAGGTGAGGATCATCTGCCCGCCGGCGCGGCGGATGCCGGTGAGGGTCTCCAGGATTGCCTTCTCGCGGTCGATCCAGCCCTTCTCGGCGGCGGCCTCGACCATGGAGTACTCGCCGCTGATCTGGTACGCGGCGACGGGGACGTCGACGGACGCGGCGACCTTGGCGAGCACGTCGAGGTAGGGCCCCGCGGGCTTGACCATGACCATGTCGGCGCCCTCCTCCAGGTCGAGGGCCACCTCGCGCAGGGACTCGCGGAGGTTGGCGGGGTCCTGCTGGTAGGTCTTGCGGTCGCCCTTGAGGGAGGAGCCGACGGCCTCGCGGAAGGGGCCGTAGAAGGCGGACGAGTACTTGGCCGTGTAGGCCAGGATCGACACGTCCTCCTTGCCGATGGTGTCGAGGGCGTCGCGGACGACGCCGACCTGGCCGTCCATCATTCCGGAGGGGCCGACGACGTGGACGCCGGCGTCGGCCTGGACCTGGGCCATCTCGGCGTAGCGCTCCAGGGTGGCGTCGTTGTCGACGCGGCCGTCGGCGTCGAGGACGCCGCAGTGGCCGTGGTCGGTGAACTCGTCGAGGCACAGGTCGGACATGATGACGAGCTCGTCGCCGACCTCGGCGCGGATGTCCCGGATGGCGACCTGGAGGATGCCGTCGGGGTCGGTGCCGGCGGTCCCGGCGGCGTCCTTCTTCTCGTCCACGGGCACGCCGAAGAGCATGATTCCGGAGACCCCGGCCTCGAGCGCCTCCACGGCGGCCTTCCGCAGGGTGTCCCGCGTGTGCTGGACGACCCCGGGCATGGCCTGGATCGGCACGGGCTCGGTGATGCCCTCGCGCACGAACGCGGGAAGGATCAGGTCGGCGGGGTGCAGCCGCGTCTCGGCCACCATCCGGCGCATGGCGGGCGTCGTCCGCAGCCGCCGCGGCCGCGCGCCGGGAAAGGATCCGTACGAGTTCATAGCCCCGAGGCTACGCCTGCCCCCACGATGCCTTTACCAACACCTTGTGGGCATACGCCCGCGCGCTGTGACCTGCGCCCCGCCCGTGTGGGCGCGGAAGCGCCGCCCACAACGCGCGGGGGGGGGGGGGGGGGGGAAAACCCCCCCCCCCCCGGGGGAAACACCCCCGTGGCTGCGTCCTTCTCCCCCCCCCCCTCCCCCACCTCCCCTCCCACGAGCAGGTCACCCGATTCCCC